>NZ_JAIEZP010000001.1:310909-621818 GCF_019679475.1 Hyphomonas sediminis
ATCGTCTGCGTCGCCTGCCACAGCGCCGCCTTGGAAAGTGTGTAGGTGAAAAAGCGCGGGTCGAGTTTCAGGACGCGCTGGTCGATCAGGTTCACCACCAGCCCGCGCTCGTCGTCAGGCAGGCTCGCCGCGAAAAGCTGGGCGAGGTGAACCGGCGCGCGCAGGTTCGGCTCGAAATGATGGTCCCAATCTACGCGCGTGTGCTCGCCTGCGCTGTCTTCGGCAAAGGTTGACGCCGA
The DNA here is from genome assembly GCF_019679475.1 of Hyphomonas sediminis. Taxonomy (NCBI): domain Bacteria; kingdom Pseudomonadati; phylum Pseudomonadota; class Alphaproteobacteria; order Hyphomonadales; family Hyphomonadaceae; genus Hyphomonas; species Hyphomonas sediminis. The sequence continues at coordinate 311,149 of NZ_JAIEZP010000001.1, forward strand.
ATTGACCAGAAGTGTCACGGGTTGTCCCGGAAATGTATTCAAACGGCCCCAAAAAGACACACGTTGCGCCTCTTCGGACAGGTCACAATCGAACATCTCCGCCCGTCCGCCGCGCGCGCGAATAGCATCAACCACCGCCTGCGCCTGCCCCTCGGAGCTGCGGTAGTGCACCGCCACCGTCCAGCCGTCCGCGCCCAGCGCTTCGGCCATGGCCCGGCCAAGGCGGGTTCCCGCCCCCGTTACCAGCGCGCCCTTCGGTGTCATCCGGTCACCATCTGGGCCAGCGCCGAAATGTTCGTGCCTGAGACGAGACCATAGATATAGAGCGCATACAGCAGCAGCAGCAGCAGGCCGAGCAACCGGCCCATCTTGATCCGCGTCATGATCAGGATCGCCAGCAGCACCACGGAAGCGCCCATCGCCCAGTGATCATACCGCTGGAACATCGGCGCCACGTCGAACGGCCCGAACAGCGCCACAAGGCCGCCTGCGCCCAACAGGTTGAACACGTTGGAGCCCAGCACATTGCCAACCACCACGTCGCCGCGATGCCGGAAAGCTGCCGCCAGTCCCGCGCCGATCTCCGGCAGCGACGTGCCCAGCGCCAGGATCGTAAGCCCGATCCACTCGTCGGGCACATTGAAATGGCGCGCGACGCCTTCGCCCCCTGTAATGATGAAACCAGACGCGAAGATGAGACCCGCAATGCCCAGCGGCGCATAGAAGATCGCGCGCCAGAGCGGCGGGTTCATCGTCACGGCCTCTTCATTGCCCGTGCCCCGGCCAGCGATCTGATCGCGACGCGCGGCAAAGATCGAGAAACCCGAATACCCCACCAGCACCAGCAGGAAGCAGACCCCCATCACCGGATCGAGCGGCATGATTGCCGTCATGCCGATCCAGATGAAGGTCGCCAGCAATAGCATAAACAGCGCCCGCCCCTGCCCGGCGCCGCCCGTGCGATAAGTGAAGAGCAGCGCTGGAATAGCCGCCACCATCAGGACGTTTGCAATGTTGGAGCCGACAATATTGCCGATTGCGAGGCCGGGACTACCCGACAGGGCTGCATTGGCGGAGATGAACATCTCCGGCGCCGATGTGCCAAATCCAACGATGAAAATACCGGCGACCAGGGGCGATACGCCCATTGCACGGCCTATTCCCAGCGCGCCCCGCACCAACAGGTCGCCAGCGACCGCCATCAGCAGGAGCCCGCCAAACAGGTAACCAAGCAGGATGGGATCGGGCACCACCTGCTCCACGCCGATTAGTCGAGGCGCTTGAACTCGATAAGGTTCAGAATGCCAAAGACAACAACGATAGCAGCAATGGCGATCAGGGAAGGATGGATCATAATATCTGCCTCAGCCCGTCAAAAAGAAGGTCGATTTGCGCTGTCCTTAGCGCGCGTTGTCGCACTTGGCGAGCCAATTCGGCATCTTTTTCGTAATGTTTGACAGGGGCCTGACGCAGCGTAACCCAGCCAGAACCGGTAATCCGCCGGGGAATTCCCCTATTTCTTGATCTCGACCGACACGAACTGGTCGAACCACCCCCCCGTGTCCCCGCGCCGTTTGACGCGGATCAGGATCGGCTGGTTCGGCGACTGCATCGCCGTCTCCAGGCGCTTCAGCACATCACTGACCGCGCCAACGGACTGGAAGTTCACTTCCACGATCACGTCGCCGCGGCGCAGCTTGCCATAAGCGCGCCCGCGCGTGCTGACGCCGGTGACCGCCACGCCCGACATGTCTCGCGGAACGCCAAAGCGGCGGCGGACATCATCATCGAGCGCCACCATATCTGCGCCAAGATCGTTGGAGAGGCCGACCGCTTCGGTGGGAGCAGCTGTCACCGCTTCCTTTTCCTCCGGCAGCTCGCCCAGCGTGACGGCGACATCGCGCTGGCGGCCATCGCGCACGATGCTGAGCGTCACCGGCTTGCCGATCGGCTTTTCAGACAGCATCCGCGTCATTTCCCGCACGCCGGCAACGGACCGTCCATCGATGGAGAGGATGAGATCACCCACTTCCAGCTTTGCCTTGGCAGCGGGGCTATCATCGGTGATGCGCGTGATGATGGTACCGGAGGTGCCTTTGGCCTTGTAGGCCTTGATCAGCGACTCGTCCGCATCCTGCACATTCACGCCCAGCCAGGGGCGATGCACCCGGCCTTCCTTGATCAGCTGCTGCGAAATCCGCTTCACCGTGTTGGACGGTACAGAGAAGCCGAGACCGATGGAGCCACCAGACTGCGAGATGATCGCGGTGTTCACGCCGATCACCTGGCCGTTCAGATTGAACAGCGGGCCACCGGAATTGCCCTGGTTGATGGCCGCGTCGGTCTGGATGAAATTGTCAGACCGCCCCGTATTGAGGTCACGGCCCGTCGCCGAAATGATGCCTGCCGAAACCGAGCCGCCAAAGCCGAGCGGGTTACCGATGGCAATCACCCAATCGCCCACTTCCGCCTTGTCGCTGTCGGCCAGCTCTACAAATGGCAGGGGCGACTTGGAGCTGACTTTCAGGACGGCGATGTCCCCATCCCTGTCGCGCCCAACGATCTTGGCGTCGAGCGTACGGCCGTCAGAGAAGATGACTTCAATTGTGTCGGCCTTCTCGATCACATGGTTGTTGGTGATAATGTAGCCATCGGCGCTGATGACGAAGCCAGAACCCAGCGAGCCTTCGCGCTGAAAGCCATCATCATTACGTCCGAAATAATCGTTGAAGCGTTCCGCCGGAGAGCCTTCCGGGAAGGTTGGCAGGCGGCTGGCCACCACTTGCGAGGTGGAGATGTTCACCACCGCTGGCATCAGCCGTTTGGCCAGCACACTGAAGCTCTGAGGCGCCGATTTGGCATCAACCGGAGTGCCGGGGCGCGACAGGCTTCCGCCTGCCTGCTGCGCGAGCGCCACAGGCGCCAAGGCTGCGATCAGGGCGAGCGCCGCGGCGGCGGTCCGGTTCATGATGGCGGAGACTCCCTTCATGGTCGTTTCTGGTCTGCGTGAACAGACAGTCTTTCCGCCTTTGACTATGGCGCTTTGGCGACCGGTTGCAACAGATTCAGGCCGTGCGAACTGCAAGCATCAGAAGACCAACACCGACTGCCGCAACCACCAGCCCGCCAAGGGCGATGTCGCGGGGCGGCAGCTTCGAGAGAAGCTGACCGATCCGCCGCATATAGTCAGGCGCAACTGCGCACAGCACGCCTTCCATCAATAGCCAGACACCAAAGCCGGCGAGGGCGAGCGTAATCCAGCTCATCGCCCCGCCCGCTCCAGATCAGCGCGGCCCGCCCGCAGAACGGGCACTGTCGAAGAACTGGTCACACACACCGATCGACTCAGGGCTGACCACAAGCTGAGTGCCTTCCTGGATGGCCTTCTCGCACGCCACCAGCGCGCGCTGGAAGCGGAAGAACTCAGCGTCCTTGTTATAGGCGTTGGCATAGACTTCCGTCGCGCGGGCATCGCCCTCACCGCGGATCTTTTCAGCCGCTTCGCGGGCCTGAGCCTCGATGACGGTCTTTTCGCGCTCAGCCTGGGCACGGATCAAACGGGCCCGCTCCTCCCCTTCCGAACGGATGCGCTGGGCCTCCTGCAGACGCGCTGTGCGCATCCGGTTGTAGACGCCCTCGGCCACTTCCTGCGGAAGGTCTGCCTGACGGATACGCACGTCAATGATGTCGACACCGGCCTTGATAAGCTCGGCGTTCACGCTCTCGCGGATCTCATTCATCAAGGCTGCGCGCTGGCCGGAAATGATTTCCGGAACCGGCACATCCCCCAGCGTCGCCCGGATCGCAGCAACCGTGATCGTATTGATCTGGGTCGTTGCCGCGCTTTCGGTGCGGAAGCTCTGATAATAACGCAGCGGGTCGTTGATCCGCCAGCGGACGAAGGCATCCACCTGCAGGCGGCGCTGGTCGGAAGCGATCACCTGGATGCCTTCGATGTCGAGGCCAAGGTTACGTTTGTCGAGAATTTCGACCTGCTGATAGACCGGGATTTTCATGTGCAGGCCTGCTTCGTCGGTGCCCGGCGCATTGATGATGCGAACCGGCTTACCAACTTCAAGCACGATGGCCTGTTGCGACTGGCGCACAACGAAAAACACGTTCGAGGCAATGACCAGCCCGACGATGGACAGGATCAGGATGAGCCAACCAAAAGCACGCATCAGCGCTCTCCTCCACCATTCTGCTGGGTCCGGACACGATCAATCGGCAGGTAAGGCACTGCGCCGGATTTCTGATCAAGGATCAGCTTGTCGGAACGCTCAAGCACGCGTTCCATCGTTTCCAGATACATACGCTCCCGGGTGACGCGCGGCGCCTTGCGATATTCTTCATAGATCTGGTCGAAGCGGGCAGCCTCACCGTTGGCGTCAGCCACAACCTGGTCTCGATAGGCCTCGGCTTCCTGCTGCAGGCGGGAGGCCGTACCGCGTGCCTGGGGCACGATTTCGTTGGCATACTGCGTTGCCTGGTTGGTGCGGGTCTCGGCGTCCTGCTCGGCAACGTTCACATCGTTGAACGCCTCGATAACAGGTTGGGGCGGATCAGCCTTGCCGATCTGAACCTGAAGCACCTGAACGCCCGCACGATAATCGTTCAGCAGCGTCTGGGTCTGTTCGGCCACCTGGGCCTGCACGCGATCGCGCTCGGTGGTGATGATGTCTTGAAGGCGGGTCTTGCCGACAACTTCGCGCATCACCGACTCAGCGACCATTGCGACTGTCGTTTCCGGGTCGCGAACGTTGAGCAGGTAGTTTTCGGGATTCTGGGTGTCGACCTTCCAGATGACCGAGAAGTGGATGTCCACGATGTTCTCGTCCTGGGTCAGCATCAGGCTCTCGTCCTGCGTGCGGCCGATGGGCGTTTCATTGCGCGTTTCCACCTGGATCAGGCGATGGCTTTCAAACGGGGTCGGCAGATGGAAATGAAGGCCGGGGCCATAATTTGCCTGCCATTTGCCGAAGCGAAAAACGGCAGCCTGCTGGGTCGGGTCGACCACGACGATGCTGGTGGAGAGCCACGCCAGAAGGCCGACCCCAACAATGACCAGTACGCCCAGCGGACCAGCGCCGCGGCCAGCGCCCGCGCCACCACCGCCACCCTTGCGTCCACCGCCGCCGCCATTGCGGCGCTGACGAAAGCGCTCCTGCATGCGGCGCATCTGTTCTTCCAGATCGGGTTGATCCTTACCGGATTCGGGCTGTTTGCCCGGACGGTTCCAGGGCGAGCCGCCTTCGCCGCCGCCATTATTGCCGCCTGATCCACCCCCGCCCCACGGGCCGGAACCTTTAGTCTTGTCGTCCCAGGGCATTCAGCCTCCTGAAATCTGCGTTTCTCGCCTATATAGAGGCTCTGCCGCGCCTTGCACGCCAAATCGGCTTCCAGGTGCAGCAAAAATGCCGCATTCCGGCGGGCCAGAGCGCCTGCTTGAGGCCTATGATGGCCGGTTTTACCCGAGGAGTCTTAATGTTTGGATCAAAGCAGAAATCCCGGGAGAAGCTGGCAGCCGCCGTGCAGAAAGCGCTGGGGACGCCGGATTGGCTGGAGTCCGTCACCATAGGCGACGATGGCCGCGCGATCCTGGTGATCCAGGCGGAGGGCGAGGATGTTGCGATGGCAGAGGCCCGGCGAATGGAGGCGGAAAACGCCGCCTCGCGCATTGCCGGCATCACCAAGGTGACGACCGTTCTGACCGCGGAAAAGAGTGTACATTCGGGGCATTCTCATCCCCATCAGGGTCAAAACAGGGACAAAGAGGGACAAACCGGGTCACCTGCGCGACAGATTGAAACGCATCCGGTCCCTGCCGGAACGCGCCGCGTCACCAAGGGCGCGCGCCTTTCCGATGAAGCTCTCTCTCAGGGCGCCCCGCCGCCGGCGACCCCGATGCGCCCCCTACCGGGCATCGCGCGCATCCTCGTCGTCGCCAGCGCCAAGGGCGGGGTCGGCAAGTCGACCGTCTCGGTGAACCTCGCCGCTGCGATGGCCAAAGCCGGCATGAAGGTCGGCCTGCTGGACGCCGACATCTATGGCCCCTCGATCCCGACCATGCTGGGCACGGTGAACGCCGAGCCAGCGACTTCGCCGGGCAAGAAGCTGGTCCCGGTCGAGGCGCACGGGATGAAGACGCTCTCCATCGGCTACCTCTCCGATCCTGACGCGCCGATGATCTGGCGCGGTCCGATTGTGATGTCGGCGATTACCCAGCTGCTGAACGATGCCGAATGGGGCACGAAGGAAGACCCGCTGGACCTGCTCATCATCGACACCCCGCCGGGCACGGGCGACGCACAGCTCGCCATCGCGCAGAAAGTGCCGGTGACCGCGGCCATCATCGTGACGACGCCGCAGGAAGTAGCCCTTGCCGATGTGCGACGGGGCGCAGCGATGTTTGCCAAGACGCATGTGCCGGTGATCGGCATCGCCGAAACGATGAGCTGGTTTGAGGACGCGAACGGCAACCGCCAATACCTGATGGGCGAAGGCGGCGGCCGGAAGATGGCGCAGGCGCTGGGCATTCCCCTGCTCGCCGAAATACCGATGATCCAGGCCATCCGCGAAGGCGGCGACAAGGGCGAACCGGCGGCGCTCTCGAAAGGTCCGGCAGCGGATGTTTTTCTGAAACTGGCGCGGAACGTTGCCGTGGCGCTGGACGAGCTGGTGACAAAGCCGGCGCCGGAGATTGTGTTTGAGGATTGAGGGGCGCCACGCCCCTCCCTGTTTCGATACGGATTTTTCGACAAAAAATTTAAAATATTCAAAGTCCTTTAATCGACAGACACGCGCCCCATATAAAAGGTGCAGGATATTCTTTCTGCTTGCAGAAGGATGCATCCATGCCTCGCAAGAAAAACACACCCGCTGTAGAGGCTAAGCGCAAATACGCGGCGCCTTCGCCCCCGCGCATGATCCAGTCTGCGCGACCCGACGCTCCGCGAAGCCGCAACGCGACTTTGCCAACCAAGGCCTGAGCGCGAATCTTTCCTGCATTGCAACTTCACTTCCACTGCCCGCATTCGGGCGGAAAGACGCTCATGACCCATTCCATCGTTGCGCTTCGCAAATGGCTTGGCGGGCTGATCTGTGCAGGCAGCATTCTGCTTGCGGGCGCCGCCGCCGCACAATCACCCCCACCTGAGAATGCCAGCGCTCGCGTTTACGGTGACGGGTGGACCTGTGATGCGGGCTTCCGCGATACGGGGGGGAAATGCGAGGCCATCATCCTCCCTGATAACGCTTATTTCTATGGCAGCGCCTATGGCCGGGGCTGGGAATGCCATTATGGCTACCGCGCTCAAGGAAACGCCTGCGAGCCGATACCTGTGCCGGAAAATGCGTATCTGGACAGCTCAGGCAGCCGCTGGCAATGTGTGCGCGGATACATCGCCGCGAACAATCAGTGCGCGCCTATCCAGGTGCCTAAAAACGGATATCTGACGAGTTCAGGCTATGGGACAGGATGGACCTGTGAGCGCGGCTATCGCGCGTCAGGCAATACATGCGCCCCCATCCACGTGCCGGCTAATGCCAATTTGACCAATAGCGGGTCAGGCACCGGTTGGGCTTGCGACCGGGGATATCGGGCACGGGGCGAAACCTGCGAGAAGGTGGAGCTACCGGAATTTTCCCATCTCAACTCTTCCGGCGACGGATGGCAGTGCAACCGCCCTTATCGTCAAGTGGACTCAAGTTGCGTCGCCCCCTGACCGGAAAGACGCATTATCCCTTGGAGGGGTGAACGAACCCTCTTAGAGGTGCCACCTCGTCAGACGGGGGCGGCCAAAGGCTACGCCGCCAAATTCCGGAGGCCCGCCCCATTTGACTGCGCCGCATGAGCTTCAGGAATTTGTGGTGGTGGACCTTGAGACGACGGGGTTCAGTCCGCGGTCCTGCCAGATTATTGAGGTCGGCGCGTTGCGCGTGGATATGGCGACGGGCGCGCGGGAAAGCTTTTCGAGCTTTGTGCGGTGTGAGGCGGCCCTGCCCTATCGCATTACACAGCTGACCGGGATAAGCGATGATATGCTGGACGGGGCGCCGGAGGGCGCGGAAGTGATGGCGGACCTTGCCTATTTCGTCCGTGGGCTGCCGATTGTGGCGTATAATGCCGGGTTTGACATGAGCTTTCTGCGCGCGGCGGCGCCGGAGGTGTTTGAGGCGCATGCCTCGGTCTGCGCCCTGCAGGCGGCGCGGCGTTACCTGAACCTGCCGGACTACAAGCTGGCGACTGTGGCGCGGCATTTCGGCGTGAGCCAGGCCGCCGCCCACCGGGCACTGGACGATTGCCAGACGACGCTGTCGATCTTTGAAGGCATCCGCGCGATCAGCGGGGCGCGCGGGCAAGGCAGCCCGAGGTAATTTTTCTCTGACGGCGATTTGGCGGGTTACGCCTTTGGCTAACCCGCCCTACGGTATTGCGTGATGATGAGAAGGAACGCTGCCCCATGAAACATATTTCCCTGATGGCCCTGCTTGCGGCGCCTCTGCTGGGGGCCTGCGTCAGCATTCATGACGACCGGCCTGCGCCGAAGGAATTTCCGCTGCCGCCGCCTGAGAAAGTGGTGCTGGTGCCGGGCAATGCACTTTACAGCGCGGCGGTGGGCCATGGGGACGCCATTTACCTCGCTGGCGTGATCGGGCGGAGCGAGACGGGCGATGTGAAGGAGGCCACCCGCCAGGCGATGGACACGGTGAAAGGCAATCTGGAGAAAGCGGGCCGCACGATGGGTGACCTTCTTAAATGCACCGTATTCATGACCGACATTGAGCAATACGGCCCGATGAATGAGGTGTATACGGAGTATTTTTCTGATACGCCCCCACCGGCGCGGACGGCGGTGGCCGTGTCTGCGTTGCCGTTTGCGGCGCTGGTGGAGGTGGAGTGTGTTGCGGCAAGGTGAGCGGCCCTCACCTCTCACGCCCTTTTCTACCGCTCTCTCTTCTGCCGTCACGCTCGATGGCCGCAAGGCCATCTGAGCGCCCACCTCCTGACGTCACCCCTGAGATAAACGGCAATGGCAGGAGATGGGCCCCCTGACGGGCTTTGCCCGTCGAGGGTGACGAAGGTGGAGCGGATGGGGTTGGCGCTTCAGGCGTTGTAATTCAGCTTCAGGCCGGGCTCGGTCCACCGCGTCTTGATCAGCTGGCCGGTGCCGGAGGCGCAGATATAGGCGTCGCGCATATCTGCCCCGCCGAAGGCGATGTTGGTGACGAAGGGGTCCGGGATTTCGGTGAAGTTGGACTTGCCGTCCGGCGTGATTGTGGTGATGCCGCCGAAGCCGCCATTCTTGAGGATTGTCGCCACACAGACGTTTCCGGAGGCGGCGACCGCAAGACTGTCGAAATAGCAAAGCTCTGTCTGGCCGGTGACGACGCGGCCACGCAGGAAGGGCGGCTTGTGGGGCGTGTATTCGCCCGGGCCGGTGAGCGCGAAGGACCAGAGGCGCGCGGTCATCGTGTCAGCGAAGTAGAGCGTCTTGCCATCAGGCGAGAGGCCGCAGCCATTGGGCGAGATGTGGTGGTAGTCGACTTCCTTGATAAAGGAACCGTCCGGCTTCGCATAATAGACGCCGCCATGATCGCGGTTGCGCGCGAAGCCCTTGCCGAGATCTGTGAAATAGAAGCCGCCTTCGGTATCGAACACGATATCGTTCGGCCCACGGAGCTTGTTGCCGTCAACTTCATCATAGAGGCGCTCGACCTTGCCTGTGGAGAGGTCAATCCGCTCGATGCGGCCGCCGGAATAATCGGGCGGACAATTGCCGGGGATCGTGAGGCCGCCGACCTCGTGATATTCGAAGCCGCCATTGTTGCAGCAATAGAGGGCGCCGTCCGGGCCGATGGCGAGGCCGTTGGGGCCGCCGCCGGGGGTGGCAATCACCTCGCGCTTGCCCCCGCCCCAGAGGCGGGAGATGCAGCCGCGCTGGATTTCGACGATGATGACCGAGCCGTCTTGCATGACGACGGGGCCTTCGGGAAAGCCGAGCCCCGAGCCGATGACTTCAAAATCCATGATTGTTCCTCCCGATTACCTTTATCGGGCGGAAGCGTAGCGCTGGCGGCGGGCGAGTCTATCGCTGCCGCCGGGTGAAGTATTATGAGGGAGGAGGCGCCTCAGACCGGCGCAGTGACCCGGTCGAGCTGGCGAATCGTGAAGGCATGATCGTTGGTTTCACCCGCGGCGTGAACGGCAAGTTCCTGCGCGGCCCATTCGCGGGCCTCCAGCACCGGGAAGAAGGTGTCGCCTTCGACCTCGGCATCGACTTCGGTGAGGTAAATCCGGTCCGCAAAGGGAAGCGCCAGATTGTAGATCTCGGCGCCGCCGATGACGAAAACTTCGTCCTTGCCTTCGCGCGCGGCGATGGCGCGGGCCGCGTTCATGGCCGCCGGGAAGCTGGAATAGACGCGGGCAGCCGCAGCATCATAATCCCAATCGCGGGTGAGAACGATATTCTCGCGGCCGGGCAGCGGGCGTTTGGGGAAACTCTCCCAAGTCTTGCGGCCCATGATGACCGGGGCGCCCATGGTGGTCGACTTGAAGAACGCCATGTCATCCTTGAGCCGCCAGGGGAGCGCCCCTCCGGCACCAATGACCCGGTTGCGGGCCTGCGCGACAATCAGGCAGAGTTTTACATGAATAGACATATCGCTGTTATTATCTTTCGAATCTGTCCGTCAGGCGTTCGTCCCGGTACAAGCGCGCTTCCTCGCTCCTCCCCCATAGTTTAAGCAAGCACCCAACGCAGCGGCAACTGTATTAAATTGGATCAGCGGGGGAACGCTCATATATGTCAGACCTGATCGGAATATTGACCAATGCCCAGCCTCAGCTGATCGGTCCGGCGCTGTTCGCGCTGCTGCTCACATTCTGCGCGATCTGGTTCCTGAACGGACGGATCTGGGCGTTTATTTATGTGGCGCTGATTCCCTTTCTCAACTGGTCGTTCAGCGTGATTCCGCAGGCCGAAATCATCGCGCCGGGGGGCGCCTATCCACCTGGCGTGGCACTGCATCCGATGACGATGGTGACGGGTATGGTGTTCGTGATCCGCGATTTCGTGCAGCGCGAGATGGGGCACAAGGTGCTGATCCTGATGGCGATCGCCGTGGCGTGGTCGTTCTTCTATTCCTGGCCGGTGATTGCGATGGCGAGCGGGATTGCCTTCGCGGTTTCCGAATTTGTGGACTGGCTGGTTTACACCTTCACCAAATACCGGCTGTCGACACGCATTCTGATATCGAGCGCGCTGGCCTCGCCGGTGGATACGACCGTGTTCCTCTATGGCGCAGACCTTGCCCAGCAGATGCAGCTGGGCGCGGAGCCGGGCAACATGCTGCATCCGATAAACTGGATCGTTTTCGTCATCGGCAAGATGGTTGGTGCCGTGATTGTTTCACGGGTCATCCGCTACCGCGAAGACAAGGGCTTGATCTCGCCACATGAGGCGTAACTAATTTGTTCGTGGCTGTTCTCACACCTCTGGCGTGAGGCCGCTGTGCCTGCGCTTTGCTTGCGGGGATGGCAGATCAAGCGGTTGGGATGGCCCCGCCCCTTTTGGGGCGAGGCCTGATGGCGATTATTCGGTTTCGAGCAATTTCTGCTTGAACAGCAGGCCGGCGAGCGCAGCGCCGACCAGCGGGGCAATCAGGAACAGCCAGAGCTGCGAGATCGCGGCACCGCCGACGATGACGGCAGGGCCGAAGCTGCGGGCCGGATTGACCGACACGCCCGTGACCTGAATGCCAACAATATGGATCACCGCCAGCGTGAGGCCGATGGCGAGACCAGCGAGCATGCCGGGCGCAGATTTCTGGGTGGAGCCGAGGATCACAACCAGGAAAATGAAGGTGGCGACGACTTCGAAGACGAGCGCAGCAACGAGGCCGTATTCGCCCAGATAGCCAGGGCCCCAGCCATTCTGCCCAAGGCCATTGGCGGCGAGGTCGTACCCGGCCTTGCCCGAGGCAATGAGGTAAAGCACGGCGGCGCCGAGGACGGCCCCGATGAACTGAGCGATCCAGTATTGGATCATCGTGCCGGCAGACATGCGCCCGGCAATGAAGGCGCCGAAGCTGACCGCCGGATTGACGTGACAACCCGAGATCGGACCGATGCCATAGGCCATGGCGACAATGGCAAGGCCGAACGCGAAGGCGATGCCGAGCTGGCCGACTTCGCCGCCCGCCAGGACCGCCGAGCCGCAGCCCAGCAGGACAAGTGTAAATGTGCCGATAAGTTCAGCAATCAGGATTTTCATGGATACCCTCCCTGTAGGTCTGCGCTGCCGTAATGCCGCCCCAGACCTCGCTCAGGATGCAGAGCTTCTCAACCTGCAGCAAGCGCATTTCTGGGGGTTGCCAGATGCTGCAGTGGCCGCAACAGTCTGGACAACAAGGAGTTCTGCCGATGACCCGACTTGCCACCCTTCTGATGTCCGGCCTTCTGCTGGCAGCCTGCGGGCATACGTCCGAGCCTGGCCTGGCAGAGGCGGCGCCAGACGATGCCGTTCCCGGCATTGGAACGGGCGCCGATTACAAGCCGCGCATGGTGGCCCTGCCCTTCCGGCTGGACGTCACGATTTCGGCCGATGTCAGCCGGGCACTGGAGGCAGCCGGCCGCCCCCTGCAGGTGACGGCGAGCTATTATGGGAATGCACGCCAGACCGGAGACACGGTGGATTTGGGCACCGAAGAGCGGGATATCAGCCCGCGCGCGCAATCGATCACGCTGGCCGGTCGCTATGACGCGGCACAGGTGGCGCGGGAAGTGAGCGGCGATGCGCGGGTGCGCGTCAACGCCGCGACCGGCGGCGCGGGCGGGCCGCTGCTGCATTGCACAGAGTTTGAGGAATCCCTCTCCATCGCGGTCGAAACGGGCGGCTTCCTGCATTGCGAGCTGATCCGGGAGTAGCCTTCCGGTCGGGCTGGCAGTCCAGACGGCACCTAGACTGCGACGGGCGCCTTGATGTGCGGATGGGGGGTATAGCCCTCGACCTTGAAATCCTCGTATTCCCAGCTGAACAGGTCGGTCTTTTCCGGGTTCATCTGCATCACCGGCAGCTCGCGCGGGTCGCGGGTGAGCTGAAGCTCGGCCTGTTCGAGATGGTTGAGATAGAGGTGCGCGTCGCCCAGCGTGTGCACGAAGTCGCCCGGCTGCAGCCCCGTGGCGCGGGCCATCATCATGGTGAGCAGCGCATAGGAGGCGATGTTGAAGGGCACGCCGAGGAAGACATCTGCCGAGCGCTGGTAGAGCTGGCAGTTGAGCTTGCCGTCCATGACATTGAACTGGAACAGGCAGTGGCAAGGCGGCAGGGCCATATCGTTCACGTCTGCCGGGTTCCAGGCTGACACAATGAGACGGCGGGAATTGGGATTGGTGCGGATCTCGTCCAGAACCCATTGGATCTGGTCGATTGTCTTGCCGTCGGGCGCGGCCCAGCTGCGCCACTGCTTGCCATAGACGGGACCAAGATCGCCGTTCTCGTCAGCCCATTCATCCCAGATGGAGACGCCGTTCTCCTTCAGATAGGCGATATTGGTGTCGCCCTTCAGGAACCAGAGCAGCTCAACGATGATCGAGCGCAGGTGTAGCCGTTTGGTGGTGACCAGCGGGAAGCCTTTGGAGAGATCAAACCGCATCTGCCGGCCAAAGACGCCGATCGTGCCAACACCTGTCCGGTCACCGCGCTGGTGGCCATTTTCGAGAATATCTCTCAGAAGTGCCTGATATTGCAGCATGACCGGTCAGCCTCTCGATTCGGGTTGGGTCAGGTTACCAGAAGACTAACCCATCCGGCAAATTCGCGATCATGCACTCACCGTCCGGAAACCCAGACCTGCGATAAGGGCAGGATGGCCGGGGTGTATAGGGGGCAGTGTGGCCCTGGTTCCGGCCGTTTGGATGGGACAGAGGTTACGATGTTTTGGGGCAAACGGGACTTTGCGCGCGAGGAATCCGGCAACATTGCCATGATCGCCGCGCTGTCGATCATTCCGATCGTGACGATCGCCGGTTTCGCGATCGACTTCCAGGTGACCACGACCCAGAAAGCGCGCGTCCAGCAAGCTGTCGACAGCGCGGTTCTGGCGGCTACCAAATCCATGCAGGACGGCAAGGACCGGGCCTATACGCTTCAGGAAGCCAATGACTATTTCGCAGGCATCCTGAGCGACAATGGCAGTTCGGGCCTGACCTGCTCGCTCGTGGCCCTGACATATATCGAGGAAACCGAAGAACTGGAGGGGCGCGTCGGCTGTTCCCAGACGACAACGCTTTCCCAGATCGCGGGCATCCAGAAACTTTCCTTCAACGTTGCGTCCGCCGCCACATACGGCATCGGCAAACTCGAGATCGCCTTCGTGTTCGACGTTTCCGGCTCGATGGGATCGAACAGCCGGATGGAAAACCTCAAGGTTGCCGCCGTTGAAGCCGTCAATACGCTGTTGCCTGTAGAAGGCTATCCCGGCGACCCTGAAGACGTGCGCCTTGCCATGGTTTCCTATGACACCATGGTCAATGCTGGCCCCTATTTCAAAGCCGTGACGAATGTGGACCCGACACGGACATATTCCTATTACGGCAATATCTATGTTCGGACGACCTGCAGGACCTACCGGAACAATGGCAGCTGCCGGGAATGGAATTACGAATGGCGTGGCCCCTACAGCCGCAGCACCACCATCACGTCCACCTGCGTGTGGGAGCGCGAGGGCAGCGAGCGCTATACCGACGCCGGACCGGGCAGCAACCGCTGGCTGACACCCATCACCGCAACGTTTGATCCGTATAACGACAGATGGACGACCGATAACGGGACGAATACCTGGTGCAACTATGACCAGCCGGTTCCGCTGACCTATAATCGCCGCGACCTGCTCGACTTCATCGACGATATGCGCCCGATGAGCAACACGGCCGGTCACATCGGCACCGCCTGGGGCTGGTATCTGATCTCGCCGGAATGGAACAATGTATGGCCCAACGGCTCCAAGGCACTTCCCTATGACGAGCCGGACGCAACCAAAGTTCTGATCATGATGTCGGACGGTGAATACAACCAGGTGCGCCCCGGCAGCGGCAACCCGAGCTCGCCGACGCAGGCGCGCGCAATCTGTGACCAGATGAAGACCAAGGGTGTTGTGGTTTACACAGTAGGCTTCAACGCGCCGACCAATGGCCAGGCCGTTCTGGACTATTGCGCCACCAACCCGGCCTTCGCCTATCGCCCCACCAACGGCCAGGAGCTGACGGAAGCGTACAAAGCCATCGCCCGCTCGATTTCCGACCTCCGGATCTCGCGCTGACGGACAGGCCCTCATAAACTCCGCTTACGGACCGGACCAGAGACATGGCGCCCACGAAACGCCCTTCCCCTCTCCAGGCGCTTGCGCGCGCAGAGAGCGGGAATGTGGCCATGCTGGCCGGGTTCCTGATCCCCTGCATCCTCGCCATGGCGGGGATAGCGATAGACCTTCAGAACACGGTGCGCCAGAAATCCAAGGTGCAGGCGGCGCTCGATTCTGCCGTGCTGGCCGGCGCGCTGGGCCGGCAGGCCGGGAACTTGCCGCAGGAGGTGGTGCTCGACGTTCAGGGGTATGCCGCCAGCCTGCTGGAAGAACAGGGCGGCGGCCTCGATTGCGAGCCGGTGAGCGTCACCTTCGACGAAGCAAATTATGACATCTATGGCCGGGTTCGCTGCCGCCAGAAGACATATATATCCAGCCTGATCGGACATGACGAACTGACGTTCAATGTGCGCTCGACCTCTACCTATGGTGTGGGCCAGCTCGACGTTGCGTTCATATTCGACGTGTCCGGATCAATGAACAGCTACAACCGGCTGGCGCAGCTGAAAGTGGCGGCAAGCGCTGCCGTCGACGAGTTGCTGCCCGACAATCAGCAACGCGACGGCTCCGTACGCCTTGCAATTGCCAGCTACAACCACTCGCTCAATGCCGGCCCGTATCTGGATGAAGTGACCGAGACTGTGACACTCTCCGCTGACGGATCGAACTCGACCGCGCAGAGCCGGTATAGCAGCCACAATTCCAAGCGGATGGTCGATGCCGCAACCGGACGACGCTTCTTCTATTTTCAGAGCGGCACCTGTTCGAGCTGGAGCTGCGGGCGCAACTCGACCTGGACCTGGAGCGCGGCGCGGAAATTCTTCAGCGATACCGACCTTTCCGCCAGCTGCGTTTATGAGCGCACCGGGACGCAGGCGGCAACCGACGCCTTGCCGGGCGATGGCGCCTGGCTTGGCACAGGCAATCCGCGCTGGAACTTCTCAGCTGGCAGCCCCAGCAAATATGATGGCTGGCGGAACATCGAGAACAATGGCGCGACCGGCTACGGTGTCGGCGCCTATGAAGGCCGCCACGGCACTTGCATGCCTTCAGGGCCTGTGCCGCTGACGGACGACAAGATTGCCCTCAAAGCGCATATAAACAGCCTGGTCGCCGAAGGGGGCACAGCGGGTCATCTGGGCATCGCCTGGGGCTGGTATCTGGTGTCGCCGGAATGGGCCTCGATCTGGCCGGTCGCCTCCGCGCCCCTGCCCTACAGGGAACCGCAGACATCCAAGGCCGTGATCCTGATGACCGATGGCGACTTCAATATCGAACACCCGACCGCCACCAAGAGCTCCTTCCGCCAGTCGATGGACCTTTGCGACAGCATGAAGGCCTCCAGCCGCCGCATCCAGATCTATACAGTCGGCTTCCAGGTGCCCTCCGGGGTACAGCGGACGGGCGACGGGCGCACGATCCTGGAATATTGCGCGACCTCGCCGGCCCATGCCTTCAACGCCGATAATGGCGAGGAGCTGATCGAAGCCTACCGGGCAATCGCCCGCTCGATTTCGGACCTGCGCCTGAAACAGTGAAGACGGCCATTGCAGCCACCGCGCCGGGCTGGCAGACGGGGCGCATGTTTTCCTGGATCCCCAATGCCCTGACGATTTCGCGCTGTGTGTTTGCCGGGCTTGTCCTGTTCGGCGCCCTCAAGGCGACGGGCTTCGACGCGGTGCTCGCCGAGGCCGGCATGGCCGATCTCGAGCGCCAGCGCTCTGCGGCGCTGCAGCAGCTCTGGTACCAGTTCACCCTGCTGGCATTCATCTCCGGCATGCTGACCGACTTTCTGGACGGCTGGGCGGCGCGCACCTTCAAAGCGGAGAGCCGGTTTGGCGTGTGGCTGGACCCGATTGCCGACAAGCTGCTTGTGGGCGCGGCGCTGATCACGCTGAGCCTCGCGCTGAAGACCTGGCTGATCTACATCCCCGCTGCGCTGATCCTGGCGCGCGATGTGTTCATGACATGGCTGCGCACGCGGCCTGAAGCGGCGGGCGTCGTCGCGCCATCGAACCTTGCCAAATGGAAGACCGCGATCGAGATGATGGCGATTACCGGCCTGCTTCTGCCAATGGCGATGTGGCCGATGCCGGAGACCGTTTCCGAAGTCGGCCTGCTGCATTGGAGCCGGGTGTATGCCGCGCTGCTGGTGTTGGGCTTGTGGGTCGCTGCAGCGCTCTCGCTGTTCACCGGCGGGCAGTATGTGATGGCAATCAAAGGCGGCGGAAAACGCTGAAGCCCGGATACGAAAACGCCGGTCTGGGGAAGCAGACCGGCGCTGACGTCGATGGGCGGGCTTACGTGCGGGAGAGTGCGCGGCCGCCGATTTGCAGGGTCGTCATCATGGCGGGAGGGGATGGCCCGACATGTGCCCAGATTACGCCTCAATCATTAATCCCGGCTTAATGCCAGGCTTTCGGACAATTAACCTAAAATCTCAGGGCTTTCCCGATTGTGCCCGGCTTCAGCCACATTCGGGGTGAACTTCTGGGCGCATGAGCCAGCGCCGCCCGAAGTATCGCCGCCGTCCGAGGCCGAACATTCTTGCGATCCTAATCGCAATGCTGGGCTTCCTTTGCCTGCCGGCGCTGTTTGCCTTTGCCCATTCCGAAACCGTGCCGGAAACCGCCCGCTCGCGCGCCGCCTATACCGCGCAGGAGGCGCTGCTGAAGACCGCGCTTTCGGAAAAAGGGCTGGCCCTTGGCAGCCCGGTGTTCCTGCAGGTAACGAAGGAGCCGGCCCAGCTCACCGCTTATGTTCAGGACACAGAAGGCCGCTTCCAGCCCTTCCGCAGCTGGCCAGTCTGCGCCGTTTCAGGCGGGCTGGGGCCGAAGATGCGTGAGGGCGACGGACAGGCGCCCGAAGGCTTCTACGCGATCAAGCCGGGCCAGATGAACCCGGCCTCCAGCTTCCACCTCTCCTTCAATCTCGGCTATCCCAACGCCTTTGACCGGGCGAACGGGCGCACCGGCAGCTTCCTTATGGTGCACGGGGCGTGCGCCTCGATCGGCTGCTTTGCGATGACAGATCCTGTGATCGAAGAAATCTGGACACTGATGGAAGCGGCGCTTGAGAAAGGGCAGACTTCCGTGCCGGTCCACATCTTCCCCTTCCCCATGACTGAGGCGAATATGGCCGCCCATTCGTCAAGCGAGCACGCCGCCTTCTGGCAAAGCCTGAAGCCGGCCTGGGATGCCTTCGCCAACAGCGGCAAGGTGCCGACCGTGAGCGTTCTCAACGCGACATATCAGGTACGGTGAGCCCAGAAGGGCGAGACAGGCAACCCGCCATAGAGTTCCTCGAACCGCATGCGGGTGCCCTTGTTGATGCCTTCAGGCGGGGCATTCGGATCAACCCAGGCCGTCTCGGCGATCTCGCCCAGCGAAGTGGCCTTCACAGGTTCCCAGCTGCCCCAGGGCACGCGGTAGAAGATCACGTGATCATTCGGGAAGTTGTGGTGGTTGGAATAGATACTGATCAGGCGCGGCTCTGAAATCAGGCGGACGCCGGCCTCTTCCACCAATTCCCGGTGAAGGGATTCCAGCGCCGGTTCGCCCCGCTCCACCCCGCCGCCGGGCATATACCAGCCCTTCACATAGGTATGGCGCACCATGAAGACATGGCCGGCCTCATTCTCCACAGCGGCGCGCACGCCGAGCGTCATCGGCCGGCTGAAGCGAAACCAGGACTGGAAAATACGGGTACGGATCTTGGACACTTGCGGGATTATCCCGGAACGAATTCAGATGCCTTGTATCCTTGGAAAAACAGCGCCGCCGTCAAGTCCGTATGGCGGATGGAACCGGCCGCTTCAGCCGCGACGACCGGCTTGGCCCGGTAGGCGACGCCGAGGCCAGAGGCGCGGATCATGTCGAGATCGTTGGCGCCGTCGCCCATGGCGATGGCGTCTTCCGGGCCTGCGCCGAGGGCGGAGGCGGCTTCAAGGAGGGCTGCGCGCTTGGCTTCGCGGCCGAGGATGGGGCGGCCGACTTCGCCTGTGAGCGCGGCGCCATCGTCGATCAGCGTGTTGCCCTGATGACTTTCGAAACCTGCGCGTTCTGCCACGCGCGCGGTGAAATAGGTGAAGCCGCCGGAAACGAGCAGCGTGCGTGCGCCATGCGCCTTCATGGTGGCAAGCAGGGTGCGGGCGCCGGGATTGAGGGTGATGCGCTCCTCCAGCGTGCTGGCCAGCGCGCCGAGCGGCAGACCTTTCAGCATGGCGACGCGTTCGGTGAGCGCCGCCTCGAAATCCAGCTCGCCGCGCATCGCGCGCTCGGTGATTTCTGAGATCTTGGATTTGAGACCCATAGCATCGGCGATTTCGTCGATGCATTCCTGGCCGATGATGGTGGAGTCCATGTCAGAGATGAGGAGGCGTTTGCGACCAAAGCGAGCCGCGGGCATCACGGCGGCATCCACCGGGCCGGCTGCTTCGATGGCGCGGCGCAGCTCGGTTGCCCCCTCCCCGCTGGCCGTGAAGGGCAGGAAACCGGCATTGAGGGGATCACCATCAGCAAGAGACACCCAGTCTCCCGCCTCACCGCCAGCCGTCTTTACAGCCGATGCAGCCAGGCCCGAGAGGCCAATATCTGCCGCACCCGTGACGGCCACCAGAACCCAATCCATCGTCATGCCGGAGGCCCTCTTTGAAGCTCGCCGTCTCTAGGTGGCTTTTCTCAAGGCCTGCAAGTCCTTAGTTGTAGTGGATGCACCCTGCGATCCTGATTCATGGCCCGACTGCCAGCGGAAAGTCCGCCCTTGCAATAGAAGTGGCGCGCAAGCTTGGCGGCGAGGTAATCAATGCCGATTCCATGCAGGTTTACCGTGACCTGCAGGTAATTTCTGCCCGCCCGACCGAAGAAGAGATGGCCGGCGTGCCCCATCACCTGTTCGGCTATGTCGACGCCGGCACCCGCTATTCGACCGGCGAATGGCTGGAAGCGGCGCGCGGAATCCTCAAACGCCTGCAACGCCAGAACAAGCGGGCGGTGATCGTGGGCGGCACCGGGCTCTATCTTCTGGCCCTGACACAGGGCCTTTCCGACATTCCGCCCGTGCCCGACGACATTCGCGCTGAAGTGAAAGCGATTGCCGAGGCGGAAGGCGCCGACGGCCTGCGCGCCCGGCTGATGCCGCACGATCCGGAGCTGGCAGAGCGGCTGGGCACCGGGGACAAGCAGCGCCTGGCGCGGGCCTATGAAGTGTGGTTGGCGACCGGGCGGCCGCTGAGCGACTTCCAGAATGAACGCCAGCCACCCGTGCTGAAAGACGGCGAATGGGTCGGCTTTGCCCTGACCCCGCCGCGCGCCGCGCTCTACAAGAAAATCGACCGGCGCTTTGAAGGCATGCTGATGCAGGGGGCTATGGCGGAGGCGCGCGCACTGGTCGCACGCGATCTTGATCCCGAGCTTCCGGCTATGAAGGCCCATGGTATGCCCTGGATTGCTGCCTTTGTGAGGGGCGAAATCAGCGCCGAAGAGGCCGCTGAGAACGCCAAACGGGACACAAGGCGTTATGCCAAAAGGCAATTTACCTGGATCGGGCGCCAATTTCCCTTCTGGCCACGCATTCCTTCGCCAGAGATTGCAGATCGCATGAGGGTTATTTTTGCCCTCTATCGTGAGATTGACACAGCCACCGCGGAAGATTATTCCTGAGCGCCTGTATTTGAGGAAACGCAGAGTGCGCGCGAATAGAAACGTAGTAATCCTTAAGTGCCCGTAGCTGCCCTTCGACCAGGCAGTTGCGGGTGCGCGTACAAAAGGGCTTCCTCCGGAGGCCCTTTTTCTTTTGGCCGAACCACCGCCCTCCCACTGAAATGACCCCCTCCGGAAGCTGAAGCCCATGAACACGAAGACCAAGGCCAAGCCCGCCGCCGAACCGGCAGCACACTCTTCCACCCCGCGCACGATGACCGGCGCCCAGATTGTCGTGGAAGCGCTTCGCGAGCAGGGCGTAACGGAGATGTTCGGCTATCCGGGCGGGGCCGTTCTTCCGATTTACGACGCGCTCTACACGGCCAACGACATTCGCCACATCCTGGTGCGCCATGAACAGGGCGCTGGCCATGCCGCCGAGGGCTATGCCCGCTCCACCGGCAAATGCGGCGTGGCGCTGGTGACCTCCGGCCCCGGCGCGACCAATATGGTGACGCCGATCACCGACGCGATGATGGACTCGATCCCGATGGTCGTGATCACCGGACAGGTGCCGACCCACCTGATCGGCACGGACGCCTTCCAGGAATGCGACACGACGGGCATCACCCGCACCTGCGCCAAGCACAACTATCTGGTGACCGATGTGAACCAGCTGGCCCGCACGATCCATGAGGCATTCTACATCGCCACGCATGGCCGCCCCGGCCCGGTTGTCATCGATATTCCGAAGGACATCCAGTTCGCCACCGGGCCTTATGTGGGCAAGGAAGGCATCTACAAGCCCACCTATGTGCCGCAGACCGAACCGCAGCCTGAAGCGATCCGGGCGGCCATCGAGCTGATGCTGAAAGCGCAGCGCCCGGTATTCTACACCGGCGGCGGCGTGATCAACTCCGGCCCGCGCGCCACTGCCCTGCTGCGCGAGCTGCAGGCAGCAACGGGCTTCCCGGTGACCTCGACCCTGATGGGCCTGGGCGCCTTCCCCGCCTCCCATGCCGACTGGCTGGGCATGGTGGGCATGCATGGCAGCTTCGAAGCCAACAACACGATGCATGACTGCGACCTGATGATCTGCGTCGGCGCCCGGTTTGACGACCGGGTGACGGGCCGGATCGACGCCTTTGCGCCGCATTCGAAGAAGATCCATATCGATATCGACCCCTCTTCGATCAACAAGATCGTCCGCGTCGATGTGCCTGTGCTGGCCGATTGCGCGAGCGCGCTGGAGGCGATGCTGAAGGAATGGAAGGCCCGCAAGGGCAAGCGGCCGGACCTCTCCCCGTGGAAGGAACAGATCGACACCTGGCGGGCGCGGGACTGCTTCTCCTATGCAGGCTCCACAGAGGTGATCAAACCGCAATACGCCGTCGAGCGCCTGTATGAGCTGACCAAGGACCGCAATTCCTACATCACCACCGAAGTGGGCCAGCACCAGATGTGGGCCGCGCAGTTCTACCGCTTTGACGAGCCCAATCGCTGGATGACTTCCGGCGGGCTCGGCACCATGGGCTATGGCCTTCCCGCCGCCGTTGGCGTGCAGGCTGCCCATCCCGATGCCCTCGTGATCGACATCGCCGGGGAAGCGTCCATCCAGATGATGATGCAGGAACTTTCCACAGCCGTTCAGCACCGCCTGCCGGTGAAGGTGTTCATCCTCAACAATGAGTGGATGGGCATGGTGCGCCAATGGCAGGAATTGCTGCATGGGGAACGCTATTCGCACTCCTATTCGGAGAGCCTGCCAGACTTCGTGAAACTGGCCGAAGCAATGGGCGCTTATGGCATCCGGTGTGACAAGCCCGAGGAACTCGACGCCAAGATCGTCGAGATGATTGACCATAACGGCCCGGTCCTGTTCGATTGCCGCGTGGAGCGGGCAGAAAACTGCCTGCCGATGATTCCGTCGGGATCAGCGCACAATCAGATGATTCTCGGCGAGATAACGGGTAACGAGATCGGAGAGGCGGGCCGGAAGCTGGTCTGAGGCCTCGCCGATCTGCACCGGAGCACGGGTTATCATCATGGACGCGGCAAGCATCTTTGACTGGCTGAAGGGGAATACCGAGATCATCATCGGTATTCTCTCGGCGATCGTCGCAGCGATCAGCGCGCTGATTGCCCGCGGCGAGACAAAGAGACAGCGCAAACTGGCGACCGAACGCCTGCGCCAGAGCATCGATGCGGCGAGCCTAGAATGGGGCGGAGCCGCCATCGACGTGCTGGTACGGTGCGCCACGTTCGTCCGCACGCGCCACATGCACGCCAATGACGGCGCGTTCATGGCCGCCAAGACGAACATGCTGATCATGCTCTCAACCCTTGTGGACCGCGGCCGGATGTTCTTCCCCAACATCGACCCGGATGGAAAAGGCATGGAAAAGGAAGGCGCCTATCGCGGCTCCCGCCCGCCAATTCTCGATGCATTGATGTTTGTCTATCACGAACTGGAAGCCGTACCGCGCGAAGGCGGGCTACCATCGGAAGACTGCGGCGAGTTCATCGACGAATGCCGCCGTCTGCTGGTTTCCGAACTGCAGGCGCATCTTGACCCGCGCCGCCTCGACGAGGTGGTCGAGCGGTATGACGAACGATCCAAGGAAAACAGAGCCGGCGCCAGGGAACGATCGGGCGCGCTGCGTGGCAAATTGCTGACCCGGCGCCCCAATACAGCCCTTGATCGCGGCTTTGCAAGCAACAACACACCGGAGCGCCCTCAATGAGCGATGGAAACATTACGCCCGGCCAGTCGCCGAAATCCGCCTACTTCCTCTCGCACGAGGATGAAGCCGTGGAGAAACGCACGCTGGCCGTTATCGTCGACAACGAACCCGGCGTCCTGGCCCGCGTTGTCGGACTGTTTTCCGGACGCGGATACAACATCGACTCCCTTACGGTGGCGGAGGTGGACGCGAGCCAGCATCGCTCGCGCATTACCATCGTGACACAGGGTACGCCGCATATCCTGGAACAGATCGAAGCTCAGCTACTGCGCCTTGTTCCGGTGGCGGAAGTGTTCGACATCACCAATTCCAAGCGCGGCATTGAACGTGAGCTGGCCCTTGTGAAAGTCGCAGGGAGCGGCGAAAAGCGTGTGGAAGCACTGCGCATCGGCGAGATCTTCCGCGCCCGCGTGATCGACACGACCAATGAGAGCTTCATCTTTGAAGTGACCGGCGCCTCGGAAAAGCTCACCCAGTTCATCGACCTGATGCGCCCGCTCGGCCTTGTCGAAGTGAGCCGCACAGGCGTCCTTTCAATCAAGCGCGGGAAGGAAAAGGGCTGATGTCCCCTCGCCCGGTCTTTGCGGCATGCCTGCTGGCGGCCCTGCCCTTCGCGGCAGCGGCGCAGCCGGCTGCGTGCCCGCCGCTGGTCAGCGACCAAGCGAGACTGGATTGCGACCTCCTCCGCGCAAAGACCATTTCCGCTGACGGCGAACGCCTCTTCGGCCCCGCCGCTGGCGAATGGCTGACAATCGTCGACACCGGCAGCCCCAGCGGCTTGTCCTATGTTTACCAGGTAACCGAGGAAAAGCCGTATCTACTGCTCGAAGCGCGCGCCATTCCAGGGGACGACAGCCAAAGCACGACGCCGGCCTGCCGCCTGAGAACGACACTGCCGCTCGATACGGCAGACGCCATCAGAGCGGCGACAGCCAACCTGATCTCCAATCCGCCGATGGGCTATGGTTCGCGTGAGGAGGTCCGCCTGAACCCGGACGGTTCGCGGAGCATTCGCCTTATCGTCGACAGCCGCGACATCGTAACCCGCATTCAAACCGGTGACGCCGTCTTCAGTTTTTCGCGGCTCGCAAGCGCGACTGACGAAGTCACCCATCTCAACAATCTCGTTATCGGCGTTGCCAATTTCAGCAGTGACTGGAATTGCGAAAGCCGTTGACCTGACATCCCCCTCCCTCAACTTCCATCCACCGGAGCGTACGCAAAGCCCATGAAAATCTACTACGAAAACGATGCAGACATCACACTGATCCAGAAGCTGAAAGTGGCCGTTGTCGGCTATGGCAGCCAGGGCCACGCACACGCGCTGAACCTCAAGGATTCCGGCGTGAAGGAAATCAAGGTGGCGCTGCAGGAAGGTTCCGCTTCGCGCAAGAAAGCCGAAAGCGCCGGCCTAGAAGTCGTTACGCCGGCTGAAGCGGCGAAATGGGCCGACGTGCTGATGATCCTCGTGCCTGACGAAAAGCAGGCCGTTCTGTATGCCAACGAAATCGAACCGCACCTGCGCGCGGGCCAGCACATCATGTTCGGTCACGGCTTCAATGTGCACTACAACCTGATCCGCCCGCGCGCCGATGTCGACGTGTCCCTGTCGGCCCCGAAAGGTCCAGGCCACACGCTGCGCGCACAATACCAGATGGGCTTTGGCCTGCCGGGCCTCATCGCCATCCACCAGGACGCGACCGGCTCTGCCCAGGCAGTCGCCCTCTCCTACTCCAAAGCCATCGGCAACACGCGCGCCGGCGTCATCGAAACGTCCTTCCGTGAAGAAACCGAAACCGACCTCTTCGGTGAGCAGGCCGTTCTTTGCGGCGGCATCGTCGAGCTGATCAAGGCTGGCTATGAGACGCTGGTGGAAGCAGGCTACGCGCCGGAAATGGCTTACTTCGAGTGCCTCCACGAGACCAAGCTGATCGTTGACCTGATCTATGAAGGCGGCATCGCCAACATGAACTATTCGATCTCCAACACGGCCGAGTATGGCGAATACGTCTCCGGCCCGCGCGTCGTGAACGCTGAAGCCAAGGCGAACATGAAAAAGGTTCTCGAAGACATCCAGAACGGCACGTTTGCCCGCAACTGGGTTCTGGAAAACCAAGCCGGCGCGCCGGGCTTCAACGCCATGCGCCAGCGCATGAACGCGCATCCGATCGAGGAAGTCGGCGAGAAACTTCGCGGCATGATGCACTGGGCGCAGAACGACCGCCTTGTGGACAAGAGCCGCAACTAGGACTGGCTGAATACCAATATGAACAAACGATCTTCGCCTCAGGCAGGCTTCACGCACCGGATTGCGGTGCCTGCAGATGAGGCGGAGATCAGCGCCCTGATGGATGTGGCGATCAGCGAATTGCAAAAAGGCTTCCTGAGCCCGGAACAAATCGCTGTGTCCCGCACCATCATGGGGCTCGACCGGAGGCTGATTGCCGACGGCACCTATTTCCTGATTCACGACATTGAAACTGGCGCTCTTGCTGCCTCTGGCGGCTGGAGCCGCCGCGCTACGCTCTATGGCGGTGACCACACAGCATCCCAGCGCAATGACGCGCAGCTTCGTCCGGGAACGGACGCGGCCCGTATCCGTGCAATGTATACCAACCCCGCCTTTACGCGCCGCGGGTTGGGCAGAATGATCCTGTCCCTATGCGAAGAAGCCGCCCGCAAGGAAGGCTTCGACCGGCTCGAAATGGGCGCAACGCTGGCCGGCGTACCGCTGTATGAAGCGTGCGGATACCGCCTGATCGAACATACAGTGGGCGCCTCTGTTGACGGCGTCGACGTGCCCGTTCTGCGGATGGGCAAACAGATCGCCTGACCGATCAGGGCTCCGCCGCACGGTTCAGGTCTACCGGGCCTTCGACCCCCGGCAGCCTTCCTTTCATCGAATACTGCCAGATGGCATGTGGCAGAGAGGGCGGCGCGTCGAGCGAGCGTACCCAGAGCGGGTAGCGGTCAAACCCCTCCCCCTCGATCCATTCGGTGTGGAAAGCTGGCGTCGTGTAAATGACGGGTACGGAACGATACTCTTCCTCGATCGTGACGAGGAATTCCCGCAGGCCTGCGAGCGCCTCTGCCCGGCCCGCCCGCGGCGCGCAATTATGCGCATGTTCGAGATCAACCGCCGGCGGCAGCGCATCTGCGCGCACCTCGACCTGGCGGATGAAGTTCTGCGCCTGGCGGCGCCCATCCTGACAGAGCAGATAAAAATGGTAGGCGCCCGTCTTCCAGTGGTGGCGCACGGCGCCCTGCCAGTTTTCCTGAAAGCGGGTGTCGACATGGCCTTCGCCCTCCGTCGCCTTCAGGTAAACAAATGCCCTCCCAGAAGTGGAAAGGCGCGGCCAGTCAACCGGACCATTATGATGCGAAAGGTCGATCCCTTCTGCGCCTGCGGGCAGAATAGCCGGCGGCGCGCTTGCAGGCGGTAAACTTGGCCCGCAGGATGCAAGGATCGCCAGTATTGCCAGAATGAGGCCGCAGAGAAGCAGCCGGATCATCCGTCTGCCTCATGCAAGGCTGTCTCATTTTGGATCACTTGACGCACATGGACCTCAAAGCTGGGTGGAAGAGGAAGAAACAGGATGGCAGCCGAAAAGCCAAGAGACATGGCCGCGACCGCACCGGCGCCAACCAGAGTTGCACCACCAAGCGGGCAGCTCAATGTCATTTCGGCTGGATGCCGCGTCGTCGGCAATCTGACATTTTCCGGTTCCCTGCGCCTTGGCGGCGAAGTTGAGGGCGACGTAATCTGTGACGGCCTGCTGACAGTCGATGCCGGCGCCCAGATAAATGGCCGGGTCCGCGCCGGAGAGATCACCGTGATGGGAAAGATCATTGGCGAGATCGTCGCGGTCCGCCGCATCGAGGTGGGCCGGGGCGCGCATGTCGAAGGGTCAGTCTTTTCCCCATCGATGCTGGTTGAAGGCAACGCCAGGGTCGATGGCGACCTGCTGATCGCGCCAGAACGGTCGCAGGCACATATAGACCGCGCGAAAACCCTTGTGCTGCTTAAACCTGCAGCCCCTTCGCCTGCCGAAACAGGCACCAGCCAGGCTGGCTAGTTGCTGCGCATGTCGCGCATACGCTCCATGGGGCGGTCCTCGGGATTGAAAGCGCCCAGCTCACGCACACGCGTGCAGGCCCACTCATATTCCTTTTCGCACGCCTCGTTCAGCGCGTTGGTACCCTTGTGCACGTCCTTTGCGCCGCCGATGCCAACATACGCCATGTTGCCCCAGGCAGCGCAGCCGCTGACTTCGCCATAATCACATGCCTGTTTATAGAGGCGGCGGCCTTCAGCAGCGTTGGCTGTGACGCCGCGCCCCTGGACCGTGAGATAAGCCAGACCCGCACAGCCGCGACCATCCCTGGCAGCGCAGACCTTCTTGTAATTAGTGGCGGCGCCGGAGAAATCCTGGCTTCCGCCAAGCCCCTTTCGCTGCGCCTCAGCCAGCTCGTAACACGCCTGGAACTCGTTAGACGCGCATTTTTGCTGAGCTTCGTCGCGCGCGGCTTTATGTTTCTGGAAGTCAGTCTCGGCCTGCTCGAAAGCAATTTCAGCCTGCGTCCTTTGTGTACGCTGGCCGAGCCCCTGCGCCGCCGCCGGAAGGGTCAACGCGGCGCTCATCAGAACTGCGCCCAGCAGCATGAGTCTGGTTTTCATGATCTGGTCTCCCTGAACTTCCAAGTCTTTCTAGAGGCAGATTTAGGCAAGGCTGGGGCACGGCGCCAGACAGATTGCAGTAGCCGCCCCCACTCATCGCAGTTAACCTTCGGAAAAACACGAAAGCACGCATACGGGGAGAAACAGACATGGCGGCAAAAGATCAGGTACCTCTCGGCTCCGGATTTCCGGCGAAGAGCACGGCGCAGGAAGTCGTGAAAGGCATCGACCTTTCGGGCAAACACGCGGTTGTGACCGGTGGGTATTCCGGTATCGGCCTGGAAACCGTGCGTGCGCTTGCCGGCGCTGGCGCCAAAGTGACTGTGCCAGCCCGGCGGCCCGACGCAGCCAAAGAGGCCCTTGCCGGCATTCCCGGCGTGACCGTTGCGAGCGCAGACCTCGCTGATGTCGCCAGCGTGCGCCGCTTTTCTGAAGACTATGCCAAGGCAAACCCGAAGCTCCATCTTCTCATAAACAATGCCGGCATCATGGCCTGCCCGCTGAACCGCATCGGCCCCGGCTGGGAAAGCCAGTTCGGAACCAACCATCTAGGCCATCTGGCGCTGTATCAGGGCGTGCTGCCTTCCCTGCGCGGCGCTGGCGGGGCGCGAGTGGTCGCCCTCTCCTCGACCGGGCATATCCTGTCGGATGTGATCTGGGACGATCCCAACTACCAGACCCGCAAATACGACAAGTGGGAAGCCTACGGACAATCCAAATCCTCCAACGCGCTTTTTGCCCTGGGCGTCGACATGCGCGAAAAAGGCAATGGCATCCGAGCCTTCTCCGTCCATCCGGGCGGCATCTTCACCAACCTTCAGCGCCACCTGCCTAACGAAGAGATGGTAGTGCTCGGCTGGAAGAACCCGGACGGCACACTGCCGGAACGCGTGAAAGCCTCCTTCAAATCCCCGGAGGAAGGCGCCTCGACAACCGTTTGGGCGGCGACATCGCCAAAGCTTGAAGGCCGTGGCGGCGTCTATTGCGAAGATTGCGATATCGCCCAAGCGGCCACGCCGGAGAGCCAGCGCTATCAGCATGCCCGCGAATGGATCACGGACGAGGCCCGCGCCGAGCGCCTGTGGGCCATGAGCGACACTTTCCTGGCGAATGCATAAACCCCTGCCGGGCTCTGATTGACGCTTTCCCGCTTTCAGCGCACGAGAGCCGCCATGAGCGAAACAGACGTTCCACAACAAGCCCGGCCGGGATCGCGCCGCGCCATCCTCCTGGGGCTGTTGCTCCTGGTGATTGTTGTGGGCGTGTTCCTGGCAGGCAAGGCCGGGTTGCTGCCGGATTCAGATACAGTCACCAACTGGATGCGGGAACTCAATCACGGGCCATGGGGGCTCGTGGCCGTGGTTGCCGTATTCTGTGTCGCGGCCTTCGTCGGCCTGCCACAGTTTGCGCTGATCGCGGCGGCGGTTGCCGTGTTCGGCCCGTGGCAGGGCGCCGCCTATTCCTGGATCGCCAACATGGTGTCGGGCGCAATCACCTTCTGGATCGGCCGGGCCGCCGGCGAGCAGGCCTTCCGGCGTTATGCCGGCAAGAGCGCGCAGCGCCTGTCCCGCTTCGTGGGCCGGAACGCGCTGATCGCCAGCGCGGTTGTCCGCAACGTACCAACCGGGCCGTTTCTGCTGGTGAACATGGCGTTTGGCGTCAGCAATGCGAAGTTCCGGGACTTCTGGATCGGCATGGGCATTGGCACCATTCCGAAGATCGCGCTGGTGGCCTTTGCGGGACGCAGCCTCATGGCCGCGCTGCAGGGGAATATCGGCATCGCCATTCTGGCCGCGATTGCCGCCGCCGCCGTCTATGCAGGCGGATATTTCTATTTTAGGCGCAAAGGCGCCCGCAGCAGGCAAATTCTACCGCCAGAGACGGCCACAAAGGTTGACAGCGCCGCCGAGGCTGGTGAATAGAATGCCCATGCGCAAAGTTCTGCCCCTTCTCCTGCTGCTTACCGGCCCCTGGCCGGGGACGGACGCCCAGGTCTGAGGGCAGCCGCGCGGCCAGGGGATTTGAGAAAAAGAACCGCTTTTCTTCCCTCTACGCTCCCGAGCCACGCGAAAAACCATGACCTCTCAAGACACTGCTGCGAAATCCGCAAAGAAACCCAAGGTATTCATTTTCGACACCACGATGCGCGACGGCGAACAATCGCCCGGCGCCTCGATGACCCATAATGAGAAGCTGGACCTCGCCAGCGTGCTCGAAGAAATGGGTGTCGACATCATCGAAGCAGGCTTCCCGGCTGCTTCCGATGGCGACTTTGCCGCCGTTGCTGCCGTTGCGGCCCAATCCAAAAGCTCCGTGATCTGCGGCCTCGCCCGCTCCACGCCGACCGACATCGACCGTTGCGGAGAAGCCGTCCGCAAGGCCGCGCGCCCGCGCATTCACACCTTCATTTCCACCAGCCCCGTGCACATGAAGCACAAGCTGAAGATGGGCCCGAACGCCGTTCTCGAAGCGGTCGGCCGCTCTGTGGCCCAAGCCCGTAACCTGGTGGACGATGTGGAGTGGAGCGCCGAAGACGCAACCCGCACCGAATTCGACTTCCTCTGCAAATGCATCGACGCAGCGATCGCGTCGGGCGCCACCACGATCAACGTGCCTGACACCGTGGGCTATTCCCACCCGGAAGAATATGGCGCACTGATCCGCCGCCTCATCGAAAACATTCCGAACTCGGACAAAGTGATCTGGTCGGCCCACTGCCATAACGATCTCGGCCTCGCTGTGGCCAACTCGCTGGCCGGCCTCTCGAACGGCGTGCGCCAGATCGAGTGCACCATCAACGGCCTCGGCGAGCGCGCCGGCAACGCCGCACTGGAAGAAGTCGTCATGGCGATGAAAGTTCGCGGCGACACCCTGCCCTATGAGTGCGGCATCGATACCAGCTATCTCGCCCGCGCCTCGGGCATGGTGAGCCGCATTACCGGCTTTCCGGTGCAGTATAACAAGGCCATCGTCGGCAAGAACGCGTTCGCTCATGAAAGCGGCATCCACCAGGATGGCATGCTGAAAAACTCCGAAACCTATGAGATCATGAAGCCGGAAGATGTCGGCGTCGCGAAATCCTCACTGGTGATGGGCAAGCTCTCTGGCCGCAACGCCTTCCGCGACAAGCTGGAATCGATGGGTTACTTCCTCGAAGGCGATGGCCTCAACGACGCCTTCAAACGCTTCAAGGATCTCGCCGACCGCAAGAAGCACGTCTTCGATGACGACATCATTGCTCTCGTCGACGAGCAGCTGGCCGCAGAGGGCGAGCGCATTGCGTTCAAACGCCTGCGCGTCGTTGCCGGCACAGATGGTCCGCAGACGGCAGAAATCGATCTCGTGATCGATGGCGAAGAAAAATACGCCATCGCGCGCGGCAATGGCCCGGTAGATGCTGTATTCAACGCGATCCGCCAGCTGGTGCCGCACACGGCCGTGCTGGAGCTTTACCAGGTGCACGCCGTCACCGGCGGCACGGACGCGCAGGCGACGGTCTCGGTTCGTCTCAGCGGTGATGACATCATGTCCACCGGCCGCTCATCTGACCCCGACACGCTGGTTGCCAGCGCCAAGGCTTACCTGCACGCGCTCAACAAGTTTGAAGTGCGCAAGTCGAAGCGGAAGGCGGCCTGATCAGCCGCCGTCGCGTTCCCCGAAGCCATCAGCGACCAGTGCGGTGATGGCTTCGACCGCTTCGTTTGCCTGAGGGCCTGAGCCCGTCAGCTCAATCTCGCAACCCATATGTGCGACCAGCATCAGCAGGTCCATGATTGAGCGCGCGTCTGCCATCTCGCCTTCATGGCGCACGATGACCTTGGCGTCATACTCGGCGGCGAGCTTTGCAACCTTTGCTGAGGCGCGGGCGTGCAGGCCCTTGCGGTTAACAATCGTTACGCGGGCGGAGGCATCGGGCGCTTCAGTCGTCATCAGGGAAGCCGGGCCAGAAGTTCAGACGCGATGGTCACATATTTCCGACCACCTTCAGCGGCGGCGTGAGCGGCCTCATCGAGGCTCAGCACTTCGCGTACTTCCGCCAGTTTAATCAGCATCGGCAGGTTGGCGCCCGAAACGATTTCCATCGGGACGCTGCCGCGAATGGAGAGAACGAGGTTTGACGGCGTGCCGCCAAACATATCAGTCAGCACCACAACGCCGCGCCCGGCATCGCAGGCTTTGACCGCAGCGAGGATCTGCTCGCGTTTCAGATCGAGATCGTCATCGGAATCGATAGAGACTGCGCGCGCACGCCAAAGGCGACCCACGACATGCTCCGCTGCCGCGACGAGCTCGTGGGCCAATCTACCATGGCTGACAACTACAATGCCGATCATACCGCTGCTGGGCTGTACCCTGAACGTTACACTGCGGTCACGTTGTCACGATGCTGCGCCGCGTCAAGGCGCATTCGGCTGGAAGCGGGATTGTTTCCTCAGCCGGTGTGGCCGAGACCCAACACATCATTCATGTTGTAGAGACCCGGCGCCTGCTTCACAGCCCAAGCCGCCGCATGCAGCGCGCCTTCGGCGAATACAGACCGATCAAGTGCCGTATGGGAAAGGCGGAGCAGCTCTTTCTCAGACCCGAACATGACCTCATGCTCGCCAATCACACCGCCCGAGCGACGCACGGAAAAGCCGATCTTACCTGTCTCGCGCCTTGCGTCCGCCCCGTCATAAGGTGCGGCGCGCAGCTCGCCCAGCGGCGCGCCCCTGCCCTCGGCAGCGGCTGCGCCAATCATCAGCGCAGTGCCCGAAGGGGCGTCGACCTTCATTCGGTGATGCGTTTCAAGGACTTCAATGTCCCAGTCAGTGCCGAGGCGGCTTGCGGCAAGGCGGGTCAATGCCTCAAGCAAATTCACGCCTATGGAAAAGTTTCCCGCCTTCACAATGGCAAACCTTCCGGCGGCGGCTGACAGCGCAGTTTCTTCCTGTTCGCTGAAACCAGTCGTGCCGATCACGACAGCGCGCACAGGCGTAGAGGCGAGCTTTTCCAGCGCAGCGAGCGTTGCTTCAGGGCGCGTGAAGTCGATCCAGACGGAGGCGTCTGCAGCCGCTTCAGAAACCTCGCCGACCGGCTTTAGCCCGATGGCACGGCGCCCGGCGAGCAGGCCGATATCTTCACCATACACCTTGGCCGCGGCGACTTCCGTGCCGCCGGCCAGCCGGTACCCGCGATCAATGGAGACAGCGGCAAGCTGGCGGCCCATGCGCCCGGCAACCCCGGCAATGGCAACGCTCATGGCTTTCTCGGTCATTCTCTGTTCTCCGCGGCGGCGTCCGCCCTAGTCTGTTCCAGTTCTTCCTTGAGGCGCGAAAGCTCCCGCTCCCGCAACTCATCGGAAAAGGCGCTTGCAAAGACGCCCGCTGGCAATGCCACGACGCCAATGCCGGCAATCGCGATGATGCCCGCACAGAAGCGCCCCAATGGCGTTACCGGATACACATCGCCATAGCCTACAGTTGTTAACGTCGCCACCGCCCACCAGATGGAGCGCGGAATGGACGCAAACGCTTCCTGATGGCCGCCACCGACGCCTTCGACAAAATAGAGCAGGACGGCTGAGACATAGACAAGCGTCACGGCCAGGGCGAGCGACGTGAGAAGCAGCGAACTTGCCCGGCGCACCGCTGCGCCGAGCGCCTCAAATGCCGGGATGAAACGCGCAATCTTCACAAGCCGCGCAAGACGCAAGACCCGCAACACCAACAGGCTGTTTCCAGCCCCAATCAGCATAAGGACGAATTCTGGCAGGAAAGCGAGCAAGTCTGCGATCGAATAAAACTGCCCCATGTATCGCAGCCGGCCACGGAGACCACGAAACTGAGGATCGATGCCCGCACACCATACGCGCGCAGCATACTCGATGGCGAAGATAATGATCACGGCAACATTGAATATCCCGAAGGCTTGTTGCCAGCGCGGGATTGCCTGCAATGTCGGCTCTGTCTCCAGCGCCAGAAACAGGAAGCTGATGATGACGAGACCAACGATAAAAGCGTTGGTCAGCGAAAGACCGTTCCGGCGCGCCTCTGGCGCTAATGCTAGATAGAGCCGCCGTTTCAGTTCCATATCAGCCGTCCCCTGCTGCTTCTGGCGTTATCCTCTGAGTACGCCGCCTGTTCCCTTGGTAACGGCAGCGACGATCCGCTCCATCACCTGCTGAATCTGATCGTCCTTCAGCGCTTCCTTCGGCTGCAGGGTCACTTCGATGGCGACAGACTTGCGCCCCTCGCCCACATGCTGGCCCTGATAGACGTCAAACACATCGATTGCCGCAATCAACTGCTTGTCAGCCGACTGAGCATGGCGAACGATCTCACCCGCAGCAACACCCTGCTCCACCACAAATGCAAGGTCACGGCGGATCGGTGTCAGCTCGGCGCGTTCCAGCACAGATTTGGTCTTCGTTGCCTTGACCTTCATCACCGGCAGCGCGTTGAGGTTCAACTCGAACGCATAGGCTGGGCCATCAACGTCCAGCGCCTTGAGGAGGCCCGGATGCAACGCGCCGAAATTGGCGACCGTCATTTTCGGGCCGAGCTTGAGGCTCGCCGCCTGGCCGGGATGCCATTGCGGCTGGGTCGGCGCGCCAACCTGGAAACGATCCCCCGGCTGGCCGAGCGCAGCAAGCAGGGCGAACAGGTCAGCCTTGGCCGAATAGGCGTCATATGGCGCTGCGCGCCCCTGCCAGTGGCGTTCGGATGCCGGAAGCACGAGCCCGGCAATCACCGTGCGCTGATCTTTGGGACCATCGCCGAGATAGATCGGGCCGGCTTCGAACAGGCGCACCGTGCGTTCGCCGCGATTGCGGGCGCGCTGAGCCGCCTGCGCCAGATTTCCGAGGGCAGACGGGCGCATATAGTTGAGTTCGCTGGCGACCGGATTGGCAACAGCGAGCGCGTCTTCGGTCTTGCCGAACAGCTCTGCATGTTCCCGCGCCATGAAGCTCCAGGTGACAGCTTCAAGGAAGCCGCGCGCGGCCATGACACGGCGGGAGGCCGCCACGCGCGCCTGACGAGGCGTGGTGATGACACGGCGCCCCCCTTCGGGCAGCGGCAGAGATGTCGTCGGCAGCTGATCGAAACCGATCAGGCGCGCGATTTCTTCCACGATGTCGGCAGATTGCTCCATGTCGAAGCGATGCGATGGCGGCATCAGATACCAAGCGTCGCCCGCATCCTCGATATCGAATTCGAGATCCTTGAGGATGCGCTTCATTTCCGCCGTTTTGACGATGAGGCCGGTCAGGCGTTCAACGTCTTTCGGGTAGAAGGTAACCTTCTGCGTACGCACGGCAATCGAGCCGGCGATCTTCGCTTTGGAGACCTGACCGCCGCCATATTCAAGGATCAGCGCAATCGCGAAATTCAAACCATCGAGACAGCTTTGCGGGTCCACGCCGCGTTCGAACCGGTAACGGGCATCCGAATGAACACCAGTCGTCCGGCCCGTGCGCGCCGTGCGCAGTGGGTCGAACCAGGCCGACTCGATGAAGACATCAACCGTCTCAG
Source organism: Hyphomonas sediminis (assembly GCF_019679475.1). Taxonomy (NCBI): domain Bacteria; kingdom Pseudomonadati; phylum Pseudomonadota; class Alphaproteobacteria; order Hyphomonadales; family Hyphomonadaceae; genus Hyphomonas; species Hyphomonas sediminis. Next base: position 347,087 of record NZ_JAIEZP010000001.1, read on the forward strand.
CTGACACAGCGGTGGAGACGCCGCCCATGACCCCGCCAAGGCCGATCGCGCCGGAATTGTCCGCGATGACGCACATGTCTTCGGTGACCGTGTAAGTCTTCCCGTCGAGCGCTTCGAGCGTTTCGCCCTTCTTGCCAAGGCGAGCGACAACAGCCCCGGAGAGCTTCGCCGCATCATAGACGTGCAGCGGACGCGCGCGATCAAGCGAAATATAGTTCGTCACATCGACCAGCAGCGATTTCGGCTGGAGGCCGGCAGCCTTGAGGCGCGCCTGCATCCAGTCCGGTGACGGACCATTGGTGACACCCCGGATCAGGGCGCCGGCAAACATCGGGCAGGCTTCGGTCGCTTCCAGTTTGATATCGACCGGGCAGTCATAGCTGCCAGTGATCTTCTTGGGCTCGTTGCGCAGGAACCGCCCTGCCCCGGCCGCAGCCAGGTCGCGGGCAATGCCCTGCACGCCGAGCCAGTCCGGACGGTTTGGTGTCACTTCGAAATCGATCACCGGGTCAGTCTGGCCAAGCGCCTCAGCAGCCGGCGTGCCGACTTTGAAATCGCCTTCCAGATCGATGATGCCGTCATGATCGTCGCCGGCTTCCAGCTCCCGCGAGGAGCACATCATGCCATGGCTTTCGATGCCCCGGATGGCACGCGGCTTCTTGTCGAGCGCGAAATCGAGGCCGGGAATATAGGTGCCAAGCGGCGCATAGATCGCCGTCATGCCGGTGCGCGCGTTGGGCGCGCCGCAGACGATCTGCTTGATCCCATCGATTGTCTCGACCGTGCAGACGCGCAGCTTGTCCGCATCCGGATGCGGCTTCGCCTCGATCACCTTGCAAACCGTGAACGGCGCAAGTTTCTCGCGCGGATCGATAACTTCCTCGACCTCAAGGCCCGCCTTGAGCATCAGATCGAGAATCTCCTGAAGCGATGCCTTGGTGACAAGGTGGTCGTTCAGCCAGGAAAGGGTGAATTTCATCTTCTACTCGACCTCGATGATTTCTTGTTCAGTAAGCGGCGCGGCTGACGAAAGTTCTTCAAATATGTCGCCGTCGCTACGCGTACATTTCTTGACAGGTTCGGTCCGGGCCTTCCCAAGACCAACCGTGGTCCAGCAGCGTCCGAATACGGAACAATAGCAAATGTTGAGCTGCACGTCGGACCATTGCTGGCTCGCATCAAGCAGCGCGGCATGGCTGATGCTCTCCATCGGCCAGCTGATGACCAGGGCGCCGATATTGTCACCCGGCGCAACCGCGCGGCCCACCATACTGGTCCAGGACAGCTCGTTTCCGGCCGGCATCCGGGCATAATGATCGTTCAGGCTCGCAATCGGCTCGCCATTTCTCACCGCTTCTACCGACTCGATGAGCGCAGGCCCGACACCACTATTGGTGAACTGGATGCCGAGCTGGCGGTGGTCCATCGTGGTGGAGACAAAGCCATCCACCTGCAGCACGGGATAAACGGCGCCATGTTGCTGAGCCCGCATCACCCGTCCCTGATCCCACGCCACAAAAAGCGCAATGACGCTGGTCACAACCGCGCACACGGCGACGATCATCTCCAGACGGCTGCGTTTTGTATCGCTCATCGTCAGTTACCTTCAGCTGAGCCCGCCGCTGACGGAAGGCGTAAGCCAGGGCGAGAACCCGTAATGGCGCGACCATTGCGGATCGGCTTCGAAATACGGGCGCAGGTCCGGCATGCCGTATTTCAACATGGCGAGACGGTCTACGCCCATGCCGAAGGCAAAGCCCTGATAGACGGCCGGATCGATCCCGCAATTGCGCAGCACGTTCGGATGAACCATGCCGCAGCCGAGAATTTCCATCCAGCGGTCGCCCTCGCCAATCTCGATGGCATCGCCCTTGCGGGAATACTTCACGTCCATCTCGGCCGAAGGCTCCGTGAACGGAAAGAAGTGCGGCCGGAAGCGCGAGACAACCGTGTCGACTTCAAAGAACGCCTTCACGAAATCGATCAGGCATCCCTTGAGATGCCCCATATGGATGCCCTTCTCGATCACCAGGCCTTCGACCTGGTGGAACATCGGCGTGTGGGTCGCGTCCCAGTCATTCCGGTAAACGCGGCCAGGCACCAGAATGCGGATCGGCGGCTTTTCTTCCATCATGGTGCGCACCTGCACCGGGCTCGTATGCGTGCGCAGAACCTTGGGCGTATCGCCTTCCAGCGCCTTCATGAAGAAGGTGTCGTGGGTCTCCCGCGCCGGGTGGCCGATGGGGAAGTTGAGAGCCGTGAAGTTGTGCCAGTCGTCTTCAATGTCCGGGCCTTCGGCCACGGTGAAGCCCATATCGCCGAAGATCGCGGCAATCTCTTCGAACACCTGCATGACCGGGTGCAGCGCGCCTTCGGCTGGCGAGGGCGCCGCGGGCAGCGTCAGGTCGATCTTCTCGCTGGCGAGGCGGGCTTCAAGCTCAGCTGCCTCCAGCGCCGATTTGCGGGCACGGATGGCAGCGTCCACCTTGTCCTTCAGCGCGTTGAGCAGAGGCCCCTGCGTCTTGCGCTCTTCAGGGCTCATCTTGCCGAGCGCGCCCATCAGGCCGGACACGCGGCCCTTCTTGCCCAACTCAGCCACACGCACGGCGTCGAGCGTTGCGAGGTCTGCCGCGGCGGTCACAGCCGCCAGCGCCTCTTCTTCGATCCGGATAATGTCGGACACTTGGAATTTCCCTTTCAGGTCAGGCCCAGCGGCTTTCTAGTCGCTAGGATAAGGGCGATGCAATCAGCAAAACGCCCGCGGGCGGAAACCCACGGGCGTCTCAGAACACGAGGCGAGGCCGGGGGCGCCGATTAGGCGCGCGCAGCCTTCTTGCGAGCAAGGCGTGCGCGCTTGGTGTTACCAAACACGCGGATCTTTGCCCGCTTCGCGAGGTTTGCGGTCCATTTGGCATTGCGGCGCTTGACGCGCGGCTTTTTGCCGGGGTTGAGAACGCTGTTCGGGGATTTCGACATCTTGTTTCTCTCCGGCTGGAATTAGGCGAGGGCAGCTTTGGCCTGCGCGACAAGGGCGCCGAATGCTTCGGGCTCTTTCACGGCGAGGTCAGCCATCACTTTGCGGTCGACTTCGATACCAGCCTTGGTCAGGCCGTTGATGAAGGTCGAGTAATTCATGGCGTCGTCATGGATACGAACAGCGGCGTTGATACGCTGGATCCAGAGCGAACGGAACTGGCGCTTCTTAACCTTGCGGCCAACATAAGCATACTCGCCGGCTTTCCAGACGGCGGCAGCGGCGTTGGTGAAGGTATTCTTGCGGCGGCCGCGGAAACCTTTCGCCTGCTTGATAATCTTCTTGTGGCGGGCGTGGGCGGGAACTTTAGCGCGGGAACGGGGCATAGGGGCCTCCTGTCAGAAAGTGTTCAAAATCAACGGGTTGGTGGTTCCGCCCGGCCTTAGAGGCCGTAGGGCAGGTACTTTTTCACGCGAGCTTCATCAGCCTTGGCGCCGACGGACGTGCCGCGGTTCTGGCGGATGTACTTCGAGTTGTGGCTGATCAGGCGGTGGCGCTTACCAGCGACGCCGTGCTTCAGCTTGCCCGTTGCGGTGATTTTGAAGCGCTTTGCAGCGGCCTTCTTGGTCTTCATCTTCGGCATCTTCGTCTCCTTGATTTCGTGGAGCTCACACCGTTGCCGGCGGCCCTGACATAACGGACCAGGGGGCGATGCCGTCGCCCCGGAGTCCGGAAGTGGCGGCTTATGGCGGAACCTGCGACATGAATCAAGAGGGCGGCTTGCGCCGCCCTGCCGATAATTCAATTGGCCTGGGGGCGCCCTCCGCCCCGCGCGCGGATCAGCGCGGCGCGAGCACCATGGTCATCTGCTTGCCCTCAAGCTTTGGCTCGAGTTCGACCTTCGCGGTCTCCTCGAAATCCTTCTTCATCTTCTCGAGAAGCTCCATACCGAGATGCTGGTGAGCCATCTCACGGCCACGGAAGCGCAGGGTAACCTTTACCTTGTCGCCTTCTTCAAAGAAGCGCGCGATGGCGCGGGCTTTCACCTCATAATCGTGCTTGTCGATGTTGGGGCGGATCTTGATCTCTTTCAGCTCCGAAGACTTCTGCTTCTTCTTTGCTGCGGCTTTCTTCTTGCGCTCTTCAAAGCGCAGCTTGCCGTAATCCAGAATCTTGACGACCGGCGTTTCCTGGCCGGCGGAGACCTCCACGAGGTCCATTCCCGCTTCCCGCGCTGCGTCCAGAGCGGCGCCGAGGGGCATCACGCCCTGTTTCTCGCCGTTCTCATCGATCAGCAGCACGCGGGCCGCGCGGATTTCTTCATTGATGCGAGGACCAACCTGTTTCTTCGGCGGTGCGTCGGCTTCGGGTCTGCGAGCTATTGGAAATCTCCTTTGGTGGCTCAGAAAGTTGCGGGAATATGCCTGCGTTTGCAGCCATCTTCAAGGCGGCAGGCTTTGGCAGCCACTTTCACGGAATGCAATCGGGAAAGATCGGTTCCCTTCGTTGCCCTCGCCAACTTTATCGCTTTAATCGCGCCCTGACCTGAAACCACGGCGCGGGGCCCCAAATGAGATTTGCGATATTGCTGACGGCTGTCTGTCTGGGGCTTTCCGGGGCGGCGGTTTCGCAGCCCAAGACGGAAGCGCCCCCCACGCTGGCACAGAAAATTGACGGCCTGGAGGCCCTGCCCGGATTTCTCGATCTCTATGTCGATCAGAGCAAAGGCAAGGTCTATGTGGCCCTGCCGGCCCCCGACGCAGATGGCATCAGCGCGCGCTTCATCTATGCCGCTGGCCTGACGGCTGGCCTCGGATCGAACCCGATTGGCCTCGACCGGGGCAATTCCAGCTCCGGCGACATCATCCGCTTCCGCCGGATCGGTGAGAAGGTCGTTGCCGAGGCGGAAAACTGGAATTACCGCGCCACTTCGGGCCGGGCAGATGAGGAACGCTCCGTACAGCAGAGCTTTGCAAACTCGTTTCTCTGGTCCACAGGCATCGAGGCAACCGGCGCGGATGGCCGCCTGTTGATCGACCTGTCGGGCTTCCTGACACGGGACGCGAACGACATTGCCCGCGCGCTGAAGCATGGAAAGGACGCCTCCGACTACCGACTGGTGGCCGACCGGTCGATGCCGGATCCGGAAAATGTCCTCTCCTTCCCTGATAATGCCGAGATCGACGCTTTCCTGACCTTTGAGACCTCGAAGCCCAATTCGGAGACCTATGCGACGGCGGCGGACGCGCGCGCCATCACGCTGGTGCTCCACCATTCCTTCGTGCGCCTGCCCGATGACGGCTACACGCCGCGCGCCTTCGACCAGCGCACAGCCAGCATCGGCATGGGCTTCCATGACTTCTCTGCCCCGCTGGACGCGCCGCTGATTTCACGCTTCTCGCCGCGCATGCGGCTGGAGCGTGTGGACGCGGCGGCGGCCTCCGGCCCGGTCAAGGAACCAATCGTCTTCTATGTCGACAATGGCGCGCCCGCAGAAATCCGCAACGCGCTGATCGAAGGCGCCAGCTGGTGGGCCGAAGGCTTTGCCGCAGCCGGCTTCGAGAATGCTTACCGCGTGGAAGTGCTCCCTGAAGGGGCCCATCCGCTGGACGTGCGTTACAATGTGATCAACTGGGTTCACCGCCAGACACGCGGCTGGTCCTATGGCGGCAGCGTCGTGGACCCGCGCACGGGCGAGATCCTGAAAGCCAATGTCATCCTCGGCTCCCAGCGCGTGCGCCAGGACCGGATGATCTTTGAAGGCCTCGCCGGGGCAGCAAAGTCCGGCTCAGGCGAAGCCGGCGATCCGGTCGAGATTTCGCTCGCGCGCATCCGCCAGCTTTCAGCGCATGAAGTGGGCCACACGCTGGGCTTTGCGCACAATTTTGCCGCCAGCACCAATGACCGCGCCTCGGTGATGGATTATCCCGCCCCCTGGGTGAAGCCAGCCGCAGGCGGGCTCGATTTCTCCGAAGCCTATGCAACCGGGCTTGGCGCGTGGGACATCTTCACCGTCAAATGGCTTTACTCCCAGTTCCCTGAAGGCGGGGACGATCCGGCCAAGCTCAACCAGATGGTCGATGCTGCCTACGGCTCCGGCCTGCGCTTCGTGTCTGACGGGCATGCCCGCAACAAGGAGACCGGCCATCCCTTCGGCGCGGTGTGGGACAATGGCGCAGACCCGGTGGCGATGCTGGACGAGGTGATGGAGGTGCGCCGGATTGCGCTGGCAAACTTCGGCCCCGGCGCCCTTGCCGATGGCCGGCCTCTGTCTGACCTCAACGCCGTGATCGTGCCGATCTATCTTTACCACCGCTACCAGATCGAGGCGGCAGCGAAGTCCATCGGGGGGCTCGACTTCCGCTATCAGATGAAGGGCGAAGGCGAGACGCCGGCTGTTCCTGTTGCGCCGGCTGAGCAACGCCGGGCGCTGGAGGCCCTTGCGCGCACGCTGAACCCTGCCGCGCTCGACCTGCCGGACACGGCGCTGAACTACCTGACGCCCGGCGATCTTGGCTATTTCGGGCGCGGCTCCATCGACGAGCTGTTCCCCAACCGGACCGGGCCAGTGTTCGATCTGGCCGCCTCTGCTGAAGTTGCTGCAGACCTGACGCTGTCAGCGGTGCTCGACCCAAAGCGCGCAAACCGGCTGATGGCGTATGAACAGCGCAACCCGAACACCCTGACGCTGGCCGACGTGATCGAGCGGCTGGAGACAGCGGCGTTTGCCAGGACTGACAGCCCGCGCCTCGCCGCCCTGTCGCAAATTGTGCAGACCCGGTTCGTGGCGGAGCTGATTTCCCTGTCGCGCAGCGAAACAGCGTCCAGCAGCGTCAAGGCGGTGACAGACAGCTACCTTTCCGGGCTCCAATCGCGTCTTTCCGTGTCAAAACGGGGACAAACAGTGACAGATCCGGTCACTTCGCGCGCCTTGGCGGACCTGATCGGCAAACATCTGGCCGGCGACGAGCTGCCTGGCGCGATCCTGCGTCCGGCCCCGGCGACCCCGGCAGGTGCCCCGATCGGATCGTTCAGCGGCGCGATGGGTCAGACTGAAGAATGCTGGCACTGCACGGGGGAGTAACCCTCCCCCGCCACCCGGCCGCGTCGCTCAGGTGTTCAGGACGCCGAGCGCGCGGACCGATTGCCAGACATCATCCACCGACAGCTCCTTGAGCGTCGGGGCGGAGTTGACGATGACAGTTTTGGGGCCACGCGGAGCGGCCTGGTCCGGGCTGCTTTCGGTCAACGCAAAGAGGGCGATGCCGGGGGCGCCGGCCAGCGTCGCCATATGCATCGGGCCGGTGTCGTTCCCGACAACGAAGAGGGCGGTTTCGGCCAGCGTGACGATCTGGAAGAGATCGGTGCGGGTCACGAGGCTTTTGACGCGCGGCTCTTTCTTCGCGATGTCCTGGGCAAGCTGGCTTTCGGCCTTGCCGCCGATGATGACGGGCATGACACCGAGATCGGCGATGCGCTTGGCCAGCTCGGCATAATTCTCCACCGGCCAGCGCTTGGCTTCGCGGTGCTCCGAGGCGCCGGGGATCAGCAGCATGTAGGGCTTCTGGATGCCGAAATAGGCCGGGCTGAGGCGGGGCGTATCCCCGAGCTTGGGGCGCACCCAGCCAAGATCCGGAAATGGCCGGCTGTTGCCGAGCCAGCGCCCCTGGGGCGCGACGCCGGCGACTTCCAGCTGCTCGGCCAGGCGGTCAATCGAGTGCATTCCGCCGCGCGCCGGATTGTCGTGGAAGAAGGCCGCCTTTTCGTGATGGCCCGACCAGAGCGGCGCCTTGCCACCGCGCGAGAGGACGGAGAAGTAGTTCTTCGTGCGCCCGCTGGTCTGGAAATCGTAGACGATGTCGTACTTCGCCTTGCGGATACGGCCAAGCAGCGCAGCGGTGGCCTTCATGCCTTCCGGACGGCCATCGGTTTCGACGACATCGACATAGGGACAAACCCTGGCGAATTCTTCAAAGGGGGGCGTGGTCAGCAGGGTGATGCGGGCGGAGGGGTGAAACTCCCGCACGGCGCGCATGGCGCCGAGCGCCAGGACAAAATCCCCCAGCGCGCTGAGCTTGATCACCAGCACTTCCTTGGCCTTCGCGCCGGGGTTCACCGGGCTGGCTTTGTTGCCGCCTGAGCTCGACAATAGTTCAATTCCCCTTCTCCAACAGGCGCTTATAGACGGTGAGTGTCGCCGTCTGAAGCCCCCTCTTGGAGAAATGGCGCTGGACATGCGCGCGCCCCGCCTTGCCCATGGAGGCGCGCACCGTGGGGCCAAGGGCAATCATCGCCCGCAGCGCGCCAGCGAGGGCGCGGACATCGCCGGGCGCAACCCGCGCGCCGGTTTCTGCTTCAAGAACGGTTTCCCGCCCGCCGCCATGATCGGAGACGATCACCGGGCGCTCCATCGCGGCGGCCTCTGCGGCGACGCGCCCGAAGGCTTCCGGACGGGTGGAAGGGGCAAGCACGATGCCCGACGCCAGATAGGCAGCGGCCATATCGCTGATATGCGGGGCAATGATCACCGAATTGACGAGGCCGGAAGTCTCGATCTTCGTCTGCAATTCCTCGACATAGTGATCGCGGCCCTGCGGATCGCCGGCGAGAACCAGCACAAGGGCGGCGCGCTCGTCTGGCGCGAGGGCAGCGAACGCATCAATGGCGAGGCCCTGCCCTTTCCAGGCCGTGAGGCGGCCCGGCAGGAACAGCGTGAGGCGCTTGTCCCCGGCGAGCCCCCAGCTTTCACGGATGGCATTGACCCGCGCCGGCGCAACAACTGCCGGATCAAACTCTGCAAGATCCACCCCGCGTGGAATCGTAACGATCTGCTCCGCCGGGATTTCATGCACCTTTTGGATATGCGCAGCGATCCAGTTGGAATTGGCGATCACCAAATCGCCCTTGGCCATCACCGAATTATAGGTTCGCTTGAGGCCGGAGTTGCCCGAATAGGCGCCGTGATAGGTCGTCACGAAGGGCACGCCTTCAGCCCTGGCAGCGGCATAGGCACTCCAGGCGGGCGCGCGCGAGCGGGCGTGGACCAGATCAACCTTCTCCTCACGGATAGCCTGGCGGATCTTTCCCTCATTGATCTTGATGGTCAGCGGGTTGCGGCTTTTTGCATCCATACGGAAAAGTTCGCCACCCAGCCGGGCAAATTCAGGCTCAAGCCTTCCACCTCGGCTGGCAAGCAGGGCACGCCCGCCGGCCGCGACAATTGCTTCGGTTACTTCCAGAACGGTGCGCTCAACGCCGCCTGCGGAAAGCTCCGGAGCCACCTGCAGGATCACCCTGCCCTTCATATCGGGGAAATCGTCCAAAACGCGGCCTCAACCTACTCGCTTGACAGGCGTGAGAGATGGCGGAAGGCAGCATATATGACAACGGATTATTTCACCTCACCCACCGGCAACCGCCTCGCCTTCGATGTTATGCCGCCGCAATCGGGCCGACCGACCGTGATCTGGTTATCCGGCTACAGATCTGACATGGCGGGCGGCAAGGCGCAGGCGGTCAAATCCTGGGCTTGGGAAACCGGCCATGGCGCTGTTTTGTTTGACTATTCAGGCCATGGCGAATCAGAGGGCCGTTTTGAGGACGGAACAATTCTGGCCTGGCGCACCGATGTTTTAGCAGCGATTGACCAGCTCTCGGTTGGCCCGGTTGTGCTGGTCGGGTCGAGCATGGGCGGCTGGCTGGCGCTGCTGGCGGCACTGGCCAGGCCCGAGCGCGTGAAGGGCCTTGTGCTGGTTGCGCCAGCGCCAGACTTCACCGAAAAGTTGATGTGGCCCGACCTGACGCCGGCTCAGCAGGAAGAAGTGATGGCAACGGGCGTTACGCTGCGCCCATCGGCCTATGGCACGCCAGACCCGATCACCAGAAACCTCATCGAAGACGGGCGGAAATGGCAGATTCTCGACGCGCCAATTGTGTTCGACGGCCCCGTTCGTATCCTTCAAGGCATGCAGGACGCGGACGTACCCTGGACGCACGCCATGGAACTTAACGAACGGCTGACGAGTGACAACACGGTCCTTACCCTGATCAAGGACGGTGACCACCGCCTGTCGCGGGATGAGGACGTAAACCGTCTGATCGCTGCGTGCGCCGATGTCTGCGGCCTGCTAAGACGGCAGGAGGCTACCGTCGGCGCGCCGCAGATCAAGCCGAGCCTGCACGACGCGTAAGCGGCCTGCTGGCCACCACGCGTGCCGCGCTATTCAGGCCCCACAATTCCGGCCTAGTCGCGCAGCAATTCGTTCACGCCGGTCTTTGAGCGGGTTTGCGCGTCCACGGTTTTGACGATCACGGCGCAGGCCAGCGACGGGCCGCCCTTCGGATCGGGCAGCGTGCCGGGGACGACCACGGAGTAAGGCGGAACCTTGCCGTAGATGATCTCGCCCGTATTGCGATAGACGATCTTGGTGCTTTGCGTGATGAACACGCCCATGGCGAGGACAGAGCCTTCGCCGACAACCACGCCTTCGACCACTTCAGAGCGCGCGCCGATGAAGCAGTTGTCTTCGATGATGGTGGGGTTGGCCTGCAGCGGCTCCAGCACGCCGCCGATGCCTGTGCCAGCCGAGATGTGGCAGTTGGCGCCAACCTGCGCGCAAGAGCCGACCGAGGCCCAGGTGTCGATCATGGTGCCTTCGCCGACATAGGCGCCGATGTTGACGTAGGACGGCATGAGAACCGCATTCTTCGCCACATAGGCGCCGCGGCGCACGGCGGCAGGCGGCACGGCGCGGAAGCCGGCTTCCTGGAATTCCTTTTCGCCCCAGCCTTCAAACTTGGAGGGCACCTTGTCCCACCAGTTGCCGCCGGCAGGCGAGCCGCCCATGACGCCGTTTGCGTTGAGGCGGAAGGAGAGCAGCACGGCTTTCTTCAGCCATTGGTGCACGGTCCAGCTGCCATCGGCTTCCTTGCTGGCGACGCGGGCTTCGCCGCTATCGAGCAGGCTGATCGCGGCGTCGACCGCATCGCGCACTTCGCCGGTGGTGGCGGTGGAGAGCGCGTCGCGTCCTTCCCAGGCAGCATCGATTACACGGGCAAGGGCGTCGGTCATGGCATCTCTCTTCAGGCTTATTTCTTGTCGTTCAGGCTCGACAGCGCGGTGTTCAGGAAACCCGCAAGGTCGCCGGTCATGTAGTCGATGTGTCCGGGTCCGTCATCCCCGAAAGCATCCCCTGCCCCGGCGGGACGTGCCTCGATCGGCTCATGGCTCCAATCCTTTTCGGAATGGACGAGCACCGTGGTGAAGCCGAGCGATTTGGCGGGTTTCAGATTGCGGGCCAGGTCCTCGAAGAATATCGCCCCTTCCGGCCGCACCTGATGGAGCTGGCAGAAGGTTTCATACGCATCGACATGCGGCTTGGGCCGGTAGGCGGCTTCCTCGATGCCGAAACTGTCGTTGAAGAGATGGGCAATGCCCATCTTCTCGGTCACGCGCTCGGCATGGCGGCGGGAGCCATTGGTGTAGACGAATTTGCGCCCCGGCAGCGCCGCAAGCGCACTGCGCAGGTCCGGCAGGTCCGGCAGGGGCGACAGGTCGATCTCGTGGACATAGTGCAGGAAATCCGCCGGATCGAGATTGTGCACGGTCATCAGGCCCGACAGCGTAGTGCCATACTGGGCGTAGTAGGATTTCTGCACCTTGCGGGCCGCTTCCCGCTCCAGCTGCAGATAGCGCGAGACGAAATCGGTCATGCGCACGTCGATCTCGGCAAAGAGATCGCACTCTGCCGGGTAGAGCGTATTGTCGAGGTCGAACACCCAGTCCTGGACGTGATCGAGCTCGATGGCAGGAAGTTTGGGCGGCAGGCTCATTGGCCGGCCGTCTGGGTGAAGTCACGGGCAAAGAATTCGTAGATCAGCTTACGGTCTACCGGCGCAGGCGTGCGCGTGAACAGCGCCGTGCGATAAGCCGAGTCCTCGCAATCCTCGCGGCCTGCAATCGCGAATTTCGAGCGGCCCACGCAGAAGGCTTCGTTCGCATTCGACAGGGTGCGCAGCTGGGCGCCGTCTTCCATCTCGGCATAGACGAAATGTTCGGAGCCGCGCAGCGGGCGGTCGATCACGCGGGCGCAGCCGCCTGCCTCGATACGCCACCAGCCGCGGCTTTCCCAGCCCTCGGGGCTGCGGCGCGCGATGGCGCTCCAGATGCGGTTTTTCGTGCGGTTGCAGAGGGTGAATCCGACATTGCGGCCCCGCTCGGCAGCGGCCTGTTCGAGATAGTCGATCAAATCCGCGTCAGAGAGATTGGCCGGCAGGCCCCGCAATTTCAGGAAGTCGGCAATTGCCGAGCGTGTGCGCTGGCCAATGAAGCCATCGACATTGCCCGAGACAACACCTGCTTCGTCCAGCAGGCGCTGGAGGCCGGCATTGCGGGCCTTGTCCTGGTCATAGGTTTCAACCTCGGTGAAGAGGTTCGTCCAGTTGCCATCCTTGGTGATGTCGACCGGACGGAACCCCTGGGTTTCAAGGCCCATGGCGGCGCAATCTGGCGGGCTTTCCAGCGAGAAACCGCCCGTCGGATCGACGCAGAGATCGTAGCGCCCCCCCCATTCCCGGCCACCGCCAAGATGGGCGCTGGAAGTGCGGCCATAGAGATAATAAGTGCCGGCGGTCAGCGGACCTGGCAGCGCCACGCGGCAGGCGCCGGGATGCAGCTTGGTCCAGCCTTCAACAGTGATTCCATTGCCCTGATGGTGGCCAACAGCAGCTTCGATCACATAGCTTGTGCGGTTGCACAGCTTCCAGCCATCACCATCCGTCCCCTGTGCATCGGCCGGCAGCAGCAAAGCCGCCCCGCAGGCCAGAATGAGGACAACGAGTCTAAGAAACCAGCGTTCCAGCGCCATGTTCGGTGAACAGCTCCATGAGCAGGGCATGCGGCGCACGCCCATCAAGAATAACCGCCGCCCCAACGCCATGATTTACGGAATGCGCGGCAGTTTCAAGCTTCGGTATCATACCGCCTGCAGCTGTGCCGTCCGCGATCAGCGCGCCGACACCGGCCGCGGGGATTTCGCGGATAAGCTGCTTCTGCTTGTCGAGCACGCCGGCCACATCCGTCATCAGGATCAGGCGGCTGGCTTTCAGCGCCGCAGCGAGCGCGCCGGCGGCCGTATCGGCGTTGACATTGTAGCGCGATCCATCAACGCCGACGCCGACAGGGGCGACAACGGGGATGAGATCGGCGTCGGCCTTGAGCAGGGCTTCGAGGACGCTGATGTCGACGGCGCTGGGCTCGCCGACAAAGCCGAGATCGACGATCTGTTCGATATGGCTGTCAGGGTCGCGCGTCGTGCGGGTGGCCTTCTCGGCCATCAGCAGGTTGCCATCGGCCCCCGACAGGCCAACCGCCTTGCCGCCGGCCTGGTTGATGGCGCGGACGATGGATTTGTTGATCGGGCCGGAGAGGACCATCTCGACGACTTCCATTGTCGCCTCATCGGTGACGCGCAGGCCGTCCTTGAACTCCGACACGATGCCCAGCTTGTCGAGCAGCTTGCCGATCTGGGGGCCGCCGCCATGCACGATCACCGGTTTCAGGCCGAGCGCCTTGAGCAGCACCACATCGCGCGCAAAGGACAGCGCAAGGCTCGCATCGCCCATGGCATGGCCGCCATATTTCACCACGATCGTCTGGCCGGCATAACGCTGGATATACGGCAGGGCCTCAGAGAGGGTGCGCGCGGTGAACTGGGGATCGGATTGGGTCGTCATGGGCCGGGCTATTAGCCCGCTTTGCGGCCCGGCGAAACGGCAAATCTACGCTTTGCCTGCCTCAGCCGTGCTGGCGATCGCCCGCGCGCGCCGAAACGGGGACCAGCTCGGCCTCCTCCATTTCCCGAAGCCGGGATTTTTCAACCAGGCGGTTCTGGATATGGCGGATTTCATGTTCACGGGACGCTTTGAAGGTCCGCAGGTAAAAGAAAACGCCGACCATGACCGCTAAAACAAATAGCGACACCACCAATGGAAATTCCATCTGTCCGTCTTCCCCGTACTGCACCACTTTGCCCGGCAGGGCCGTCTGACTTTGAGCCAACCCTGATTCCCGCGTCAACTCTGAGGAGTATTATATTCCGGTAAGATGAACGGAGGATGACGCAGGATGACGCAGCCATAACCGCATGAAGACACTGTTGGGATCTTCCGAATAATCGCCAAAGGGACCGCAAAGCTCAAATCCATGCGCCTCGTAGAGCCGACGGGCGGGAATGAAGGCGTCCATCGAGCCGGTTTCGAGCCAGAGAGCGGAATACGCACGGGCGCGGGCCTCGCTCAGGATATGTTCCAGCATCAGCCGGCCAAGGCCCCTGCCCCGCAAATGAGACCGCGTGTGCATGGATTTGATCTCGCCGGAGCCATCGCCGAGGTCCTTCAGGGCGCCGCAACCGGTCAGCGCGCCATCTTCCCACATAGACCAGACAGTTACCGAAGGTTGTCGCAACCCATCGATCGGCAGGAAATGGCAACTCTCCGCCGGAGAGGAGGCCAGCATCGTCTGCGCGTGAATGGAAATCAGCTCCGCCATTTCGGGGCTGGTGAGGTCATCCGGGCGGATGTCGATAGCCATTCAGGACTGCCTTTGCCGAAGGGTTCGGCAATCAGGGCTAGCCGAGGGCGGCGAGCGCGGCAATCTCTGCCCGGAGTTCGGGGATGCCCCAGCCCTTTTCCGATGACGTCATGCGCACCACCGGGTGGGCGGCGCCATGTTTCTTGAGCTTCTCGGTGATCTTGGCAGCCGTCTTCTCGACCTCGCCTTTCGGCACCTTGTCGATCTTGGTGAGGACGATCTGATAGGTGACAGCGGCGCTGTCCATCAGCTTCATCACTTCTTCGTCGGTGTCCATCAGGCCGCCGCGGCGCGCGTCGATCAGCAGGAAGACGCGGCGCAGGCTGGGCCGGCCCCGCAGATAGGACTTGATCAGCTTGGTCCAGGCCGCTGTCTGCGTCTTGGAAACCTTGGCATAGCCAAAGCCCGGAAGGTCGACCAGGAAGAGCTGGCCGGAGCCAATGTCGAAATAATTCAGCTCGCGCGTGCGGCCCGGTTCTGCCGAGGAGCGGGCGAGCTTTGCCCGGCCCGTGATCGCATTGATCAGGCTGGACTTGCCGACATTCGAGCGGCCCGCAAAGCAAACCTCAGCCCGGTCTGCCGGCGGCAGGCCGGACAGGCTCGCAACGCCCAGCACGAAGTCTGCCGACCCGGCAAACAGGACGCGGCCGGTTTCCAGGGCCTCTTCAGAGAATTCGGGCGCTGCGTCCAAGGATTACTCCGCCTGCGCCTTGTTCTTGCCGAGCCGCTTGGCAATGAACTTCCCGATCTCGGTCTCAGCGCCGTTGAGACGCATGATCGTATACTGCTGAACGAAGGTCAGGATGTTCGACCACACCCAGTACAGCACAAGGCCAGCCGCAAATCCGCCGAACACGAACATGAAGACAATCGGCATAGCCATGATGATGCGCGCCTGCATCTTGTCTGGCGGCGGCGGCGAGAGCGACTGGATGGCCCCCATCGTCGCGCCGTAGAGCAGCGGCAGGATGCCGATACCGATGATCATGCCGATGACCGGGATTGTCTTGATATCGGCTGCCGACCAGAACGGGATCAGGCCGAACAGGTTGCCGATGGCCGTCGGATCGGGCGCGGAAAGATCCTTCATGAACCAGAACGGAGCATGGCGCATCTCGAGCGAGACATAGAGCGTCTTGTAGAGCGCATAAAAGATCGGGATCGTGAAGAGGATCGGAACGCAGCCGCCGATGGGGTTGGCGCCCTCTTCCTTGTAGAGCTTCATGATCTCCTGCTGGCGGCGCTGCGGATCCCCGGCAAAACGCTCGTTGATCGCTTTCATCGGCTCCTGAAGCTTCTTCAGCTTCGCCATGGATTTGTAGCTGCCATTGTAAAGCGGGGCGAGCGGCACTTTCACGAGAACCGTGAAGGCCAGGATCGACCAGCCGAACGAGCCGATATGGCTGTTGAGCCAGTGCAGGATGTAGAAGAACGGCTTGGTGAGGAAGTAAGCCCATCCCCAGTCGATCGCGTCGACAAAGCGCGGAAGACCCGATTTCTCGTATCCCTGAAGCACTTCAAACCGTTTGGCACCGGCAAATAGGCGGTTTTCCACGGTCACGCTTGCACCCGGCGCAACCACGATGGCTTCGCCCTCTGTGCGCAGTTCCAGCGGACCGCCGCGGGCAAGGCTGGCGCGGTTGACCGAGGCAGTGAACGGGCGGGCCTGTTCAGGCACAAGCGCGCCCATCCAGTACATGTCCGTCAGGCCCCACCAGCCGCCCTCATCCGACAGGAAGGTGCCTTCCTTGGACTCGCCGCTGATCTTTTTTGACTGGAAGAGCGGCTTGTATTTCTGCAGGCGCAGGTCGCCCTCGACCACGCCCATCAGGCCAAGGTGGGCCGGGCCGCCGCTGGTGGCAGAGGCAGGGTCGGTGATTTCGAGGAACCGTTTCCAGTCGCCATGACGTTCGATCGAGCCGATGGCGCGGACATTGCGCGCCGCGTCGGATGTGTTCGTCAGCGTATCACGGAAGGTGAACATGAAGTTCTCGTCAACCAAGATCTCGCGGTCGATGGTCATGCCTTCGGCTTCGTAGCGCAGCGTGATCGGCGCGCCTGTCTTCAGCGTGTTGCCGGAAACCTGGGTCCAGGCAGAATTGCGGCCTGCAACCAGCGAATTGCCATCGGCCCAGTAGTAAGTGCCGAAATAGCCGCCCTCGGTCGCTTCCGGACGCAGCAGACGGATCTCGGCGACATTATCGACCGTGGTGTAATAGTTCTTCAGGCTGAGATCGTCGATGCGGGCGCCGGCAAGACGGATGGAGCCATCCATGGAGGCGCCGTCGAAGGCGACCCTGTCGCCTTCTTTCAGAGCATCTTCCAGCGGCTTGGGTCCGAGGATTTCTGTAGCGCCCGTATCCGCAACGCCTGTCTGCTCGGCAGCCGTTTTGGCAGCCTGTTCAGCCTGATAGCGCTTCTGGGCCGGCTCCATGATAAAGAACTGGTACAGGAAAACGAACGCGATCATCGCCGCAATGGCGATCAGGAAATTGCGTTGTTCTTCTTTTTCCATCTGGGTGTCCGCGTGGGCTGGGAGCGTGCCGGTTCGGCAGGCGCGGGGGCTACAGGATCAGGTGCGCGCGAGGCTTAACAGTGCGCTTTCCATATCGTCAAGCAAGCGCGCCCAGCCGGTATCAAGTGTCGCTTCCCGCGCGATGAAGACATAGTCCCATCCGCGAAGGCCATGCTGGGGCAAAAGTCGCCGGGCAGCTTCGCGAAGACGGCGCTTGGCCCGGTTGCGCTCGACTGCGCCGCCAACCTTTTTGGTGGCGGTATAGCCCTCGCCGACATGGTCGCCGGGCTCATCCCCGTGGCGCGCGCGGGCCTGGATCACAAGCGTCTTGCGGCGCTCGGTCTTGCCGTCGCGGACATAGGTGAATTCGCGCCGGCGGCGAAGCCGGCGCACTTCTGGCATGGGGGTGAGATCAGACGGCATTGCTACGGCGCCAGTTACCCGGCGCGGGTAGGAACCGTCAGGCCGACAGGGACTTGCGGCCCTTGGCGCGGCGGCGTGCCAGCACCTTGCGGCCGTTCTTCGTGGCCATCCGCTCACGGAAGCCATGCGTGCGCTTGCGGCGGAGGTTGCTCGGCTGGAAAGTGCGTTTCATTGGTCTGCCCTGGCGGCTTGAATTCTGGAAACCGCGGCCAATACAGGCCGGGCGGGGTCAGGTCAAGCGGTGCCTGCGGGTTTTCGCAATACACAGGCCAGGAGAATGCAGCTGGACTGCGGCGTACCTGTTTACTCTTTAACGCCACACGCCGCCTTATCTGTCGTAGTGGTACTTGAATCAAAGGCCCGATTACAGCGGCCAAGTTCAATGACCTGAACCGAGGGGATGCCCGATCCGTGCGAATTTCCACCTTTTTGCTGAGTTTTGCCTGCTTTTGGGCCAGCTTCGGCGCCGGTCCGGCGCTTGCAGAGGCGGTCGATTATGACCGGCTGGACCAGCGGCTGAGAAAGCTGTCGCAACAGGATGACATGGTCGGACTCGCGGTGGCAGTGATCGAAGACGGCAAGATCACCTTTGCCAGAGGCTATGGCGAGACCGCCATCGGCGAAGGCCCGGTGACACGGAACACGGTATTCCGCTGGGCCTCCCTTTCCAAAGGCGTGGCCAGCAGCCTCACGGCAAAGCTCGCCACGGAGGGAAAGTTCCACCTCAGCGACACGATCGGTTCCTTCAAGACCACGCTGCGCCTGCCCGGCGGCGGCGAAGCCAGCGCAACGTTGGAAGACCTGCTGGCCCACCGGGTCGGCGTCGTGTCCAACGCCTATGACACCATGCTGGAAGACGGGCGCGACCCGGTCGAGATCCGCAAACAGCTCGGCAAGCTCAAGGTCATCTGCCCGATCAGAGACTGCCACACCTATCAGAATGTCGCCTATGACGCCGTGAGCGAGATCATCGAGGCCGCCACAGGAGAAACATATGGCGAGGCTGTCGAGGGAAACCTCTTCAAGCCGCTGAAGATGTTTACCGCCAGCACCGGCCGCGACGGCCTTGTGAGCGCGCTCTCCTGGGCCAAGCCCTATGAGAAGCGGCGCGACCAGCCTGCCCCGGCGCTGAAAACGGTGAAACAGCCCTATTACCGCGTTCCGGCGGCCGGCGGGGTGAATGGCTCGATCCTCGACCTTGCCCTCTTTGCCCGCGCGCAGATGGGGCTGGAGCCGGAAGTGCTGAACCCGGAGACCCTGATCGCACTGCACACCCCGCGCGTGGCCACCCCGCGCGAGCAGTCCCGTCTCAACCGGCAGTTCGAGAGCCATATGCGCGAGGCCCAGTACGGGCTTGGCTGGCGAACGTATAAATATGACGTCAACGGCGCCCGCGTGGTGGGCCATCGCGGCGCCGTGGAAGGCTACCGCTCGCTGATGCTGCTCGACCCCGAACTCGATTCCGGCGTGGTTGCCCTCTGGAACTCGAACTCCCGCCTGCCGGTCGGGATCGAGCTGGAAGTGATGGATATGGTCTACGGCCTGCCGGCGCGCGACTGGATGCGCATCGACGAGGACATCACCACCGCCTCCAACTAGGCCCTGGCCCCGTGTACGGGGAACACCTGCAAGCAGGCGTAACCCGTTTCCCTTGCGGCGCTTTTGGCATAAGTGTCCGCCCGTGAGCGACCCCGAGCGCCCCCCTGAGCCCCTTCTCCCGCGACGCCAGAGGCGCCTGACGGAAAGCCTTGCTGCACGCCTTTTTGCGCTGACCCTGGGCGCCATCCTGCTCACCGAGGCGCTGGTGTTCCTGCCAACCGCCAGCAATCTGCGGAGCCAATGGCTGAACGAGCGGGTGCAGGCCGCGCGCATCGCCTCCCTCGCACTGGAAGCGGCGCCCATGCGGGAGGTGTCCGAAGAACTTTCCGAAAGCCTGCTTGAGAAGGCCGAAGTTCTGGCCGTGACGGAAATTGAAGACGACATGCGCTTCCAGCTGCTGGCCCCGGCCATGCCGATGGAAGACCACCCCACCCGGCTGATCGACCTGCGCGAAGCCAATGCCATGAGCCGCGGGATTGGCGCGATGGGGGAATATTTCGCCCCGCCTGACGAAATGCTCGTCATCATTGCTGAAGGCGCCAGCTCCGACCGGGTGGTCGAAGTCGTGGTGCCGCAGGCGCCGCTGAAGAAGACGATGGTGGCCCTCGCCTGGCGGGCGGGCGGGCTTTCGCTGCTCATTGCGCTGGTCGCCGCGATCGTCATCTATCTTGTGCTCGATGCGGTCGTCGTGCGCCCGATGCGGCGGGTCACAGTTAGTGTGGAACAGTTCAGCCGCGATCCTGGCGGCTGGTCGCGCCGGCTTTCGCCAACCTCGCGCCGCGATGAAATCGGACGCGCCCAGAACGCACTCTCCGGCATGGAAGAGGTCGTCGCCGACGCCTTCCGCCAGCGCGCCCACCTTGCCGAGCTTGGCAGCGCGGTCGCCAAGATCAATCACGACCTGCGCAACTCGCTCGCCTCTGCCCAGCTGGTTTCCGATGGGCTTGCCCGCTCGGAAGACCCGCGCGTGCAGCGCGCCGCCCCGCGCCTGAAACGGGCGCTGGAACGCGCCATCGAACTGGCCACGGCCACGCTCGACTATGGCAAGGCCGCCCCGCGCGCGCCGGTAATGCAGACCGTGCGTCTGCTGATCATTATTCAGGGCGCCGCCGAAGAAGCCCTTGTCGAGAACGGGATCGGCATCGAGATCGCCATTCCGGAAACGCTCGTGATCCGCTCCGACGCCGACCATTTGCACCGGATCGCCGCCAACCTGATCCGCAACGCCGCCGAGGCGATGCGCCAGGTGGGCACGGACGCCCCGCAGATCCGCGTGCGGATCGAGGGCGGCGCGCTGATCTTTGAAGATAACGGCCCCGGCATTCCGGAGCGGACGCAGCAGAATCTCTTCCGTCCCTTCTCCGGATCGACCCGCGTGGGCGGCACAGGCCTCGGCCTCGTCATCGCCCACGAGCTGGCCGATGCGCTGGGCGGCAGCCTGACACTCGCCGCCACCGGGCCGGACGGCACCGCCTTCCGCCTCGCCCTGCCGGGACTTGAGGCATGAGCCTGTATTCCCCGGCGCCCGCGCCGGTTTCCTATATCCACATCGACGATCACCTGATCCTGATCGACAAGCCTTCCGGCCTTCTTTCCGTACCCGGACGGGGCGAGGACAAGGCCGACTGCGCCATTGCGCGCGTGCAAGCTGATTTTTCCGATGCGCTGACCGTTCACCGGCTGGACATGGCAACCAGCGGCCTGTTGCTGATGGCGCGCGGGAAGGACATGCAGCGCGCGCTGTCCATGCTGTTTGAGCGCAGCGAAGTGGAGAAGGCGTATCTTGCCGATGTCTGGGGCGCACCCTCCCCCGCAAGCGGCGAAATAGACCTGCCCCTGATTACCGACTGGCCGAACCGCCCCTTGCAAAAGATTGATCACGAAATCGGCAAGCCGAGCCGCACGCTTTACGAGACACTATCCGTTTCGGAGACGGGCGGGCGCCTGAAGCTCACGCCGGTTACGGGCCGCTCGCATCAATTGCGCGTGCATCTGGCAGCAATTGGCCATCCGATCCTTGGGGATGAATTCTATGCGCAGGGTGACGCGCTGGCCGCGCGCCCGCGCCTTGCCCTGCATGCGGCGCAGCTCGCCTTCGCCCATCCGGCAACCGGCGTCCCAATGAAATTTGAGGCGCCCTGCCCCTTCTGATCCGAAAACGGTTGACCCGGCCCGCAATCGTCATATATTGTTTTTCGATAAGATCGAAGGAGCCGCCCCATGCATGCAGAACTCGTCCGCGTCGCGCTGCACGAAGTCGACATCAAGATCATCTCGGGCGAGCGGATGCATGTGCTGCAATGGCGGCGGAACCTGCTGTGGGACGAAGTGCTGCTGGACGGCAAGCGCCAGGCTTCCAGCCACGGCCTGTGGGGCCGGGAAAAAGTCTACGGCCTCGTCTTCGGGCGCGACCTGGAAGGGCGCGGTGGCGAGCAGGTAATGCTGATCCTCGATCCGGCCCAATCTTATGACTGGAGCCATGCGGGCGAACGCATTCGCGGCGTGCGGCTCGAAGGGCGCGACGGAACGCTGGTGTCTTATGGCACGCTGGACGCCAATGCCCTGAAGAAGCCGGGCACCTTCTCCGACTGGATGAAGAAATCCATGGGCATGGAATGGGGCGACGAAAATCGCAGCCGCCCGAACTGATCTGACCACTGATCTGCCATTTGATCAGTTTTCCTCGGCAATCTGAACCAGCGCTGCATCCATCTCCGCAATGATCGAGGGGGCCTCTGCCGGGCGGTCATTGGCGAAAATCGCAAACACCAACACGCGGCCGCTCTTCGCGGTCATATAGCCTGACAGCGCATTGACGCCGTGCAGGGAGCCGGTCTTGGCATAGACTTTCCCCTCCAGCGACGTTCCCTTGAAACGGCGGGCGAGCGTGCCATCGGCGCCGCCAACCGGCAGGGCCGCGCGCCAGGCCTCGCCCCAGGGCTGGGTCTCTGCCCAACGGAGGAAAGCGACCATGCCGCGCGGCGTAACGCGGTTATAGCTCGACATACCGGAACCATCGAACAGCTCAATCTCCGTTCGCGTCAGCCCGGCTTCAGCGGCAAGAGCCGCGAGGATTTCAGGGCCGCCTTCTCCCGTCAGCGCGCCACGCGCCGCCGCGATCCGGCGCAGCAGCAACTCGGCATGAAGGTTCTGGCTGTTGACAAGAATACGCCGGACACTGTCGATCAGCGGCGCGGGCGTGAGCCGGGCAAGCTCTACCGGCATGGCACCTGCATCAAAGCCCGCTTCATGCTGCGCGCGGGCGATGCCTTCGACGACGACACCGCGCTCGGCAAGCAGGCGAATAAATCGCTGCGCCGCGGCATGTGCCGGCTCGCCCACTGCCACCGCATAGGCGCGCGTGCCCGTGCCCGCCGGCAGGCTACCGGTCAGGCGCAAAACATCCGATCCCGGAACGCGCATCATGCGCAGGGTCGCCTCATCCTTCGGATACCCCGTCACCGTGTCATTCTGGAGGATCAGCAGATCATCCCCCGGCAACCAGGAAACGGTCGCGGGAAAGCCCGCTTCAGGCGCCGGCGTCACCTGCAGGCCAAGCGTATTCTCATTCACCGTGAGGGCTGAAATTGGCGCGGCGTAATACCAGGAAAAATTGTTCCAGCTCCACCCCTGCCCCCAGGGGTCTGCAGGCAGCGCGCTGTCATCCCCGATCACATCGGCAACGCGTGTGATGCCGGCGGCGACCACAGCGTCCGCCAGCTGATGAAGGCAATTGGTGACGCAATCAGGGCTGTCGGTCAGCCCCGCATCGCCCGCGCCCATGAGAATAAGATCTGGGGCCTCCCCTTCCCCGCGCGTGGAAAGCCAGACCGAAGTGCCCGCCGCCGGGTTGGGCGTCTCAAGATCCGAAAGATAGGCAAAGGCGGCCGCCGTCGTGAATATCTTCGTATTGGAGGCGGGTGTGAACCGCTCGTCCCAGCGCAGGGCGAACACTTCCTGCCCGTCCAGCGTCGAGACCACCGCGCCCCAGCGCACGCCCGCCACCTGCGTCTGCTCCAGCGGCGCGGGCGGTGGCGGCTGCGTTGCGCAGGCGGTGAGGCCGATCAGGGCCGCCGTCAGGAGCGGGCGGAAAGCGCGAAGAGACATCATCCGTAACCGTCCTTTTCCGCTCAGAGGCGTTTCTTTGTGCGCCCCTCATGGGCGCGGGCGTTTGCCGGGTCTTCCGGCCAATCATGCTTGGGATAGCGCCCGCGCATGTCTTTCGCCATGTCTTTATATCCCGCGCCCCAGAAGCGGGCGAGATCCTGCGTTGTGGCCGCCGGCTTCATGCCGGGCGAGAGCAGCTCAACCGTGACCGGCACGCGCCCGGCAGCGATCTTCGGGTGCTCGCCGAGGCCATAAAAGGCCTGGGCCCGCGCCGACACCAACGGCGCACGCGGATCAAGCCAGTCCACCCGCGCGCTCTGGCCCGACGGCAGCTCCAGGCTCAGCGGCGCCTCCTTGCGCAAGGCTTCCTGCAGCGGCCAGTCCAGCGTTTCGGTCAACGCCGCGCGCACCTCATGCGCCTCGGGCACGCTCGTCCCCTTGCGCCGAAGCAGCGGGCGCAGCCAGTCCGGCGCCGATGCGACAAGCCCCTCAACGCTCAGGCCCGGATCTTCGATCAGTCCAGCCTGCGCCAGAATATGCAGACGGCTGAGCGTTTCCTCAATCACTTCCGCCGCGCCGATTGCGCCAAAGCCTTCCTTCTCCACCGCCTCAAGCATCGCGGCGGCGGCAACATCGGCAGATGGTTTGGGCAAGGCTGCTTCAGAGAGCACAATCGCGCCCAGCGCCTTCACCCGGCGCGCTGTGAACTTGCCCGTTCTGGAATCGAACGCCGCGCGTTCTTCCGTCGCCACCTTCTGCGAGGCGAGCGCTTCGGCCTCGCTGATCGGCAGGCCCAACAGGATACGTGGCTCCTTCGCCGCGCCGCCAAGATCGGCCACGATCAGCCATTCGGATTTCGCCAGAAGATCAGAGGGCGGAACAGACGCAGCACGGCCAGATGCCATCAGATAACTACCTGTGCTGCCCTGCCGGCGGCGGGCAACCTGATCTGGCCACGCCCGTGAGAGAAGTTTCGCAAGGTCGCCCCCCGGCGCAGCGTCCCCGCCCCAGTTTCTGGCCTGCTGGCGCAGCGCGCGGGCGCGCGGGCTGCCATCGGCGCGGAACCGGTCCAGCCGGCTGTGCAGGTCCGGGCTGTCGCCGCCCATGCCGCGCTCGCTCATCATGGCGGCGATTTCTGCGGCCAGCGCTTTTTCCGCCCCGCCCGGCGCAGCCGCCACCAGCGCGGCAAGGCGCGGGGGCAGCGGCATGCGCGCCATCTCGCGGCCCTTCCCAGTCAGCGCGCCATCCTCGCTCAGGGCGCCCAGCGCGGCGAGTTGCTGGCGCGCGCCTTTCAGCTTGCCCGGCGGCGGGGCGTCCATCCATGTCAGGCTGCCTGCGTCCTGCGTGCCCCATTCGGCCAGCGTCAGCGCGAGGCCTGAAAGATCCGTCACCAGAATTTCCGGCACAGGCGCCGCCATCAGCCCACGTGTCGCGGCCTCATCCCAGAGGCGGTAACATACGCCCGGCGCGGTGCGCCCGGCCCGGCCGCGGCGCTGATCGGCCGAAGCACGCGAGGCGCGGACGGTGGTCAGCCGGCTGCCCAGCCCGCCCAGATCTTCCTCCGCCACACGGGAAAGGCCGGAATCGATCACGATACGCACGCCTTCGATCGTCAGCGCACTTTCGGCAATGTCGGTCGCCAGCACAATCTTGCGCTTGCCCTTTGGCGCCGGGGAGACCGCCGCATCCTGCTCGGCGGGCGAGAGCGCGCCATACAGCGGAGCGAGGATGATATCCGGGCCGAGCCCACTTAGCGCGTCGGCCGTCCGGTTGATTTCCCGCGCGCCAGGCAGGAAAGCGAGAACGGAGCCTTCTTCCTCGCGCAGCGCCTGCCGGATCACCTTCGGCATCCGGTCTTCGATCCGGTCGTCGGAGCGGCCAAGATAGCGCGTCTCCACCGGATACATCCGCCCTTCGCTCTCGATCACCGGCGCAGCAATGGCGCGGGAAACAGCGCCCGTATCCAGCGTGGCCGACATGATCAGCAGGCGGAGATCGTCGCGCAGGACAGATTGTGCCTCCATGGCCAGCGCCAGGCCGACATCGGCATTCAGCCGCCGCTCGTGAAACTCGTCGAACAGGACCGCGCCAACCCCGGCCAGCTCCTGATCGGCCAGGATGCGCCGCGTGAAGAGGCCGTCGGTGATGACCTCGATACGGGTCTCCTTCGATACCTTCCGGTCCACCCGCGTCGTCAGGCCGATGGTCTGGCCGAGACGCTCTCCCAGAGACGCGGCCATCCGCTCCGCCGCCATGCGCGCAGCCACGCGCCGTGGCTCCAGCATCAGGATGCGCCCGGCGATCACCCCCGGCGCGCCCAGCAGCCCGGCCAGCGCGAGGGGCACGCGCGTCGTCTTGCCCGCGCCCGGCGGGGCGGCCAGCACAAGCCGGTTGCCCGCCGCCATCTGGCGCAGGATTTCGGGCATCACTTCATCAATCGGCAGGGCGTCTGAACTGCTCATCTTCAACGCAGATAGAGCCGCCTCTGCCCGGCTGGCAAGCGGCCAGCGCGGCGCGCAGCCGGAGCGGTTGCGTTCTAAAGCCCTGCCCCCTAGGGTCCCGCGCTTGGGCCGATCTGGGAGCGTGGAATGAAGGGCTGGTTTGCAATCGATCTATGGAAGCGGGTGCTGGCTGGCCTCGTCGTTGGCACGCTGATCGGGCTTGCCCTGCGCTACGGCCTCGGCCCGGATCGCGGCGGAGAGTTCGTTACCACCTGGTTCAAACCTGTCGGCGACGCCTTCATCAACCTTATCCGCATGCTCGTCGTGCCGCTGATCTTCGTCACGCTGGTGTCTGGCGTCCTGGCGATGGGCGACCCCAAACGTCTGGGCAGTCTCGGTGGCCGCGCGCTCGCCATGTATATGGGCACCACCGTCCTGGCGATCTGCTTCGGCCTGCTGATGGGCACGCTGGTCCAGCCCGGCGCCGGTTTTGACACCTCGATTGCCAATGCCGCCGACCTTGAAGAAACTCGCGCGCGCCTGGCAGCCAACGCCCCGGCTGGCAGCGTCGGCGAACAGCTCGTCAAGACGCTGCTTTCCATCATCCCGTCCAATCCCATCGACGCGTTCGCGCGCGGCGATGTCCTGCAGATCATCTTCTTCGCCATCCTGCTCGGCGTTGGCATCATGCTGGCGGGCGAGGCCGGCAAGCCGCTGGAAAAACTGTTCAATTCCGGCTCCGAAGCGATCATGAAGCTGACGCTGGTCGTGATGGAAACCGCGCCCTTCGGCGTGCTGGCACTGATGGCCTGGGTGATGGGCGACCGGGGCCTCTCAGTGCTCACCGTGCTCGGCAAGATGACGCTCGCCCACTACACAGCCTGCCTCCTGCATATCCTGATCACGTATGGCTTCATCGTGAAGGGCCTGCTGCGCCTGCCGCTCCTGCCCTTCTATCGCGGCGTGTTCGACGCACAGATGGTGGCCTTCTCCACCTCCTCGTCCAACGCCACGCTGCCGATGACGATGTCCTGCGCCAACAAGAACCTTGGCATCGGCAAGCCGATCGCCTCGTCCGTCCTGCCGCTCGGCGCGACGATCAATATGGATGGCACAGCGCTCTATCAGGGCCTCATCGCCCTTTTCGCGGTGCAGGCCCTCGGCATCCCCATGGAGCCGGGCATGTACCTCACCATCATCATCATGGCGACGCTCGTCTCCATCGGCACGGCAGGCGTGCCTTCGGTCAGCCTTCTGCTGGCCACCACCACACTCAGCATCGTTGGCGCAAATCCCGATCAGATTGTCCTCATCGTCGCCGTACTGTTCCCGTTCGACCGGATCCTCGACATGATGCGCACCGTCACCAACATCACCGGCGACCTCGCCGTGGCCACCGCCGTCGCCAAATGGGAAGGCGACCTGGATGAGGAAGTCTTCAAAGCGCCTGATCCTATCTAAGGCCAGAAACCCTATGGTTCACACTAAACCCGGCCCCGATTGCGGGCCGGGTTTTTTATTGCGCGTGGGGCGCGCATGGGGCTTAAAGGAGAAGCCATTTAAACCTCTAGGGAGGGCCGAATGCAGCTCCGGATAACAGGCTTTGCCGCCCTATTGGGATTTGCCGCGCTGGCAGGGGCGGCGCCCGCCCAGGCTGATCCGCAAAACGAAGCGTATGAGCGCGCCCGCAAAGCGATGGAAATGCCCATCGCCGCGATCTATGCGGGCTTTTCCGACGTCGGAGAATACACCTGCTCCTATGACGGCCCCCTGATCCACTATAATGGCGCCACATCGATTCAGCTCGTGAACTGCCTCCTTGCGGCACCGGAAAGCGCAGACCGGCTTGTCATCACGTCCGCTGGCGGAGTTGTTGAATGGGCGATTTTTGCAGCGCATGTGATCAAACGCCGGAATCTCGAAGTCGAAGTGATTGGCCTGTGCGCCTCCTCCTGCGCCAACTATCTCGTGCCCGTCGCGCGCCGCTTCTATGCTGACAGGTATGCCGCCATCCTCGTGCATGGCGCGCCCACGCCGCCAGATCGCGCGCGTATGGCGGAGGCTTTGAAACGCTCAGGGGCGTCGGAAAGCTCCCCGAACTTCGAACGCTCGCTGCAGGAGAATCTGAAGCGGGAAGAGCAGACCTACATGATCCACAACAACTTCATGCGCGAATTCAATGTGGGCAGCGGCTACTACCTTCTCGATGATGTCCGCGCGGCGCGCCGCGCATTGGGTCAGGAAAGCCCAAGCGGAATGTTCCGCATTGATCCGGCAACCCTCAAAGCCTGCGTGCCAGATCTCGATGCCGTGATCGAGGAGGCCGATATCGAGGCGCTGGACGCTCTCGGCCCCGGCTACAATATGGGGTCTATTGGGGACCTTCGCGGCCCCGGCGCCACCTGCACGGGCTAATCCCGATACGCATCAAAAAGCCCGGCCTTCTTGCGAGGGCCGGGCTATTTTTATTTCAGATCAGCCAGATCAGTGTGCCGTCGGCTGGGGCTCGAAGCTCGCCTGTGCGGGCGGCAGGGAGGCCGTGACCGGCGCCTGCGAAGGCAGCCAGCAGGTGACTTCCAGGCCGCCGCCATCGACCGATTTCATGCCCACCGTGCCGCCATGCAGGTGGATGAAATGCTTCACAAGGGCGAGGCCAAGGCCCGCGCCGCGCTGGTCGCCGGAGACGAAACTGTCGAAGCTCGTCGCGCGCTTGTCGGCCTCAAGGCCCGCGCCATTGTCCCGCACGCTGAGAGTGATCATGTCGCCCATCCGCTGGGCCGCGACCACAATCTCCCCGCCCGGCTCGGTGAAGCGCAGCGAGTTGGAGATCAGGTTGAACAGCACCTGCTTGATCCGGCGCTCATCGCCCCGCATCTGGCCAAGCCGGCCGGTAATCTCGGCACGGACTGCCACTTCGGTGTCTTCGGCTTTCGAGACGACCAGTTCGACGCTCTGGTTGATCACGTCCTCCAGGTCGAGTTCACTGAGCTCCAGATCCAGCCGGCCCGCTTCGATCAGGGCAAGATCGAGAATGTTCTCGATCAGCTTGTTGAGATGGTCGGACGCCGAAAGGATCGCGCGAACGTGATCGGTCTGGCGCTCGGTCAGCGGGCCGTTGCGCTGGGTTTCCAGCAGTTCGGCATAGCCGAAGATCGTCGTCAGCGGCGAGCGCAGCTGGTAACTCACATTGCGCACGAATTCCGTCTTCAGGCGGTCGGCCGCCTCGAAGGCCTCGGCCCGGTCGCGCAAGGCCGATTCCACCCGGCGCGTTGCCGTCACATCGGCAAAGGCGATCATCGTATTTCCATCCGGCAGCGGATGGGTCAGATAGGTCAGCAGCGAGCCATCGGCCCGGCGCATTTCACCGGTGGTCGACTGGCGCGCCGACGGGTCGGTGATGTGCACCTTGATCGCGTCCCAGATTTCCATGTCATGGAACAGCGGCACGCAGCCCCGGATCACATCGTCATAGTCCGGACGGTCCTTCAGGCGGTCACCCGGAATATCCCACACGCGCTCGAAGGCGCGGTTGTGCAGCTTCAGGCGCCCGTCGGAGCCGAACACGGCAACTGCCTCGTGCAGATTGTCCAGCGTCGAAGACTGCGTCTTGATCAGAGCATTGAAGCGCGTCTGCAGGGAGAGGTGGTCGGTGATGTCCTTGAACAATACCAGCAGGCCGCCCATCGGGTGGCGCTGGCGGGTAACTGACAGCGTGCGGCTGTCCGGCAAGGACCATTTGTCTTCCTTCACCCCGTCAATATCGAGATAATAGGAAATTTCCTCGGCGCGCCATTCGGCATAGTTCGTCCGGGCCGGGAGCTTCTTCTTCTCGCGCAGGCGGTCGAGCAGCTGGCCGTGGCTTGGCCGATCGAGGAGGAAGGTCTCCTCCAGGTCCCACATGTCGCGGAAGGCCTTGTTGTAGAAGTTCAGCTTGCGGTCCGGCCCGAAGATGGCAACCGCATCGGCCACATGGTTCAGCGTCTCGTCATGGGCGCGCACATGGCGGTTCAACTCCTCGCGGGAGTTCTCCTGCTCGGTCACGTCAAACGCCATACAGCCTGCCCCGCCCGACAGCGGGAAGGTCAGCACGCGCATCGCGCGGCGCTGGTTGTTGATGACGATATGGCGCGTCTCGTCATGCTCGGCGCCGTCGGTGATCGTCTTGCGGGCCTGCTCGGTGACGGCCTGCTCCAGCATGACCTGGCGTTCCAGAACGCGGTCGAGGTTTCCGCCGTCCACCGCTTCGATATAGGCGGGGTTGGCCCATTGCAGGCGGCCCATGCCCGAAACGCGCCAGGCCGGGAACGGCGCCTTGCCCAGCATGTCGAGGAAAGCGGTCGGGTCACGCGCAATCACCTGCCGCGCCTCTTCCAGCTTGCCGCGAGCGGAGCTTTCTTCCAGGCCCTTGATGGTCGTGTCGTTGATCCACACCACCGCGCGCACGCCTGCCGTGCGGCCATCAGCCTCCAGGAAGCGCCCCGAAGGCCCGATGATGGTCAGCGAGAAAGGCTGCCCGCTCTCGCGCAGCTCACGCAGGCGGATGCGCAGCGTCGTATCCTGCCCGGCCGAATCCCGCGCCTCAAGGTCTGCCAGCCCCTCGACGATACGCACCGCCGGGTCCGGCGAAATCGCGTCATCGGTAAAGCTCAGCAAACCCGCCAGCGCGACCGGCGAGCCATAAAGTTCCGGCGGGGTAATCTCGTCGCCGTCCAGCTCCAGCGCATCGCCCTGCCAGACGAGGATGACGCCCGGATGGGCGCCCAGAACGGATTTCAGCCCGGCATTCTCGGTTTCCCGGTCCCCGGCCACGTCGCGGTAGCGCCGCGCCGCGCCGCGCGCGCCATCCGACACCCGAAGCGCCCAAAGCAGCGCACCCAGCGCCAGCAGCGCGGTGCCAATAGCCATAACGATCGGCATCTGTTCAGCGGTCATGCGTTCCGGAACCTCTATACTTGGCGGGGCTGCCGCCGGTTCATATCGGGCCGCGCGGGGACGGACGCCGCGACTCGGGAAGGTTTATACTGGTTAATGAATGGTGCCGCGAGCGTTAAGGCGGGGTTAATACTGGCCCCGTCACCCTGCTCTCTGTCAGCCTCTTAATCTGGGGGCCTGAAGAATGGGTGTTGCAAAGACGTCACACCCGCCTAGGTTAATCTGTCTGTCCCTTGGGAGCTTCCCTGCATGCGCATCTTCCTTGCCTCGCTCGCCTTTGCCCTGGCCCTGCCCCTCACGGCGGCCGCATCTGGCGATGAAGGCGTAGACGCAGACGAGATCGTGCGCCTGCCCGGCCAGCTGGCCGCCCGGCCCGATCGCAAGCCCCCGCCCGGCGGCATGCCCGGCAAGGGCGAACGCCTGGTCGCCGGGGGCGTGCTGATCCTCAGCTTCGACACCAATGGCGACGGCACGGTCTCCCGCGAGGAGCTGAACGCCGGCATCAAGGCCGCCTTTGCCGAGGCCGACGCCAATGGCGATGGCCAGCTCACCGCGCTGGAACAGCAGGCCTGGGCCGCCAGCATGCCGGTGCGCGACGATACGCTGGCCAATCCCGTCCGCTTCGATCCCAATCTGGACCGGATCGTCACGCTGGAAGAATTCACCACCGTGATATACCAGCTCGCCGCCTCCTATGAGGACGGGGACGGCAACATCGCCGTCGCCAGCCTCACCGCGCCCGACAAGCCGGAGAAGGAAGACCGCCGCTTCGCGCAGGGCGGCTCCCTGCCCGGTGAGGGCGGCCCAAATGGCGGCTCTGGTTCGCCCCGCCGCTGAAACGCGGCCCTGCCCCCTCCCATAACGCTCCTTATATAAAGTGGCCGCGCGCGCCCGCGCCTTGACACCGCGCCCGGTTCAGGAAACCCGTTTCGGCCATGACCCTTCCCGCTTCCCTGCCGCCGGTGCGCGGCAAGCTCATCCCCGGCGCAGAGCTGGCGCCCTACACCTGGTTCCGCGTCGGCGGCCCGGCAGACGCCCTGTTCCTGCCCGCCGATGAGGAAGACCTTGAAGCCTTCCTCAAGGCGCTCGCCCCCGCCATCCCGGTCACCGTGCTGGGCGTCGGCTCAAACCTCATCGTGCGCGATGGCGGCCTTGAAGGCGTCGTCATCCGCCTGATGGGCAAATACTGGGGCGAGATTGAAGCCGAAGACGGGATCACCCTCTCAGCCCGCGCCGGCGCGCTGGACCTTGCCGTCGCCAAGGCCGCCGCCAGCAATGGCATCACGGGGCTGGAATTCCTCTCCGGCATTCCCGGCTCCCTTGGCGGGGCGACCCGCACCAATGCCGGCTGCTATGGCGCCGAGTTGCGCGACCGCCTCGTCGCCCTGCATGGCTACCGGCGCGATGGCACGCGCGTCGCCTATCGCGGCCCCGGCAAGCCCGGCGCCCTGCCCGAGGCGCACTTCTCCTATCGCCATACGGACCTTCCGGCTGATCTCATCGTCACACGCCTCATCCTGGAAGGCACAGGCACGGGCGAGCCTGAAAAGATCGCCGCCGACATTGCCGCCCTTCAGGCCCGGCGCGGCGAAACACAGCCGATCAAGGAGAAAACCTCAGGCTCCACCTTCGCCAACCCCGATCCTCCGGGCACGCCGGGTCAACGCTCCGCCTGGAAACTGATCGACGCCGCCGGCTGCCGCGGCCTGAAAGTCGGCGGGGCGCAAGTCTCCCCCCTCCACTGCAACTTCCTCATCAACACCGGCACGGCAACGGCGGCGGACCTCGAAGCCCTCGGCGAACTCGTCCGTGCCCGCGTGCTGGAAACCTCCGGCGTAGACCTCCGCTGGGAAGTCCGCCGCATGGGCCGTGTGCAGAGGGTTTAACCTGAAGCCCCCTCGCCCTCTGGCAGAAGGGGTTGGGGCGAGGGCGCGCAACGCTTCCCCAAACTGCTCCGCCAGACGGATACCCCAGCCCCCCTCACCCCTGCCCCTCTCCCAAGGGAGAGGGGTTCAAGGCAAAAGCGGCCCGCCTCCCTTCTCCTCCCCCGTTCACGGGGGAGGTGGACGCGAAGCGGACGGAGGGGGCGACGCAGCACACCCCCACTGAGCAGAAACCCCGTAGGGTGGGTTAGCCAAAGGCGTAACCCACCATTGTCATGTGGCGCTACACAGCTGAAATTATCGTCTTTATAAGGTGATTTATCTGCGAGGAATTTCCAAAGTACTCAAGCTTATGATTTCTTGAAATTTTTGGCAGCGTCCTATGCCCGACAGCGCTAGACCACGCCAACCAATCGGAACGACCCGCTACCAAATGCTCATCGCGCAGCTCGACCAAACCGAACCTGTTGTCTGGAATCTCAAGCAATTTAGCCTTGGAAATTGTAGTCGCATTTTTGTGAGTATAAAGCGCCTCAATTATCTTCGGCGCTTCTGTGGTATCCATTAGATAGTCCTGCAGTATCCATCCAAACCAAAACAACTGGAATTCTTGTATTCTAGGGTGCTGAAGCAAATCCAACAACACCTCCCCCATGAAGGAAGCGTCCTTGAGGTGTTTCAAAAACGACCAAAGGTTCTTTGACAGGTGGGGGAATGAAGCAGTCATGTTCGCCAAGTGCGGCTTAACCTCTTCGGCATGGTCACGGAAGATACTAAGGATCAACTCTGCGTCTTCTTCCTGCAGATTATCCATCGCCAAAAGGGCCCGGATATAGTCTGACTCTTGAGGCGTTAATTGCAAGGCGTCGGCAGCAGCTTCCACCTCATCCATGTAATCAAGCAATGCAGCTTTTCGCCTCTTATTAAGCAAAGACAATTTTACTTCGTTTGCCTCTTTTTCAAGGTTGCTCGGATTCTGAGATTTCGTTTTGCTGGGATTTACAGATAACCCTTTTTGCCCAAGAAGCTTTTGGACGGAATAGAAATCTTCATACAGACTATCTGGCTCATTCGAAAATAGAATTATATCATCCATGAAACGAACAACGGCCGACGATTTCAATGAATGATGTTGCTCAACGAATCTCAAAAAATCATTTCCGATCATCTTCGTCGGATAGAGTCCCTGAGCAAGGCAATCTATGCTTCTACCAGAGTTTGTCTGTCGCAAATAACTGCCAAATGCGTCAATATCCTCTTGAGAGGCACCCAGATTTGCGAACCACGCAACTAGATCATGGTGATAAATATTATTGAAGTAGGCAGCGACGTCAAAGCTAAGCGAGTGACTATAATCACTAGAATATTTCGATATGGCGCCCTTGAAGCCCATGTATGAAGACGTCGCTGCTATAGGCTCCCCATTTTCAAACCTGTATCCGAAATGCTTCTTATCGTCATGAAACGGCTTTCTGAACTTTGCTCGATTTCTAAAGGTCAAATCATATATAAAATACTCCGCTATCGGATCTAGTTTTACAGTGCGCCTAAGATGGTTTGCGGGCTTTGAAGCGTAGACGCGAGTTTGCGCCAAGAACTGGTGTGCCGAATTCGCTGGTGCTTGGCTCAAACAACGCTGGATATAAGCTTCTATCTCTTGAGATCCATGCTCAATCAAAAGCCTGCAGGTTTCCATCGGAAACAATGACGATAGAAAATCATGCTGATAGAATTCTCTGGTCGTTAGCACAGCATGGAAGTCCTTTTGTCTGAATCGTCATTCTCATATGGAATTCAATCCTCGATGAAATGTTCTCAGATTCACCCAAAGGTGGCAATAGGTCACTTCCAGTTCCCGCAATTAGTATCCCCCTCAAAACTTCCCCTTAAGCTCCATCGTGAAGATCGGCCCGAAGGCGCGGGAGTATTCTTCCGTGCGCACCAGCGGGCCGGTGCGGTCGCCGCCGTAAACGCGGCGCCAGTAGGTGTCCTTCTGGTTGGTGAGGTTGCCGATGGCGACCGTGCCCGTCATGCCGGCAATGTCCTTGTGTTCCAGGTAGGCCATCAGGAAGGCCGGTTCGTTTCCGCCCAGCTGCGTATCGGAGAGCTGGTAGAACGGCTCCTGCTTGAAGCCTTCGAGGACGAGCCCCCAGGCAACATCCGTATTCGGAACGTCCTGGCGCAGCTCGATATTGTAATCCCAGATCAGGTGGCCATTGATGGAGCGGCGGATGCCCGTCACCGGGTCATCGGCTTCAGTGTCGAAGTAACGCCCGGTGGCGGTGATCTCCGCCCCCTTGAGGCCGAGCGGGGCGAGCTTCAGCGTCGTCTCCGTCTCGATGCCATAGGCGGTCGCGCTGTCGATATTGCCGGGCCCGGCGCCATTGCCGATCGGCACCTGGTCGACCACATCTTCAAGGTCCACATACAGGAAGCGCAACGTGGATGCGCCCCACGCGCCCAGCCCCTTCTGCGCCTCAAGCGAATAGCGCCAGGACTGGCTGGGAACGATTTCCTTGTTGCCCGACTGGCCATTGCCAAGGTCGAGGTCCACGGACGAGATGAAGTCGTAGAAATTGAGCTGGCCCACGCGCCGCTCCACCTTGCCCACAAGTTTCAGCGTGTCGGACTTTTGCCAGGAAAGGCTGGCAAAGCCCTTGGGGCGGGTGAAATTGCGCTTGTTCTCCGCATCGCCCGATTGTTCGAGTTCGGAATATTCAAGGCCGCCGGAAAGCTGCAGGTTGAGTTTCGGCGTCAACTGGCGCCCATGGGTGAGGGTGATCTCGCCGCGGCGCTCTTCCACGCGGCTGTTGGCCAGGTCCAGCGGCACCTCCACCAGCGGCCCGCCGCCGCTCGCCTCTTCCAGCGCCGCTTCGGCGTCCAGGTAGTTGAACGCGCCTTCTGCGGAGATCTGCCAGTCGCGCCCCTCCCCGGCCTGCAGCGCATATTCGCTGCGCAGGATGTATTCGCCCTCGTCCACCGTCTGCTCGAAATTGGAGGCGTAGAGGCCCGTGCCGTCGAAGGCGCCCATCTCGAACCGGTCGATGAAGGGGCTGTGCTCGCGCCGGGCCAGGCCGATGAATTTCAGCCGGCCGGGGCCTGCGTCCAGCTCGTAATCCCCGCCGATCTCGGCATTCCACTCATCCTCGGCAAAGCGGAACAGGCGCCGGCCTTCCGCCCCGCCCTCCGGATAGGTCTTGGAGATCTGCTTGCCATCCACTTCCCAGATGCCGACCTTGGCGTTGAGATTGCCGATTGCGCCGCTCGCCGGTTTCCAGCTCAGCGATCCGGCCAGCGATACGTCATCGGTCAGCCGCGTGAAATCTTCCCGGCGCCGCTCCAGCAGCACGCCATTGCCGTCCTCGATCTGGCGCCAGCCGGCATCGCCGGAGCGCTGCGGGGAACTGTCGGCCTCGAAGGTCCAGCTCAGCGGCCCCTTGCTGCCCGCCAGCGTCACCGTGCCCTCGTTCAGCGAGGGCGGCAGGTTTTCCCGCAGGCGGATCTTGTAGCGCCAGGTGCCGTCCACCGTGCCTTCGCCATCGGTGACGACATTGACCACCTTGCCCGTCAGGCCCGGAATGTCGGTCTGCGTGCCATCCAGCACCTCGATGCGCACGACCCGCGCCGCCGCCACCCGCCCAAGCGCCACTTCCGCGCCGTTGGACTTGGCCGACACCCGCTGCCCATTGATCAGCACATTGCCCCGCGCCTGGCCAAAGCCGCGATTGCCGCTGTCATCGCGCACGATGGCAAAGCCCGGAATCCGGCGCACCATGTCCAGCGCAGTGACCGGCCCATACTGGGAGAAGTCAGCCGGCTGGTAGATGGAACGGTCCGTTCCGGCCGATTTCGCCGATACAGCGTCCGGCACCGCCGCCATCGCCTGCCCAGCCAGAACTGTTGCCGCCAGGCCGCCGAGAAGCAGGTGTTTGAGCGCCATCCGTCATTCCTCCAGATCCGTATCGGCACTCCCTGCGACCAGCTTCGGCCCGAAGAAATTACCGTTTTTCAATGCTTATTTTGCGCTTATCAATAATGACCACATCTGTAGTCAAGAGAAATCTCAAAAGCCGAACATGATTTTTCGGTAATCCGCCGCAAAACCGCCCCGCCGCGGCCTGACAGCCGCCCTCGCTGCGTGTTCTTAAGCGGCTGTTCACCGCATCAGCCCATCAATCGGTGGCAAACGCGGCAGTAGGCGGCAGAAGGAATTTTCCCATGAAACGGGTTGCAGTGATCTATGGTGGCTGGTCTTCGGAACGGCCTGTCTCCCTCTCCTCGGGCACCAAGATGGCCGAAGCAGCCCGCAAGGCGGGCTATGACGTGGTGGAGATCGACGTGACCCGAGACCTCGCCGCCCAGCTGGCCGAAGCCAGGCCGGACGCCGTGCTCAACGGCCTCCACGGCCCCTGGGGCGAGGATGGCTGCGTGCAGGGCGTGCTGGAGGTGATGAACCTCCCCTACTCCCATTCCGGCGTGCTCGCCTCGGCCCTGGCCATGGACAAGATCAAATCCAAGGCGGTGTACCGCTCCGCCGGCCTCGATGTGGCGCAGGACAAGCGCGTCACGCGCGCCGAGGCGGCCGCCGCCCATGCCCTGCCCCCGCCCTACGTCATCAAGCCGGTCAATGAGGGCTCCTCCTTCGGCGTGCTGATCGTGCGTGAAGGCGCCAACGCCCCGCCGCAGGAGCTGACCGGCCCGAATTGGCGCTATGGGGATAATCTCATGGCGGAGGAATACATCCCCGGCCGCGAGCTGACCGTTGCCGTGCTGGGCGACCGGGCGCTGGCTGTAACCGAAATAACGACCTTAAGGGACTATTACGACTTTGATGCAAAATACGCTGCTGGTGGATCAAAACATGTGATCCCGGCAGACCTGCCGGCCCATGTGACGAAGGCAGCGATGGATGCTGCCCTTACGGCGCACAAGGCCCTCGGTTGCCGCGGAGCAACGCGTTCTGACTTCCGCTATGATGAACAGAAGGACCGGCTCGTGATCCTCGAGACCAATACCCAGCCCGGCATGACGCCGACCTCGCTCGTCCCCGAGCAGGCCGCCCATGTTGGTATGGCATTCGAGGAACTCGTCGCCTGGATGATCGAGGACGCTTCATGCCAAAGATAGAGCGCAACCAGACCGTCCCGAACCATCGCCGCCAGCCCGCCACCATCATTGATGAGGCGACCGGCGAAGAGGTTCGTGTTTCCTCCGTGATCTTCGGCATCGTGATGCTGATCGCGATCCTGGTCGCCACCGCTGCCTGGATGGGCGGATCGATGTCGCAGATCGGCTCGCGCTTCGGGGGCTTCATGGACGATACTGCCCGCGTTGCGGGCGTGGATGTGCGCTCGGTCACGGTCATTGGGCTTGAGTTGAACCCGGCGCTTGCAGACGAAGTGCGCGCCGCCGCGATGATCGAGCCGGGCGAAAACATGTTCCGCGCCGATCCCTATCTTATCCAGCGCCGCGTCGAGGCGACGAAAAAAGTCCTGAATGTCCGCGTACACCGTCTCTGGCCGGGCCAGGTGGTCATCCTGGCTGACGCGGCTGAACCTGTCGCCCTCTGGCATGACGGGCGCGACTGGAAAGTGGTCGACGGCCTTGGCCGCCTGCTGCCGGACGCGAACGCCGAAGACCATGGCAACCTTCTGCGCCTTGCCGGCATGGGCGCCCCGGCGGCGGCCCCGCAGCTTACCCGCGCGCTGGCTGCCAATCCCGATATCAACGACCGTGTTGCCGTCGCTACCCGCGTCGGCGAGCGGCGCTGGGACATGCGGTTCGTCAGTGGCGTGACGGTTCGCCTGCCCGAAGACGAAGCCCTTGATGGCGCGCTCGACAGGCTCGCAAAACTTCAGGTCCGCACAGCGCTCACCCAGCGCCCGCTTGACATGATCGACCTGCGCTCGCGCGGCCGCGTTTACCTGCGCGCGTCCGAGCAAGCCAAGCTTGACGCCGCCCTGCCCCTGAAAGCGGAGCGCATCTGATGGCCAATCTCTCCGCGAAGCGTCTTGCCCGTCTGCAGAACCAGCGCGCCGGCACGATTGCAGCGCTGGATATTGGCTGCTCCAAGACCACCTGCCTGATCGGCCGCCCGGACCCTTCCGGCCCGCGCCGCATCCAGATCCTCGGCGGCGGACGCCAGCAGACGCGCGGCTTCAATGGCGGCGGCATTACCGACATGGAAGGCCTCGAGCGCACCATCCGCCTTGCGGTGGAAGACGCCGAGCGCGAAGCTGGCGAGCCGATCAGCGAGGTCATTCTCGGCGTCAGCGGCCCGCAGGTTTCCTCCTGCCTCGTCGAAGCGCAGATCGAGCCGGGCGGGCGCGCCGTCACCCAGCGCGATGTACGCCGCCTGCATGCGCAGGCGATTGCCCGCGTGCCGCAGAAGAATGCCGAAGTGCTGGCCGCCTGGCCGGTTCTCTACACGCTCGACAAGGCCGCTGGCCGCGTCCGCCAGCCGGTCGGCATGATCGCCAATACGCTGCATGTCCGCATGGCCGTGATCACAGCGCCCAAATCCATGGTGCGCAATCTGGTCGAATGCGTTGGCCGCGCGCATCTTGGCGTGATCAAGCTTGTCCCCTCCTCCATCGCGTCCGGCCTCGGCACGCTGATTGAGGACGAGCTGGAAAATGGCACGATCTGCATCGACATGGGCGCAGGCATCACGGCGGTTTCCGTATTCCTGAATGGCGCGCCGGCCTGGCTGGGTCTCGTGCCCGCCGGCGGCCAGCATGTCACCGCAGACCTCGCCCAGGGCCTCGGCACGACCTTTGCCGCCGCCGAGCGAATCAAAACCATCCATGGCACCGCCGATCTCGACGGGCCCGGCCTTTCCGAGCGCGTGGACGCCGCCCGCCTCGGCGATGATGGCCGCCTGCATGCCGTCCGTACCGAGCGGATGGACATTGCGAAGATTATTGCGCCGCGCATCGAAGAAACCTTCGAACTTGTCGCCCAGCTGCTGGAAACCAGCGATGTACGCAAGGTTTTGCCTCACCGCGTCGTGCTGACGGGCGGCGCCAGCCAGCTGCCGGGCGTGCGCGAAGTCGCCAGCCACTACCTGCGCGCGCCGGTGCGTCTCGGAAAGCCGGTGATCTCTGAATTTCTTGGCGAAACGCTGGCAACACCGGCTTTCTCCACCGCATCCGGCCTGATACTCTATCCGGAGTTGGGGTATTTGGATGCGGCGCGGGCTGGCGGCGCGTCCTCGGAAGAAGGTGCCGGATCGGGCACTTGGGTGAATGCCGCGCTGCGCTGGCTGAAGGAAAACTTCTAGGAATTTTCCTGAAGATTTTCTGGCGCTGTCCACATTCACTTAAGCGTTTTTTAGGCCGCACACGCGATGGTGGCGGCTCATACTGCCCGGCAGCGCGCGAATTGTGAGAGTAGGTGCACGATGACCCAGGAACTCAGACCCAAAATCATCGTCTTCGGTGTCGGCGGCGCTGGCGGCAATGCCGTCAACAACATGATCGAGGCAAACCTTCAGGGCGTTGAATTTGTCGTCGCCAATACGGACGCGCAGGCCCTCGCCCGCTCGCGCGCAGAAAGCAAGCTTCAGCTCGGTATCGAAGTCACCGGCGGCCTCGGCGCCGGCGCCCGCCCGGAAATCGGTGCCCGCGCTGCAGAAGAGTCGATTGACGACATCCGCATCTACCTCGAAGGCGCCCATATGGTGTTCATTGCCGCAGGCATGGGCGGCGGCACCGGCACCGGCGCAGCGCCCGTCATCGCGCGCGCCGCGCAGGAAATGGGCATACTGACGATTGCCGTCGTGACGAAGCCGTTTGGCTTCGAAGGCGGCCACCGGATGAAGCTCGCAGAGGAAGGCCTCGGGCGCATCCGCAGCCATGTCGACACGATGATCGTCGTGCCCAACCAGAACCTTTTCCGCATCGCCAACGACCGCACCACCTTTGCAGACGCGTTCCGCATGGCCGATGACGTGCTCTATAACGGCGTACGTGGCATCACCGACCTGATCGTGATGCCGGGCCTCATCAACCTCGACTTTGCCGACGTCGGCGCGATCATGCGCGGCATGGGCACCGCCCTCATGGGCATGGGCGAGGCAGAAGGCGAAGGCCGCGCGCTGGAAGCTGCCCGCCACGCCATCGACAATCCGCTGCTCGATGATGTCACGATCCGCGGCGCCAAGGGCGTGCTGATCAACATCACCGGCGGCTATGACATGACCCTGTTCGAGCTGGACGAGGCGGCCAACGAAATCCGCCGGGAAGCCGATCCGGAAGCCAACATCATCGTCGGCTCGGCCTTCGACACAGAACTTGAAGGCCGCATCCGCGTCTCTGTCGTCGCTGCCGGCCTCGATGAAGCCGCCCGCCGCCTGCCCGCCGCCCAGCCGACAACCGGCAGCGTGCGCCAGCCGGTTGCCGCCCCGGTCGAGGAGCCGCCCGCCGCGGAGCTGGAAGAGGTTGCCGCTGAAGATCCCGCCCTCGATATGGCCATCGAAGCCGATGCCGAAGCCGGCTTCGGTGAGGAAGACGGCGTCACCGCTGAAGTCGCGGCGGAAGCTGAGGCTGGCGAAGCGGGTGAAGATCGCCCGGTCGTGATCACGCGCCCGCAACCGACCGCCCGCGCGGTGCCCGAGCCGATCATCGAGGACGAGGCTGAAGATGAAGACGCGCCGATGCCGGCCGTCTTTACCTCTGGCCGCAAGGAAGCCCCGGCTGCCGACAAGCCCGCGCGCGAAGCGGCGCCCGCCGGATTCGCCAATCTCTTCGGCTGGCGCCGGCCGACCCCGCAGGGTCAGAACGATACGTCCGACACGCCGGCCGTGCCCGCCCAGATCGTCACCTCGCCGGATGACCATCCCAAGCCGGCACCGTTCGATGATGCCGATCTGGAGATCCCGGCCTTCCTGCGCCGCTCCGCCAATAACTGACCCCGTTTTGCCACTGGCGAACCTGCAGCGCCCCGGCCCAGGCCGGGGCGTCCGCGTTTTGATACGCAAATGCCTCAAAAAGACACGGTCTGATCAGATTCAGACACAGTGTGACCCGATTGCGACAGCTTTTGCTACAGAAAATTCCTCATTATTTTCAACGATAAAGACCTGATAAACGTCCCATCTTGTAACAACACGCAATATCCCGTGTTTTGAACCCTTCCCCCACCCTTGCCAATTAGGAACCGAAGGCTGCCACAGATGCAGTCGCAGTAAGGTGCTTAGAGTTATGGGCGACATGCAACACACTCTCGCAAAGGCTGTCAGCTGCGCCGGTGTCGGCGTTCACAGCGGCCAGCGCGCACGCCTCAACATGCGCCCCGCCCCTGTAAACACAGGGATTATCTTCATCCGCATGGATGTGCCCCAGGGCACCGGCACCGTGCCCGCCCATGCCGAAACCGTCAGCGACACGCAGCTTGGCACCACCATCACCAACGAACATGGCGTCTCCGTCGCCGTCGTTGAACACCTCCTGGCCGCCATCGCCGGCCTCGGCATCGACAACCTGATCGTCGAAATCGACGCCCAGGAAGTCCCGATCATGGATGGCTCCTCCTCCGTCTTCTACGAGATGATGATGCTGGCCGGCCTCAAGGCCCAGGGCGCCCTGCGCCGCCGCATCCGCGTGCTGGAACACATCGAAGTGGTCGAGGGCCCCAAGCGCGCCTCCCTGTCGCCGGTTGCCGATGACAGCCTCACCATGCGCGCCCGCATCGAATACACTGACAAGACAATCGGCGTTCAGCAGATGGCCATGCGTCTTGTTCCAGGCAGCTTCGCCCGCGATCTGGCCTTTGCCCGCACCTTCGGCTTTGCCCGCGATGTCGACATGCTGCGCTCCATGGGTCTTGCCCGTGGCGGCTCGCTCGAAAACGCTGTCGTTATTGACGAGAACGGCATCATGAACCCGGAAGGCCTGCGCGTCGAAGACGAGTTCATCCGGCACAAGATGCTGGACGCTGTGGGCGATTTGATGCTCGCCGGCGCGCCGATTGCTGGTGCCTATGACGCTGTTCAGCCCGGCCACAGCATCAATAACAAGCTGGTGCGCGCCCTTCTGGCGACCCCATCTGCCTGGTGCTGGGAAGATGCCGGCAGCCTCGCCGAAGCTGGCGAAGGCATTCGCGCCACCGCATAAATTCAATATAATCTGCAGGTTAGGTCAGATCTGGCGGGACGCGCCATTGCCCGTCGGCGCTTCGGCAATTGCAGGGCGCGCCTCATCGGCCTCGTCCTCACTATCGCTGCCGCCGGACAAGGCCCGCATCAGCGCCATGATGTGAGTGCGCACGCGGTCGTCCTCGATACGTGAGAAATTGCGTACCAGTTCGATCACCGCCCGCGACGAGCTTTCCGGCGCATCCCCCATCTCGGCGGAGCCGAAGAACCAACCGGGCTGAACCTCCAGCACTTCGGCAATCTGCGCAAGCCGACCGGCGCTGACACGGTTTGCGCCTGTCTCGTATTTCTGGATCTGCTGATAGGAAATGTTCAGCGCGTCAGCGACCTGATCCTGCGTGAGTCCAAGAAGGATCCGCCGGCGCCGCATTCGCTCGCCCACCTGACGGTCGACCTGATTTGCATCGCTCAGTCTGATCTGTCTCATCGAAATGCCCATCTTCGCCACAAAAACAAACGAACGATCGCCGGGTTCTGAGCGTTATGCGAAATCATCTCTACCATAAGCTAGAGCCCGGCGCGCGCGCGGCAAGGCAGAAGCTGTCAT
The DNA here is from genome assembly GCF_019679475.1 of Hyphomonas sediminis. Classification (NCBI taxonomy): domain Bacteria; kingdom Pseudomonadati; phylum Pseudomonadota; class Alphaproteobacteria; order Hyphomonadales; family Hyphomonadaceae; genus Hyphomonas; species Hyphomonas sediminis. The sequence goes on from NZ_JAIEZP010000001.1 coordinate 390,254, forward strand.
TGCGGCAACAGACAAGATGACAAACGGCCTTGGAAAGCCTGCACAATCCGGTCTAATCAAGCTCGTGAAAAAAGTTCTGACAGCGCGAGGCCGCACTGCATGCCGAAACTGACGCCCCTTCCCCTCGTGATCCTGGCCGGAGCGCTGGTTCTCTCCGCATGCTCTTCCACGCGCCGGAACCCTGAGCTGGCTTATGTCGAGCGCCCTGTGGAGCAGCTCTACAATCAGGCGGCGGAACGGCTCGACAAGCGTGACTATGTTCGCGCCAAGTTGCTTTTCGAGGAAGTCGAGCGTCAGCATCCCTATTCTGAATGGGCGCGCCGCGCGATGGTGATGTCAGCCTATGTGTCCTATCGCTCACGCGATTACACGACCTCGATTTCCGGCGCCCAGCGTTACCTGTCGCTGCATCCGGGCGGCTCGGAAGCCGAATACGCCTATTATCTGATCGCGCTGAACAATTTCGACCAGATCACCGATGTGGGCCGCGACCAGGCGACAACGGAAAACGCCCGCGCCGCGCTGCTCGAAGTCATCCGCCGCTTCCCGGACAGCGAATACGCCCGTGACGCCCGCGTGAAACTCGACATGGTGAATGACCAGCTCGCCGGCAAGGAAATGACCATCGGCCGCTGGTATCTGCGCTCCAACCAGACGCTGGCCGCGGTGAACCGCTTCAAGAAGGTTGTCACCGACTATCAGACAACTTCGCACTCCGCTGAGGCGCTCCACCGCCTCGTCGAAAGCTATCTCACGCTCGGCCTGCGCGATCAGGCGGTCGTGGCAGGCGCTGTGCTTGGCTACAACTATCCCGACAGCGAATGGTACAAGATGAGCTACCGCCTGCTGACGAATGAAGGCCTGAACCCGGACAGCATCGACGAGACCACGCGCCGCACATTCCTGCAGCGCCTGATCCCCGGCGGCAAATAAGCTGGCGGGGACCGCTGCGTCCCGGTGGTTTCAAAAGCTCAGGCCTCGCCGATGAAAGCGAGCCATTCCTCTTCCGTCATCACCTGAAGGCCGAGCTGCTCGGCCTTGACGAGCTTTGAACCGGCGCCCGGCCCGGCCACGACAATATCCGTCTTGGCAGACACCGAGCCGGCCACCTTGGCACCGAGCGCGCTGGCGCGCGCTTTGGCTTCGTCACGCGTCATCCGCTCCAGCGTGCCGGTAAAGACAACTGTCTTGCCGGTGACCGGACTGCCGATAGCTGCCGGTACCTCATCTTGAACCTCGACTTCTTCAAGCAGCGCCGCCAGCATGTCGCGGTTATGAGGCTCAGCCTCAAACGCCATCAGCGCGCGGGCGGCGGCCTGCCCGATCCCGTCGATGCCGGTCAATTCGTTATAGGCGTCGCTGTCGACCCCCGCCGCCTCGGCGGCCTTCACGGCCTGCCAGAAGCTCTGCCAGCTGAGGAAACTGCGCGCAAATTGCTGCGAGGTCGTCTGGCCGACATAGCGGATCCCAAGGCCGTTGAGAAAGCGCGCGAACGGCACCTTCCGGCGCGCATCAATGGCGCTGTAGAGTTTCTTCGCCGATTGGGCGCCGAAGCCTTCCCACTCTTCCAGTGGCGGCAGGCCGGCTGCGTCAATATTATTCTTCAAACGGAAGATATCCTGCGGCGCGCGCAAAACGCCCTTCTCAAAGAAGAGCACAACCTGCTTCTCGCCGAGGCCATCGATATCGAGCGCCTTGCGAGACACGAAATGTTTGAGCCGCTCCACTGCCTGCGCCGGGCAGATGAGCCCGCCCGTGCAACGGCGTCGCACATCGGCGCGCCCGGCGTCATCAACCTCGCGCACAGCGGCTGAACCGCAGACCGGACAGGTATGCGGCATTTCCCAGACCGCCCCCTGCCCCGCCTCAACCACGCGCAACACTTGCGGGATCACATCGCCGGCCCGCTGGATTTCCACCCTGTCACCGGGCTTTACGCCGAGGCGCGCGATCTCGTCTTCATTATGCAGCGTGGCATTGGAGACCACGACCCCGCCAACCGTGACCGGCTCCAGCCGCGCAACCGGCGTCAGGGATCCTGTTCGCCCGACCTGGATGTCGATACCAAGCAGGGTTGTTACCGCCTTTTCTGCTGGGAACTTGTGCGCGACGGCCCAGCGCGGCGCGCGGCTGACAAAGCCCAGCCGCTGCTGCCAGTCGAGCCGGTCCACCTTATAAACTACACCGTCGATATCATAATCGAGCCCGGCGCGGGCCGCTTCAATATCCCGATAATAGTCGAGCACTTCCTCGACTGTCTCGATACGGACCATGCGGGAGTTTGTAACAAAGCCCCAATCGGCAAAAGCCTGAACAGCGCCCGACTGGGTTTCCGAAAATGGCTCGCTTGCGGCGGCCCAGGCATAGGCAAAGAACCGCAGCGGCCGGGATTTCGTGATTTCAACATCGAGCTGGCGAAGGCTGCCGGCAGCGGCGTTGCGCGGGTTGGCAAAGGTCTTGCGGCCAGCAGCACTTTCCCGCTCGTTCAGCGCGGCAAAATCCTGCTTGGCCATATAGACCTCGCCCCGGATCTCGATACGGGCAGGCCAGCCCTTGCCCTTGAGCTTTGCCGGAATGTCCGCCAGCGTCCGGGCGTTGGCCGTTACGTCCTCGCCCACCTGACCGTCACCGCGCGTCGCTGCGCGCAGCAGTTTACCGTTCTCATAGGTCAGGCTGAGCGAAAGGCCGTCGATCTTGGGCTCGGCCGTAAAGGCGACCACCTCTTCTGCCGGGAGCCCGAGAAAGCGGCGAATGCGCGTGGCGAAATCGGCCACATCTTCATCCGCAAACGCATTATCAAGCGACAGCATGGGCGCGCTATGCCGCGCCTTGGCGAATCCATCGCTCGCTTCAGCGCCAACACGGTCAGTCGGCGAATCCTCTCGCTTCAGCGACGGGAATAGCGCCTCGATCGCCAGGTTGCGCTGGCGCAGCCCGTCATACTCGGCGTCCGTCAGCTCCGGCGCATCATTCTGATAATAGGCCGCATCGGCGTCAGCAATCGCCCGCGCAAGACGTTCGAGCTCGGCGGCGGCCTCGGCCTCGCTCAGCGCTTCGACTGGTTTGACGCCGCTCATGCACCCTCCATCAATCTCCCTGCCGCAGCGCGCGCCTCATCAGTGATTTCCGCGCCGGACAGCATGCGGGCAATCTCTTCCCGCCGCCCCGACGCATCTAGCAAGGTGAGCCCCGTCTCGCCAGATGTCTCACCAGACTTCTCTACAAGCCAGTGGCTGTCTGCCGCCGCCGCGACCTGCGGGCTATGCGTAACCGCAAAGACCTGCCGGGTGCGAGCCAGATGCTCGAACCGCTCGCCAATGGCCGCCGCCACTGCGCCGCCAACGCCCTGATCGGCCTCGTCAAAGATCAGCGTGCCCGCGCTTCCCGCTTCGGCGAGCGCGCATTTGAGGGCAAGGGACACGCGCGCCATCTCCCCGCCCGAGGCAACCTTGCGCAGCGGACCGAAACCTGCGCCGGGATTGGTTTCGGCTTCGAACTCGACGCGCTCGGCGCCATAGGCGCCCGCCTCATTTTCGGCTAGCAGCGTGAACCCGACGCGGATCACCGCCCGGCCAAGCTTCAGCGGTTTCAGTTCTGCCGCAATCGCGGCTTCCAGCCGGCCAGCGGCGGCGTGGCGCGCGCCTGTCAGGCGGTGGGCGGCGCCGTGCCAGCGTGCCTGCGCAGCGGCGGCTGCCGCTTCCGCCTTGCGCAGATCGCCGTCGCCGGCTTCAGCCAGGCCAAGCCGCGCGCGCAATACATCGAGTTTCTCAGGCAGTAAGTCTGCTTCGACGCCATATTTCCGTCCGGCGGCGCGCAAAGCGTAAAGCCGCGCCTCAACCCCGTCGAGATCGCCGGACGCTTCCGGCAGGGCGCTCAGCCGCGCCACGGCGACTTCTGCCTCGCGCACCTCAATCAACGCGCGCTCAATCGCCTCTACAGCGGCCTTGGCCGCCTCCGCCAGGGCGCCCTCCCCGCTCTCGAATCCCGGAAGACGGCAGATCCGCTCGGCCGCACGCGCAGCCTTGCCGAGCGCGGCTTCTGCGCCGCCACCTTCCAGCGCTTCTTCAGCCTCGGACACCGCTTCGCTGATACGTTCTGCCTGCATCAGGCGCATACGTTCCTCAGCCAGCCGCGCGGCTTCACCGGCCTGCGGCGCGAGACGCTCCAGCTCCAATACAGAGGCCTCCAGCCAATCGCGGGCTTCCTGCGCGGCGGCTCGCTCCGCAATCAGCATGTCCCGCGCCTCACGCGCCACTTCCAGCGCCTGCCAGGCCGCAGCGCATTCGGCGAGCAAGCCCTCATTACCCGCGAACTGGTCCAGCATCCGGCGATGCGAAGAGGGACGCATCAGGCTGGAGGCTGCATGCTGGCCATGGATCTCCACCAGCAGGTCGCCGGCTTCAGCCAGCAACGCCGCGCTCGCGGGCTGATCATTGATGAACCCGCGCGCCGGCCCCTGCGCCCGCACGATGCGCTTCAACGTCAGCGTTTCACCGGGCTCTGCCGCAATACCCTGGGCCAACAGCAGCGCCCAGACAGGATGGCCAGGCCCAGCCTCAAACTCTGCCGCGACGCTCGCCTGCCCGGCGCCGGCGCGAACAATTCCGCGATCAGCCGGCCCGCCGAGGGCGAGGGCGATTGCGTCAAGAATGATCGACTTGCCCGCGCCGGTTTCCCCGGTGAGGGCGGTGAAGCCATTCCCCGGCGAAAGATCGAGCCGGGAGATGAGCACGAAATCACGAATGGAGACAGACAGTAGCATGGGGCGCTCATACCATGAGAACAAAAGCGGAACAACAAGATTCCTGCAGGCAACAAGAGGCTTGCATGCAAGGGCGGCTTGGCCCCATCCTGATCGCTCGCGCCCTGGGGAAGCGAAGCAGGAGGCGGGGTGCAGATCCGTCGCATACAGATCATGAAGTTCCTGAAAGGTGCGGGGCTGACGCTGGCCGCCCTCCTGATCGTTTGTTTCTGGTATATCGCTGCTGCCTGGATCTCTGGGAAACTCCCGGTCGGCGGACGCCCGCAGATCCACGAAGCCGGCCAGCTACCGACTTATCTGTGCGAAGCCCCGTTCCATACCGACATCGCCCTGCCGCTCTACGATCCAATGTTCGCATGGACCGGCGAGCTGAAGGATGAACTGCCGACATGGATGCCACCGGACACATATGTGCTCTTCGGCTGGGGCGACTCCGTCTTTTTCACCAGCGTCCTTCAACCCGAAGACATGACCCCCGGACGCGTCCTCAGCGCGCTTGCCGGCTTCAATCAGACAGCTGTCCGTATCGTTCCAGTCGATGGAGGCTCGGTTGAGGAATATTGTGAGCCCATCCCGGTCGACACCGAAGGCCGCGCCGCGCTGATCGAGCATATCCGCGAGACTTTCCTGCGTGACAACGAAGGTGAGCTTCACACCCTGCCAACGCCCGTCCCTGGTGAAATCCTGGTCAAGGCGAAAGGCCGCTATTCGATGTTCAACACCTGCAACCAGTGGACGGCCGCCGCTCTGGGCAAAGCGGGCCTTCCCCGCTCCCTGTTTGCGCCTTTCGCATGGAACGTTACGTCACCCTTGCAAGGACTGGAGGAGCCGAGTACCGAGGAGGTAACACTATACAACTAGATTAATGTGGGAGGAATGAAATGATTGGTCCAAATGGCCGCCAGTGTCCCGAATGGTTTGCCAAGCCGCAGCTGGGAATCTTTATCCACTGGGGCATGTTCGCCATTCCCGCATGGGCGCCGCGCGGTCGGGCCATCCACGAACTGTACGGCGAAGACTATTACCGCAGCGCCGTCATGACTCCCTATTCGGAATGGTATGATAATGCTGCCCGAGTTGACGGCAGCGAGACCCAGCTACGCCACAAGAAGCTTTATGGTGATAAACCGTACAAGGATTTCTTTCCGGAATTTGATGCAGCTTCGCAGAAGTTCGATGCCAACGCGTGGGCCGACTTCTTCGTCGAATGCGGCGCGACCCACTGCGTCTTCGTCACCAAGCATCATGATGGCCTCTGCCTCTGGCCAACGGAAGTCGAAAACCCCCACCGCCCCGGCTGGCATACAGAGCGCGACTTTGTCGGCGAACTCGCCGATGCCGTGCGCGCCCGCGGCCTGCGTTTCGGCCTCTATTATTCCGGCGGCCTCGACTGGACCTTCCGCGACACGCCGATTGCCAATATGGGCGACATGTTCGCCGCCGTACCCACCGAGCAGGACTATCGCGACTATGCCCTTGCCCAGGCCAAGGAACTGATTGACCGCTACAAGCCATCAATCTTCTGGAACGACATCTGCTGGCCCAATGGCGAGGATGTACCTGCCCTGCTGGACTATTATTACAAGGCCGTGCCCGATGGCGTCACCAATGATCGCTGGTTTGCGTCAGAGGATTTCTTCAATTCCCTGCGCGATGAAGGCTCCCGCAAGAGCTTCAATGATCTCATGAAGGCCCGCTCCGCTGAGCCGCAAGAAGAACATCCCGCCCCGTATGCGGACTATCGCTGCGTCGAATTCGGCCTGGGCGTCGTGCCGAAGGAACACAAATGGGAAGCCTGCCGCGGCCTTGGTCTCGGCTTCGGTTACAACTCTGCCGAAATCCCGGAAGACTATATGACCAGCGAAGACGTGATCGCCCTCTACAAGGACGTCACTTCAAAGCGCGGCAACCTGCTGATCAATATCGGCCCGCTGGCCGATGGCACGATCCCGGATCTGCAGAAGACGCCGCTGCGGGCCCTGGGCCAGTATCTGAAAGGTTGACGGCGGGGGGCCTTACCCCGCCTGCTCCACAATATCCGCCACCGGCCGGCGCCGCGCGCCGTGCCGGCCTTTGAACCGCACCCTCTGGCCCACCCGCACCGGTGTCCATCCGGGTGCCAGCCGAAACTGCACGGGGCTTTTCACGCGGTCACACCGGATGAGGCCCAACGCCTTGTACCGGTCCAGATGGATCACATTTCCGGAAACCCATTCCTCCGGGTCGAGTCCCGACCGCCGCGCCCTGACGCTCCGTGCGCCCTTTTCCAGCAATGCGGCACCAGCAGGAACCACCGTTTCGCTCTTTGCCGCGCCGGACGCAGCCCCCTCCTTACCCGATTTTCCCGCCGTCAGCCGCGCAATCACGATCAGCACCAGCTGCACCATCACGCCCGCCGCCAGAATGGCCAAAAGCAGCCGCAGGTCCTCACTCCAGCCCGCAGGCAGAAGCCCCATCGCAGGCTCCAGTATTTTCTGAATTTCCAAGTCTGCCTCCCTTAAGCAAACCCAGAATTAGACTGCCGCCAGCGCGCGCCAATGATCCGGTCACGATTTTCCAGCCAGAAAGAACACCCTGCCCGAAAATCAGGCAGAGACGGGTCCTTCAATGTCCCTCACCGCAGATACGGTCCATTTGAACCTGATAGTCTGCAAACGGAAGATCGATTCCGTAAGCCCGTCTGCGTAAGTCAACTTCATCGGCAGGCGCCTCAATTTCATTTGCCTCCCACGGCCTACCTGGCCGACAGGAGCCCTGCGTCCCGAAACGCTGCGGGCGGTTTGCCGCAGAGGCTATCCTGTCGGAAAGATAGGCCACGCTGGCGCCCTGAATTTCTCCTTGCTCAACCAGGGGCTCCATCAGGGAAAGCGCTTCCCGCTGGAAATCTCGGTCGGCATCGGCATGCTGAACCATCAGCCATACCTTGTCCGACACATCACGCCCCACCTCCGAAATGGTCCACCACATCCCATTTCGCATGGCCAGTTCCTGTTTGAGGAACGCGGTATTGCCCGCGTCGACATCCATCAGGCTGTAGAACAGGCGTTGCTGGAAATTGCGCGCCTGCGCCGGGTTCAGCTCCACGCCCAGCCCGACTGCCTGCTGGCCGGCCTCCTCGGGTGTAAAGGCGATGGCATAGCGGCCATATTGTTCCAGCGCCACGCGCGAATAGACTTCCTTCACGAAAGGGTCGTCGCTCTCCTCGGCCGCTTCCTCAGACGCAGCGTCCTCGCGCTCGCCTGCAAAGGAAGGCGCCGCAAAACCACCGAGCGCTGCCATCACCAGACCAATCAGGTGATACTTCATTCCTCAGTCTCCTGTGCCCGACGAGTATCAATCTAGCCGGACACACCCCCAAAACAAGGAAATATTTACTACCTTAGCGATCAATTATGATGCCTCAAACAAAAAACGCCCCAGCCTTCTGGGCCGGGGCGATTGGATATTTTCCAGGGCGGCAAAATCAGATTTTCGCACACGCCTTCTTCAGCCAGTCTTTCACCTCGCCCTCAAGCTTGCGGCCGAGCAGTTTCAGAACGCGCTTGTGATAGTCGTTCACATATTTGCGCTCATCCTTCGTCAGCATCTTCACATCGATCAGATCTCTGCTGAGCGGCGCGAAGGTCAGGCATTCAAAGCCGAGCATCGCAATCTCGCCGCCCGGAATATCCTCCGCAGGCGTTACATATTGCAGGTTCTCGATGCGGATGCCGTATTCGCCGGCCTTGTAGAAGCCCGGTTCATTGGACACGATCATGCCCGGCATCAGCGGAACAGCGTTCCACGGCTTGGCGATCCGGTGGGGGCCTTCATGCACGCCGAGATACACGCCGACGCCGTGGCCCGTACCGTGCTGGTAATCGAGCCCTGCCTGCCACAGCGCATGGCGTGCCAGCACATCAAGGTGTGTGCCCGTCGTGCCCGGTGGGAAACGCACCGCCGCCAAGGCAATGTGCCCCTTCAGAACGCGCGTATAATTGGCGCGCATTTCATCCGTCGGCGTACCGATGGCAACCGTGCGCGTCACATCGGTCGTCCCGTCGAGATATTGCCCCCCGGAATCGATCAGGAAAAGCGATCCCCGCTCCAGCTTGCGGTCGGACGCGGTAGAGACGCGGTAATGCGGCAGCGCGCCATGCGGCCCTGCCCCAGAGATCGACGGGAAGGATAGATCGTTCAGAGTGCCGAGTTCCTCGCGCAGGGTCTCCAGCTTGATCGTCGCCTCAATCTCGGTCACCTCGCCGCTTTGAGCTTCGGTATCGAGCCAATGAAGGAATTTCGTCAGCGCCACGCCGTCGCGCGCATGGGCCGCGGTCGTGCCCTTGATCTCGGCGGCATTCTTGCAGGCACGCGGGATCGCCACCGGGTCGCGCTGGCGCAGCACTTTGGCGCCGGCCGCTTTCAGCGCGTCGAAGAACCACGCAGAGGCGACATCCGGGTCCAGGCTCACCGTCTTGCCAGCCAGACCTTTCAGGCCTTCTTCCAGATTGCTCAGGGGGCGGAGCGTCACGCGGTTGCCCAGATGGCGGCGCAGCGCGGCGTCGGTCTTGGCCTCATCGATGAAGAGCTCAGCCGACCCGTCCGCATTGAGGATCGCCCGGCCAAGCGGCAGCGGCGTGCAGCTTACGTCTCCCCCGCGAATGTTGAACGCCCAGGCGAGCGAGGCCGGCGAAGTCAGCACGGCGGCGTCCGCCCCATCGCGGGCGAGCTGCGCGCCAACGGCTTCCAGCTTGTCAGTGTGGGCCATGCCGGCATGTTTGACGCTATGGGGAACCACCATCGCCATCGGCTGCGGCGGGCGATCTGCCCAGGCAAGGTCGATCGGGTTTTCTGCAACCGCCACCAGTTCGGCGCCGGCCTTCGCTGCGGCGGCGGCCAGCACAGCCACGTCATTCGGGCTCATCAGGCGTGGATCATACCCGACCTTCTTGCCCTTGAAGCTTTGCTGCGCCAGCCAGCCAAATGGCCCGGGGTCTGGAATACCCGCTACCTCAAACAGCGCCGGATCGGTCTGGTCGCCAGCCTGCAGCGTGTAGCGGCCATCGGCAAACAGCACCGCCTTGTCGGCGAACACGAAGGCAGAACCAAACGAGCCGGTAAAGCCGGTCGCCCAGGCCAGACGTTCATTCGCGTCGGGCAGGTACTCGTTCTGGTACTCATCGTCATGGGGCACGTAGAGGCCATCGAGGCCCTGGCGCTCAAGTTCGCGGCGAAGAAGCGGAAGATGGGCCCGGCCGTCCTGCGGCCCGCCCTTGATGTCGAATGTCTGTCTCATGGTTCCTTCTTAGCCTTTTAAGCAGGCACCGGAAAGCAAGCGAGCTATGCGAATTTACATAGAAAAATCGCGTTTCGTATACTGTTTTGTTTCACCTGCAACCTATATAGGCGGCATACAAACAAATGTTGCGCCGCAGCATTTATAAAAAAACAAGGGACTACCAATGAAAACCGAAATCAGCCTGTCCTCCACCACCGATATGGTGATCGAGAACGTTCTGCGCCCCGCCATGGTCAATGAACTGACCGGCGCAGCACCGGCTGCCCGCCGCCCGGCTCCGCAAGCCGAACCGGAAGTAAAACGCCTGCACATCCTGGCCCGTCGCCAGGAACGCTGGGACCGCCGCGCCGCGCGCGCCTGATCTCGCCAGCAATAAACGAACCCGCCTTCCAGCGTCCCCTCCCAGGAAGGCAGTCAGACCGCCCGAAGCCAGTCCTCCTCCCCCTCGGCGGCGCGCGGTCCCCTCCATGCCCATCCCCTTCCCGGGATGGGCCGGAGGGTAAGGGGCCCCTCGAAAACTAGGCTTTCTTCCGGAAAACGAGGCTCGACCAGCCGTCGCGCTTGATGCGTTTCTGGAACAGCATGCCATGGCCCTCAAAGGCGGCGCGCACCGGCGCTGCCTGATGGTGCAGCAGACCCGAGAGAATGATCACCGCGCCGGGCGCCGAAAGCCGCTCGATTTCCGGCGCAAGGCCGATCAGCGGCTTCATCAGAATATTGGCGAACACGGTGTCGTAAGGCCCGAGCCGGCGCATGTCCGGATTGTTGGCCCCGCGCACATGGTGGACGAAGAAGCGGCTGACATGGTTTTTCTTGCCATTCTCGCGCGCCACGAACACCGAGTCCCGGTCGATATCGGAGCCAACAGCCAATTCGGCGCCAACCTTCAGCGCGGCAATTGCCAGAACGCCCGACCCCGTGCCCAGGTCCAGCACGCGCCCCGGCTTGCGGTAGCGGCGCGCCTCGGCCAGCGCCAGCAGGCAGCCCAGCGTCGTGCCGTGATGGCCCGTGCCGAAAGCCGGGCCCGCTTCGATCAGCACGGAGATCTTTCCCGGCGAGGTTTTGGCCAGCGCATGGCTGCCCGCCACCACAAAAGGCCCTGCATTCACCGGCGGCAGGCCCTCCAGCGACATGGTCACCCAGTCGCGCTCCACGATTTCCTCGATCCGGGCGATCAGCTCGGGCGCGGCTTCCTGGATGATGGCGACGCACTCTTCGGCCTCTTCCATCGTTTCGCAGAAGGCGTCGATCCGCCATGCGCCGCGTGCATCTTCCTTGGCATCGACCGCGCCTGCGGGCGAGGGGTCCACCCAGGCGAGCGCGTCCCATGCCGTTTCCACTGGCCCCCGCGGGCCTCTTGCCGTGATCTGGTACATGGCCGCGGCCCTTAGCAGGCCACCCGGATATTGGGAAGCGCCCCGCGCCGCGTCAGGGCGCTGTGCCTTCCACGATCATCAGGCGCGAAACCGCGTTCTGGTGCCTCAGCGCGGCAATGGCGGCATATTCCGGCGAGTCGCTGAACCGCCGTGCCGCTTCAACACTGGGAAACTCCAGCACAACGATCCGCCCGCGCGGGATGTCCCCTTCCCGGCCTTCAGCCGCGCCACCGCGCACCACATAACGCCCGCCAAACGCGGCCACCATCGGCGTCACGGCCGCCACATATTCCTTGTAGGGCTCCGGATTGATCACCTCGATCTCGGCGATGATATACTCCTTCGCCGTCGCGGCAGGCTCCGCCTCCGGCGCCGGAGCGCTGACGCAGGCCACCAGCATGAAAACGGTTGCGGCCATCGCTGCCTGAACGATCCCTCTCATTGTCCCCTCCCGGACGATCTGTCGTCCAACCCTCTCACGCCCGCCCCCGCCTAACAATAATTAACACAACTCCCCGGTGCCCCATGCGTTGGTCCGGTACAGCAACCCCGAAAAGGAGGCCTAAAAATGCCGACCCAATCCGGCCATACCACCGCCATTCCCGCCAGCCGCACCATCGGCACCAGCGTTTTCAACTCTTCCGGCGACAAGATCGGCAAGGTTGAGGATGTGATGCTCGACAAGACGGACAATTCGATCCTCTACGCCGTTGTCGGTTTCGGCGGCTTCCTGGGCATGGGCGAAAAGTACCATCCGATCCCGTGGTCAACGCTCGACTACAGCAAGGACAAGGAAGGCTATGTCGTGCCCTTCACCAAAGACCAGCTGGAGAAGGCGCCCGCCGACTCGATCGAGCAGCTGACCCGCAATGACGGCCACGCCGCCCGGGATGCCGCCTACACCTACTACAAGGTCCAGCCTTACTGGCTCTAATCCCCTGCCAGCGGGCCTGGATAAAGGCGGCGGCTCCGGCTGCCGCCTTTTCCTTGTTGGCCGCAAGATCGGGCCTATCAAAATTTTTGCCGTTTTTCGATAAAAACCCTCTGGAAACTGCCTGCCGGGCTCCTATATGATTATCGATAAGACAAGGAGGAGCCGTAGCAACAATGGCCTTCACGACCGAAGACATGATCCTGATCGAGCAGCGCGCTGCCAATGAGAAGAAAAGCGCAGGCGCCGCCTACCTGCTCTGGTTCTTCCTGGGCTGGATTTCCGCGCACCGCTTCTATCTGGGCAAGCCTGTCACGGCCCTCCTCCAGATCGTCAGCTACTTCTTCCTCATCGGCTTTGTCTGGTGGCTTCTGGACCTGTTCCTGATCCCCGCCATCATTGACCAGAAGATGGATGCCGCCCGCTCGGACGCGGCCCACGCCATCCGCCGCGGCCGCTACGCTTACTAACGCCGCTGTCCTCCTCCCGCAGCGCGCGCTCAAGGCCCCGGAGTTCCCCCCACTCCGGGGCCTTTCACATCTGCCACTCTCGCTTGCCGTGACCGTGACGCGCCTGCGCCGCATGTTTCCGCTTGATCTTTTATTTTCACTTTTGTAGAAATATTATCACTTTAGGAAAGGAATAGGCCATGTCTGACCTTTACCGCGGAAAAGGAATTTCCAGCGCGCTTTGCTATGTTGATCCGAATGCGGCGTTTCGCTGGCTGGAAGAGGCGTTCGGGTTTGAGCCGCTGATGGTCATCCTCGACGAGAATGAACGTATCGCCCATTCGGAGATGAGGTTCGGAGAGGGCGTCATCATGGTCGGCAGCGAATGGTCAGACGATCATCGCAGCCCGAAGAACCTCTCCGGCAAGAACACGCAGACCGTTCATGTCCAGCTTGCCGAGGGTGACGACATCGACGCCCATTGCGCCCGCGCCCGAAAGGCCGGCGCGGAAATCCTTCAGGCACCGGACGACCAGTTCTATGGCGATCGCACTTATCGGGCGCGTGATCCCGAAGGCCATATCTGGACCTTCGGCGTCACGGTGAACCGCATGACGCCAGCCGAATGGGACGCAGCCGCTGGCGGCGGCCTCAAAACGCGGGACCGGTTGTGAACCAAGCGGCCCGGCTGGACGCCGTCTTTACTGCCCTGTCCGATCCAGACAGGCGCCGCGCGGTAGAGCTGCTGGGCGAGCGGCCGCGCAGCGCGGGCGAGCTTGCCGGCGCCCTCGGCCTCGCCGCCCCCGCAATGAGCCGCCATCTGCGCCTGCTCAAACAGGCCGGCCTTGCTGAAGAAAGCCATCCGGAATTTGATGCCCGTGTGCGGATCTACTCGCTCAAGGATGGCGCCATGACCGATCTCAAACTCTGGCTCAAGGAAACCGAAGCGCTTTGGAGCAACCAGCTCACTGCTTTCAAAGCCCATGTCGAGACCAAGGCCCGCGCCCGGAAGGCCCCGTGAGTGCGGTCATCGTCTCCCTTCGTGTGGCAACAACGCCGGAAGATGCCTTCGATATTTTCACGGGCGAGATCGGCCTCTGGTGGCAGCCCGGCGCGCTTTTCCAGTTGACCCCGCGCGGGGATGGCACCCTCAGCTTTGAAGGCGAAACCCGCCTAATCACTACGCTACCGAACGGCAAAGTGTTCGAGATCGGACATGTCACCGCCTGGGAGCGCGGCCAACGCCTCGGCTTTTCCTGGCGGCAGGCAACATTTTCGCCAGACCAGCTCACACAGGCCGAAGTCCGCTTCGAAGCCGTTGGCGAACAAACCCGGGTCACCGTGGAGCATCGCGGCTGGGACACGATCCCGCAGGATCATGTCGCCCGGCACGGCTTCCCCCTTGCTGCCACACAAATGCGCCTCGCAGAATATTGGCGCGCCCAGCTCGCTTCGCTCAGCCTGCGCCGTAAATTGCGGTGAAGTGATCCCACAGCGCCGCCCGTGTCGTCTGGAAGGCCTCGATCACCAACGCGTCGTCTGCTGCCACAGCGTCCGGCGCGGCCTCTTCCACAAAGATGTGCGAAGTCGGCACCGCCCAGTCCGGCGCGTCCAGCGTACCTGCACACAGGATCACCAGATCAGGCGCCACCTCCGGCCCATGCCACAGGCGCGTGCCACAATCCCGGCAGCGATAGATGGGAATGGTGTTGCCGCTTCCCCCGGTCCTGCGAAATACATCCAGATGCCCGGAATGGACATGAAAGCCCGCCTTGGAGACATGCAGGTAAACCCCAAACGGCCCGCCCGCCAGCCGCTTGCAATCGCCGCAATGACAGGCATTCACCGCCATCGGCCGGCGCGTCACCGAATACCGCACACGCCCGCAATGACAGCCGCCTTCCAGTGGCAAGTCAGGCAGTTTCGGGCGCTCCAGAGCAATACGTTTCATTGCGCCCCACCCTGCCCGCTCTTCCGTGCCCGGACAAGCCCCCGATTTTGAGCGCAGCACAGCGCCAGACATTGCCATTGACGCAACGCCGCCCCTCACCGACAGTTCTCGGCATGAAACGCCTCATCGCCCTCTCTGCCGCCCTGATGGGCGCCGCATGTGTCAGCGCCCCTGCCGCGCTGACTGAGCCCGCCCCGGAAGCCGCCCCTACCGCCGCGGCCCAGACCGATCCCGACTGGCGCGCCGTGGAGCCGGAAAATCTTGTGCTCATCACGCTGGAAACTGGCATGGTGGCAATCGAGCTTTTCCCGGAAGCGGCGCCCGCCCATGCCGCGCAGATCCGGGAAGCGGTCCGCGAGGGCTTTTATGATGACGAGTTCTTCTACCGCGTGGTGGAAGGCCATGTGGCGCAGGCGGGCCGCGAGTTTTCGATGGCCATCGCCGCCTGGCCGACCTTGCCTTTCGAGGCGGAGCGCGAAGTCCCGGCAGATGGCTTTGACCCGCAAGGCAATGCAGACCTCTTCGCCGCAGAAGCGGGCCACCGCGAAGGCTTCGCCGTGGGCCGTGAGAATGGCAAGGAATGGCTGCTCAATTGCCCTGGCAGCCTTGGCATGGCGCGCGACGCCAACCCGTCAAGCGGCTCGACGGAAATCTATATTCCGCTGCAGCCGAGGCGGTATCTGGACCGCAATTACACCCTCTTCGGCCGGGTGATCGACGGGATGGAATACATCCACCGCCTGCCGCGTGTCGATCCGTCGACGGAGGAAGAAGAAGGCGCCCTGTTCGGCGAGGACGAGGAACTCGCCTACCAGATCCGCCAGTATCGCCGTAGCAAGCTGGCGGGAAACCAGATCCTTTCGGCCCGCATGGCGGCAGACCTGCCCGCAGAGGACCGCCCCAGCTATGAGGTGATGCGCACGCCCTCGCCGGCGTGGGAAGCGTTGAAAGAGTCCAAGCGCGACTATTCGGCCGTTGACGCGTTTGCCTACACCCCGCCCAAGGTGCTGGATGTGTGCGCCCTGCCCGTGCCTGCCCGGCGCGTCGGCGAGTGATGCACAAACGGGCAGCGGGCCGGCCGGCCTGAACCTTACGCATTTATAATCTGGCACGAATCCAACGGGAAACAGAGCACTAGCCGGGGGCCTCGCCTGCCGGGCGAAAAGCCGTCCGTATCCTGCCTTGCCAGCCACCGGCCACCATAGTTTCGTCTGTGCAGAGGGTAACCGGAGCTCAGCCAGTCCGGACAAGGTGCGTTTGCGCCGGAGGCGGGCCGGGGACAGCTTCATGAGGCAGGGCTTGTGAGCATGGCGTTCGAAGGAAAGGCGCAGGGCGAAAGCCGCCCTGCCGAGCAGGAAGGCAAGGCCCAGACGGGACGGCGGTGTTTCGTCATCCTGCCCTGGAGCAATCCGGGCGACGCCGACGAGGGGCCGGAGCTGGACTTCGACAGCGTCTATGAAGAGCTGATCCGCCCGGTGATCGAAGACCTCAACCTCGACATCATCCGCGCCGACCGGGTGAGCCGGTCCGGCCTCATCCACAAGGAGATGATCGAGAACCTGCTGGAAGCTGATGTGGTGATTGCCGACGTGACACTCGGTTCGCCGGACGTGTTCTTCGAACTCGGCATCCGCCAGACCGCGCGCCGCGCTGGCACGGTGATCCTGCGCCATGCGCGCTCCACCTCGCCCTTCTCCATCTCCGGCATGCGGGCACTCGATTACGATTTCGAGCCGCGCGCCGGCGCCTCCCGCGCCCAGATGCTGGAAGACTGCCGCGCCCTGCTGCGCACGCATGTCAAGAACAGCCTCGACAATCCGAGCACGGATAGCCTTGTGCATACGCTGATGCCCGGCATGGAGGTCACCCTCCCCGGCCGGGTCATCCCGGAGCGGCGCTACATTTCCTACCGGGTCGGCCCGCAGGGGCCAAAGCCCTCAAAGCTCGTCGAACTCGTCACCGGCGACATTGCCGACATCGACGACATGGATGTGTGGGTGAACCCGGAAAACACCCGCATGGAGTTTGGCCGCTTCCATGAGCCCTCCGTCTCCGCCGCCATCCGCTATCTCGGCTCCCGGCGCGACCGGCATGGCTTTGTCCGCGACGACACCATCCTGCGCCTCCTCTTCCAGCGCGTTGGCGCTCACCAGCAGCGCACCGGGGTGGAGCCGGCCACCGCCATCCTCACCGGCGCGGGCATGCTGAAGAAGACCAACAAGGTCCGCCGCCTCGTTCACACCGCCGCCTATCAGGGCGAGCCCGGCCGGGGCTACCGGCTGATCGGGGCCTACCGCAAATGCGTCAGCAACGCGCTCGCCGCGGTGGACGAGGAGAACAACCAGTTCGGCATGAGCCCCAAACGGGCCTACAAATCGGTCCTCTTCCCCCTCTTCGGCACGCGCGGCGGCGGCGAAAGCCCGCATGAGCGGGCCCAGGGCCTGATCCAGACGGCCCACCAATACCTGCTCAACTGGCCCGAATCGAAAATCGAGCGGGTCGCCTTCCTCTGCCACACCCAGGCCGACCTTGAACTTGGCCAGGCAGCGCTATACCGCATGGGCCTGCGCTCGGTTACCGCCCCGCGCGGCGCCCGCTGACAGGCTTTGTTGTGAGTTTCGAGGGGTGCGGCAGACTGCACATCTTGCGGCATTAACCTATTTTAAGCACTATATGTGGTGTTCATTATGCCTGCCGAGGCCGGATTCGCTGGCCGCAACTGACCGATAGATGGAGCCCAGACCATGGCAACCGTAAGCAAAGATCGTCCCGGCCTGCTGACCCCCAGCCTCGCTTACAAGCCGTTCCGCTATCCGTGGGCCTATGAGTTCTGGAAGAAGCAGCAGCAGGTTCACTGGATGCCTGAGGAAGTCCCGCTGGGCGAGGACTGCAAGGACTGGGCGGTGAAACTCTCGGACGCCGAGCGCAACCTGCTGACCCAGATCTTCCGCTTCTTCACCCAGTCGGATGTCGAAGTCGGCGCCAACTATATGGAACACTACATGCCGCTGTTTAAGCCGGTGGAAGTGTCCATGATGCTGTCGTCCTTCTCCAATATGGAGACGATCCACATCGCGGCTTACGCCCTGCTGCTCGAAACCATCGGCATGCCGGACTCTGAATTCTCCGCCTTCATGGAATACAAGGAGATGGCCGCCAAGCACGACTATCTCGGCCAGTTCGGCACCGGCTCGAACGAGGACATCGCCGTTTCGATGGCCGTGTTCGGCGCCTTCACCGAAGGCCTGCAGCTGTTTGCCTCCTTCGCCATGCTGATGAACTTCCCGCGCTTCAACAAGATGAAGGGCATGGGCCAGATCGTTTCCTGGTCGGTGCGTGACGAGTCGCTGCACTGCGAAGGCATGATCAAGCTGTTCCACACCTTCTGCGCCGAAACCAACTGCATGACGGACGAGCTGCGCGAGCGCATCCGCGAGTGCTGCCGCACGGTGGTGAGCCTGGAAGACAAGTTCATCGAACTGGCCTTCGAAATGGGCCCGGTCGAGGGCATGACCGCCGACGACATCAAGCAATACATCCGCTACATCGCCGACTGGCGCCTCGGCCAGCTGAAGCTGGAGCCGATCTTCGGCATCACCAAGCACCCGATCCCCTGGCTGACCGAGATCCTCAACGGGGTCGAGCATGCCAACTTCTTCGAACAGCGCGCGACGGAATATTCCAAAGGCGCCACGAAGGGCGACTGGCATGGCGACCAGGGCGTCTGGGGCCGCTTCGACGCCCGCCAGACGAAAGAAGCCGACGGCGTTCCGGCGGAGTGATTGTCGCTCCGCGGCGATATTCTCGGCTGGGTCATCGGCCAGCTTAACGGCATCAAGGCAACTGATCCGGCCGCGCGCGGCGCCCTGTTCGAGGCGCTCCGCGCGCAGGTTGCGCGGGATGGCGCGTTCGGCGTGGGCCCGGCGGAGGCCCTGCCTCACCTTGAAAGCGCGATTGCCCGGCAGGAAATCTACTGGCTGTCCCAGGAGCCGCCCGCGCCAAGCCCGCCTGCGCCAGCGGCCAAACACCCTGCACCGACACTGCCGTCCTCCCCGCCCGCATGGCGCTGGCCGGCCGGCCTCAAGCCGCCCCGCCTGCCGCCCGAAGAAGTGGCCGGCGAGGCGGCCGGTCCGTACTCAGACCACATTTACGAAGATCTGTTGCTGGAAGTTCCAGGCGGATCGGCCCGACTGTCGGTCGGCTGGGCCTTCGACCCAGCCTGCAGCCTGACCGCCACAGCCGAAGAGATCGGCTTCACCTGCCAAGCCCGTACGGTGACGCTTTCGGGGGCGCTCGATTATCTGGAGGCCTGCCTGCGCAACGGCGGGCTTTGCCTCCCGGCCGAAGCCCGCACGCGTATCCGCTGATCCTGCCGGGGGGAGCGCTGATCTGGCATTTGCGCCCCCGCGCCTCCCCGGCTAATGTCCGGCCGGTCCATGAGCGCAGACGATTCCTCCACAGGCGATGACGCCACCGGCGCCCTTTTCGGGGGTGAGGACGCGCCTGCGCGCGGCAAGGCGTATGAGGTGCTGGCGCGCAAGTATCGCCCGCGCCGCTTCGAGGACCTGATCGGCCAGGAAGCGATGGTGCGCACCCTCTCGAACGCGTTCGAGACGGGCCGGATTGCCCATGGTTTCATGCTGACCGGCGTGCGCGGGGTGGGCAAGACGACCACCGCCCGCCTGCTGGCCCGCGCCCTGAATTACGAGCCTGCCGCTGACGCCAAAGGCAAGAAGGGCAAGTCGGGTGGCCCCTCAATCCACCTCGATCCGCCGGGCGAGCATTGCGAAGCCATCATGGCGAGCCGGCACCCGGATGTGCTGGAGCTGGACGCGGCCTCCCGCACGGGCGTGGCCGACATGCGCGACCTGCTGGACTCGGCCCGCTATGGCCCCGTCTCGGCGCGCTACAAAGTCTACATCATCGACGAAGTTCACATGCTGTCGAATGCGAGCTTCAACGCCCTGCTGAAGACGCTGGAAGAACCCCCGCCCCACCTCAAATTCATTTTCGCGACGACCGAGATCCGCAAGGTTCCCGTGACGGTTCTGTCGCGCTGCCAGCGGTTTGACCTGAAGCGCCTCGATACCGGCGAGCTGGCAAACCACCTTGGCAATGTGGCCGACAAGGAAGGGGCGAATGTCTCTGAAGAAGCCCTCGCGCTGATTGCGCGGGCGGCCGAAGGCTCTGTGCGGGACGCGCTCTCGCTGCTGGACCAGGCGATTGTTCAGACGACGGACGGCGAAGCCGTTTCGGGCGGCGCCGTGCGCCAGATGCTGGGCCTGGGCGACCGCGCCCGCCTGCTGGATGCCTTCGAAAAGGCCGTGACCGGCGACGCAAAAGGCGCCCTGGCTGAAGCGCGCGACCAGGTGGCGGGCGGAGCAGACCCGGCCGTCATCCTCAAGGACATCCTTGATATTGCAGCCGATATTTCTGTTGCGCAGGCAACGGGTGACGATTGGAGCCCGGCAGGCCCGGCCGACTGGGCCGACCGGACGCGGGCACTGGCCCAGCGCCTGACGCCGGCCCAGGCGGCGCGCAACTGGCAGCTGCTGCTGTCTGGCTATAACGACCTGATGATTGCGCCAGACCCGGCCACCGCCCTCAATATGGTGGTGATCCGGCTGGCAGCGGCCTCTACCCTTCCGTCTCCGGAGGAAGCGGCGCGGATGATTGCCGAGGGGTCCCGACCGCCGGGAAAGGACGCCAGCCCCCTTAAGGCTTCGCCGCAGGCGCCCGGCGGGGTGGAAAGCTTTGCCGACATGCTGGCCGCGATGGACGAGATGCGCGAAGTGGCCCTGCAGGTGGACGCCGAACGCTTCGTACGCACCGCGCATTTTTCGCCCGGAAAGCTCGCCTGCGCGCTGGCGCCCGGCGCGCCGCAAGGCCTGCTGGGGCGGCTGAAATCCTTCCTGGAAGACATCACCGAACTCGACTGGATCGTCGAGGAGACCGAGACTGACGCCGAATCCGTGCGCGAGCGCGAGCGGCGGGAAAAGGCCGAGCGGATTGAGGACGCCAAGCTGCACCCGACGATTGCGGCAACGCTGGCGGCGATCCCCGGCGCGGTGATCCTCGATGTGATCCTCGACGCTGTTCCGCTTGAAAATCAGGACGGCCAGGACAATCTGCCCAGCAATGTGATCCCCCTCAAGACGCGCCGCCCGGCCTGACACGGAAGTGACGGAGAAGACGCCATGAAAGACCTCGCCCAGATCATGCAGCAGGCCCAGGCCATGCAGGCCAAGATGGCCGAAGTGCAGCAGAAGATCGAAAACACCGAAGCCGATGGCGTGGCCGGGGCCGGCCTTGTGCGCGTGAAGCTGCGCGGCAAGGGCGAGCTGGTTTCCGTGAGCATCGACAAGAGCCTGATGGGCGACGATCCGGAAATCATCGAAGACCTGCTGAAAGCGGCGCATTCGGACGCCCGCAAGCGGCTGGACCAGGCGATGGAAGACGCGATGAAATCGGCAACCGCCGGCTTTGGCGGGATGCTGCCGGGCTTCAAGCTGCCGTTCTGATCGGCGCCGCACCACCCCACGTCACGCTCGATGGCCGCAAGGCCATCTGAGCGCCCAGCTCTTTTTCTCACCGCTGGACGCCGGGGAACTGGCGGGAGATAGGCCCTCAGATGGCCTTCCGGCCATCGAGGGTGACGTTAGTGGAGAGAGTATCCCGGATGGCCGCTTGACTGCTTCCAGGATGACATACCCCCCAGACTCAGGCAGAAGGCCTTCCCATGTCACAGCGTTCTGCCGGTCCTGAGCTTCTTCGATTGATCGACCTGATTGCCAAGCTGCCGGGGCTGGGGCCACGGTCGGCGCGGCGTGTGGCGTTGCACCTGCTGAAGCGGAACGACACGCTGCTGAAGCCGCTGGCCGAAGCGATGACGGAAGCCGGCGCCAAGATCCAGAAATGCCAGACCTGCGGAAACTACGACACCGTGCAGCCCTGCGCCGTGTGCCAGATGCCGGGGCGCGATGACGGGCTGATCTGCGTGGTGGAAGACGTGCCCGACCTGTGGGCGCTGGAACGGGGCGGCGCGTTTCGCGGGCGCTACCATGTGCTGGGGGGCGTGCTCTCGGCCATCGACGGCATCGGCCCGGAAGACCTTGGCATTGCGAGCCTTGTGGCGCGGATCGAGGCGGGCGGCATCCGCGAGGTGATCCTGGCGCTGAACGCCACGGTGGATGGTCAGACCACGGCGCATTATGTGGCCGACCTGCTGGCCGGGAAAGGCGTGGATGTGACGCGGCTCGCGCACGGAGTTCCCGTGGGCGGCGAGCTGGATCATCTGGATGATGGGACGCTGGCCGCGGCCCTGCGGGCACGGCGCGGCGTCTAGAGAAAACGGTGTTTGATCTAGCCCGTATCGGGCCAGAGCTGGGCGATCCCCTCGCCCACAATCAGCTGCAGTTTAAGCAGGATACGGTAATCCTGAGGATCGACGCCCGGTAGCGGCGTCGCCGGAACAGCAGCGCGCGCAAGGATTTTCCGCGGGCCTGAGGAGAGCAGGCGCTGCATGCGCAGGATATAGGCCTCCGGCCCGTCAAACACAGCTTCCAGTGCCTGAAGCCGGCGGACGAGGCGGGCGGCGGGGAGAAGCCCGCCGGCCCTGGCACCAGCACCGGCCCATTCGGCCTGAGCCGGATGGCGCGGCGCCGTATAAAGAGGAAATGCACCGGGCAGGCGCCGGGCGGGCTTTGCCCGCTCTGTCAGCCCGAAGCGCGGCGCGCGGGGCGGACCTGCAGGCTTTGCAGCAGGGCCGGGCTTTGCAGAGCTGGGCTTTGCAGAGCTGGGCTTTGCAGGCGGCGCAGGCAGGATGCCGCGGACAGCGGCAATCAGGAACAGCGCCCGGCGGACCAGCAATTCGATAAAGCCAAGCTCTGCGGCGATCGCCCGGTAGTCTGCCTTCGGAAGAAAGGCCGTGTGGCCGAAGCGGCCAAGGCCGAGCCGCGTGGCCAGCCCCAAAGCCAGATATTCCGCCGCCACCTGGGCAAAGCGGATGAGGCTGTTGGAGCTGTCGGCAAAGATGGCACGCATGAGGGGGAGAGTGCGGGACGCGCCCTTCCCCCGGATAAAATGTGAGCCGACCCGCCAAAATCCTGCGCTTTCAGGCAGATGGCGCGGGCGGCGTGTTGGAGAGGGCGGCGCTTTTCCAACAGGATTTGCCCGGCGCAGGGCGCGGCGCGGCCGGGCAGCGCCTTTCAGGGGCAGGACGTGCCTTTTCGGGGACAGGCCGTGTCATTTTGAGGACAAACGGGGACAGTTTGAGCCTCTTTGAATACATTTCCGGTCATTCCCGACACGGGCGCACCCAACGGGGGAGACTCAGGGGCAAATCGACCCCGGAATCGTCAGCATACCGCCGGTATGTTTCAACACCTGTTCAAAGATTGAGCAGGTTTGCCTGCCGCCTGCACATCTGATGAATGAATGACAGGTATTCCGTTCAGCATGGCGGCCATGTCATTGCCATGTCATGGAGGGCGGGTAATTGTTGCATTGCAGCATGAGCTGGGCCGCTCCGGTCAGGCCACGGTCTGCCAGCCCCGTCCACCGGGGCCGGCGGGAAACCGTACCGGAGCAGGATAAGACCCCAGACTGACTGCGGGAGGAGTTTCAGCCGGCGTATCCGGCGCTAACTCTGAAGGACTTATCCTATGCTGAAAGTTACCTCGACGATCCTGGCCGCTGCCATGGTTCTCACCCCTGTTGCGGTCGCCGGTCCGGTCAAGGAAGTGACCCTGAAAATGGACTATGACCCGGCCCTGCTCTCCACCGATACCGGCGTTGAAACGCTGGTTTCCGACCTGGAGACCAAAGCCCGCAAGATCTGCTCGCAGCGCATGCCCGCCGTCGGCTCGATCTATGTCGACACCGAATGCTCCGCCAATCTCGTGAAAGCGGCTGTGCAACAGATCCACGCCGACCAGAGCGAAGCTGGCCTGGACATCGCGCCGGGCTTCCAGACGCTCGCTGCTGTCGACTTCCCGCTCGCCAACTAAGGCGCGCCTCAGAATTTTGCGGAACAGCGCCAGACCAATGTTTCCTCCCGGTCCGCGGCGCTGGAGGGGCCATCCGAGGCCTAGGATGGCCCCTCGCTCCGCCTTTGCTTGCGAAGGTTGATAAGCGGGGCTCGCTTTTCGCTTGACGCTCCATGAAGTTTCCCTAGCGTAAAGATGGGCAGCGCGACGCTGTCCTCATCCGGACGGGCCGCAAGAGCCGCGCCGGAGCGCAAGCTGGAGGAAACAAGCTCATGTATCTGATGAATACCGGGCCTTCGCGCCTCAGCATCGCCGCCGTGCTGGCTGCGCCGCTGGTCTATGCCCTTTTCCTGGCCGCCAATGCGCTGATCACGGTTGAAGACGTGAGGCTGGTGGAGACGGAAAACCGCATCCTGGAAACCATCACGCCGTCCGATCCACCGTCGATGGAGGCGACCGTGCGTCCCAAGCCCGATTGGCTGAAGACAACCACGCCGCCCGCCGCCGAACGGCAGGCGCCGCCGCTCGTGCCCACACAAGGTTTTGGCGGCGTGTGGACCGGGGAAGTACCTGCGGAGGCAGGGCCCGTGCGCATCAAGTTCGATGTGGGGACGGTCAGCGCCGGGCCGCTGGACGGGCGCGTCCTGACGCCTGTGCGCCCGCCGGCACCGTCTATGCCTTCGGGGGCGGTCACGCGCGGGATTTCCGGGGAATGTGACGTGTATTTCGATGTCGACATCGCCGGGCGGCCGCAAAACGTGGTGGCGAAGTGTACGGACAATGTCTTCAAGAGCGAGGCAGAACGCGCCGTGCGGCAGGCGGAGTTCCTCCCCGCCATCCGCAATGGCCGGCCCGTCGAGCAGCAGAACGCGGTCTACCCGATCGTGTTCACTGTGAACTGACGGGCGCCGGGGCGGGCCTGCCTGCCCCGGCCTTCGCGGGCCTTGCGGCCTGCTGCGACCCGGAGGCGCCGATGGGCCACCCGGTGTTGACCCCGCAGGCGGCGCCGACAATATGGCGCCGGGCTGAAATTCGGGGCAGATTTTCATGAGTTTTATCCGGCACCTTGGGGCGTTCCTGTGCCTGCTGATACTGGCAGGAGGCGCGGCGCGGGCGCAGACTGAGGGCGCGGGCGAGCCCGTCTCTGCAAGTATGAGCCGGGCAGATCTGGCCGCGCAATGCGATGCGCGCGAGGCAAGCGCCTGTGTGGAACTGGGCGAGGCGATGCTGCTGGCGACCGAGGGCGCGCCGCAGGACCTGGCCGGGGCATTCAGCCTGTTCGACAAGGCCTGCTATACGCTGGAAGACGCTGCGGGCTGTTACAGCCTGGGCATCGTGTGGGCCGAGGGCATCGGCACCGACGCCAATGACATCCAGAGCTTTGCCGCCTTCCGAAAGGCCTGCACGCTGGGCCATGCGGGCGCCTGCGCGCGCGAGGCAGAGGCGCTCTATACCGGGCGCGGCATTGCGCCGAGCGAAGGCGGGGCGTTTGAGGTCTATGCCAAGGCCTGCGCGCTGGGACTGGGCGCGGCCTGCCGCGAGCTGGGCCGGCTGCATACCCAAGGCGAGGGCGCACCGAAGGATGAAGGCGCCGCGCAGGCGCGCTACCTGCAGGCCTGCGAACTGGAGGATGGCGAGGGGTGTTACCTCGCCGGGACGGCGGCCTACCAGGCCGGCGGGGGCGCGCCGGATGCTCCGCAGGCTGTGGACCTTTTTGGCAAGGGGTGTGACCTCGGCGTGGGCGCCTCCTGCCTGAGGCTGGGACAGGAGCTGGCCTTTCCCGACACAGGCGCGCCGGACGAGGCAGGCGCAGAGGCGGCTTATGCGGCGGCCTGCGCGCTGGGCGTGACGGCGGCGTGCGGACCAGAGGACGCGGCGCCTGTGGCGGAGACGGCTGAGGACGGCCCTGCGGAGATGGCTTCTCCGGAAGCGCCGCTGATTGTAGGCGTTGTTCCTCCGGCGGCGGAAGAAATCCCGCCCGTGATCGCCCAGACATTTTCGAGTGAAGCCCTGCCCGACCTCGATTTCGGTATCGAGGTTGCTGCCCCTGCGCCCCTACCCGAAACGGCAGACGGGGCGTCGCAAGGCACTGAAGCCGAGGGCGAGGCGGTTGCCGAGGCGGCAGAGCCTGCCGAGACGGCGGAAGACAAACTGCTGGCCGAGGAACGCCGCGCGATGGGCGAGGCCTGCGGGGCGGGCGATCTTTCCGCCTGCGAACTATATGCTGCCTGGCTGCGCGATGGAACGGGCGGCGCGGAGGACAGCGTGCGGGCGCGGCGGATCTTCTCGGTCATCTGCACCGAAGGCTCGGTGAAGGGCTGCTATGAGCTGGCCTGGATGATGTATGATGCCGGAACGAGCGAGCTGGAGATGTCGCGCGCGCGGTTCCTGTTTTCGGAAACCTGCCTGGCGGGCGAGAGCGAGGCCTGCCTGCAGGCCGCCGACATGCGCCGGTATGGCGAAGGCGGACGCACCGATGCGGCAAGCGCCGCGCGCTTCCTGTCATTTGCCTGCGAGGATGGCATCGAGACAGCCTGCACGGGCGCAGCCGAGATTGCGGCAGAGCTGGCGGCGGCAGCGGAAGTTTCAGATATTGCGGACACGGACGAACCTGCCTCCGAGGAGACAGGCGCGCCGGAAGATGAACCGGCAGGCGAGCCCGCGGACGGGACCGAGGCCGGATAGGCCAGCGGATTACTCGCTGGTGGGCGTCTGGTCTTTCTGGCGCGTCTTGCCGACGCCCACGACCATGCCGAACCCGATCAGCGTGATGGCGCCGACACCGATCCAGGCTGGCTACACGCCGAGCATGTAGGCGCCATAGGCAAGGCCCGACACGAACAGCAGGAAACCGATCAGGTAGATGGCGAAGGTAGACATGGTGAACTCCACACTTGCTGTGATGTGAGGTTCAACGCCGGCGCCGGGCGATGGTTCCGCCGCCACGGGATTCGGAAACGGCCCAGAAAAAAGCCCTCCCCGGTTCCGGAGAGGGTTTTTTCAGGTGAGCCGGGGCGCGTGGATTACGCGTCGGCGCTTTGCTTGGCGCGGCGCTTGCGCTCGTTCGGGTCGAGATAGATTTTCCGGAGACGGATGTTCTTCGGGGTGACCTCGACGAGTTCGTCGTCCGCGATATAGGCAAGCGATTTTTCCAGCGTCATCATCAGCGGCGGCGTGAGGCGGACAGCTTCGTCCGAGCCCGAGGCGCGCATGTTGGTGAGCTTCTTGCCCTTCAGGACGTTCACTTCCAGATCGTTGTCGCGGTTGTGTTCGCCGACGATCATGCCGCCATACACCTTGTCGCCCGGATGGATCATCATCGGGCCACGGTCTTCCAGGTTCCAGAGCGCGAAGGCAACCGCCTCGCCCTGGTCCATCGAGATCAGAACGCCGGTGTGGCGGCCCTGGATCTTGCCTTTGTGAGGCGCGTATTCGTGGAAGATGCGGTTCATGATGGCGGTACCGCGCGTATCCGACAGAAGCTCGCCCTGATACCCGATCAGGCCGCGCGTCGGCGCGTGGAACACAAGGCGCGTACGGCCAACGCCGGAGGGGCGCATGTCGAGCATGTCGGCCTTCCGCTCAGAGAGCTTCTGCACGACGATGCCGGAATGTTCGTCATCCACGTCGATGATGACTTCTTCGATCGGCTCAAGCTTTTCGCCGCTGGGGCCTTCCTGCATCACGACCTGCGGACGCAGCACGCCCAGCTCGAAGCCTTCGCGGCGCATGGTTTCGATGAGAACCGAGAGCTGGAGTTCGCCGCGGCCCGAAACGGTGAAGGCTTCGGCGTCGGTGGCGCGGTCAACCTTCAGGGCGACGTTGCCTTCAGCTTCTTTCAGCAGACGGTCCCAGATCATCCGGGAGGTGACTTTCGTGCCTTCGGTGCCGGCGAGCGGCGAATCGTTGACGCGGAAGGTCATCGAGATGGTCGGCGGGTCGATCGGCTGAGCGGCAAGCGGCGCGGTGACCGAAGGATCGCAGAAGGTGTCGGCAACGTTCGCCTTGGTCATGCCGGCCAGCGAGACAATATCGCCAGCGGAAGCTTCATCGACCGGGATACGCTCCAGGCCGCGGAAGGCGAGCACTTTGGAGACACGGCCCTGCTCGACCAGATTGCCTTCACGGTCGAGCACCTTGATCGACTGGTTCGGCTTGACCGAACCTGACGCGATGCGGCCCGTGAGAATGCGGCCAAGGAACGGGTCTGCCGAAATGGTGGTGGCCAGGAAGCGGAACGGGCCTTCGGAGACTTTCGGCGTCGGCACATGGTCGACCACCAGCTGGAAGAGCTCGTCCATGTTGGCGCGGGTCTCTTCATACTGCGTCGACATCCAGCCCATCTTGCCCGAGCCGTAGAGGACGGGGAAATCGAGCTGCTCATCGGTCGCGTCGAGGTTTGCGAAGAGATCGAAGACTTCGTTGAGCACTTCGTCCACGCGGCGCTCGGCCTTGTCGATCTTGTTGATGGCCACGATCGGGCGCAGGCCCAGCTTCAGGGCCTTGGAGACGACGAACTTGGTTTGCGGCATCGGGCCTTCGGCCGAGTCCACAAGCACGATCACGCCGTCCACCATGTCGAGAATACGCTCCACTTCCCCGCCGAAGTCGGCGTGGCCGGGGGTATCGACGATGTTGACGCGGTAGCCATTCCATTCGACCGAGGTGGTCTTGGCGAGGATGGTGATGCCCCGCTCTTTTTCCAGGTCGTTGGAGTCCATCATCCGTTCCTGCGTCTTTTCGTTGGCGCGGAAGGTTCCGGATTGTTTCAGGAGTTCGTCGACGAGCGTGGTCTTGCCATGGTCAACGTGTGCGATGATCGCAATATTGCGCATCTTTTCGAGCGGGGTCGTCATTTTGATATATGCTTTCCGGCGGGCGGCGCGACAGGGAGGAAAACAAGGCGCCGTCGGGTGGATTTGGCGCCCGCCTAGCAGACGAGACGGGCTTTGACTATGAAAAAGAGGCAGGTTTTCTGCCAGTTCCGCCGCGCTGCCCTTGCATTGGCCACATGCCGGGGCCACCGTCTGGCGGATGTCTCAGTCTCCCCCGTTTGCCTCCGCCCCCCTGCTGTCCGGTATTTCCGGGCTATCCCATGGTTTCTTTGGCCGCAAAGGCGGCGTTTCCGGCGGGATCTACGATAGCCTCAATTCCGGCGAGGGATCGGGCGACGATCCGCGCAATATTGCCGAAAACCGCGCCCGGATTGCCGCCGCGCTGGGGGCAAAATGGCTGCTGTCCTGCTATCAGGTGCATTCGCCGGACGTTGTGCGGGTGACCGGGCCGTGGAGCGAGCGGCCGCAGGCCGACGCGATGGTCACCAACCGGCCGGAACTGGGGCTCTGCGTCCTCTCGGCAGACTGTACGCCGGTTCTGTTTGCCGACCCGGAGGCGGGCGTGATCGGCGCAGCCCATGCCGGCTGGAAAGGCGCCCTTGCCGGCGTTCTGACCCGAACACTGGAAGAAATGGAAGCGCTGGGCGCCCGGCGCGCGCGCATCCGAGCGGCCATCGGCCCGACGATCGGTCCGGCGAGCTATGAGGTCGGCCCGGAATTCCGCGCGGCGTTCCTGGCCAAGGACGGCGCCAGCGAAGACCTGTTCACCCCCGGCAAGGGCGACCGGTTTCATTTCGACCTGCCGGGCTTTTGCGAACGCCAGCTGGTTTCCGCCGGGGCCGGCGGGGTGTTCAACCTGCGCCACGACACCTGCGCGATGGAAGACGCCTATTTTTCCAACCGCCGCCGCAACCTGCGCGGAGAACCCGATTACGGACGGAACGCAGCGGCAATCGTTCTGCTTGCATAAATCTCAGCGATTCCAGTTTCCTGTGGCTTGCGACTCGCGGCGGCGTGTTACAAAAGCGTCGCGAACCCGGCAGGCCACCAAGGGAGCGCCCCCATGAAGCTGATTTCCTGCAACGCAAATCGCCCCCTTTCGGACGCCATCGCAGACTATCTGGACATGCGGCTGACGCGCTCGGAGGTGAAAACCTTCGCCGACCAGGAAATCTTCGTTCGCATTGACGAGAATGTTCGCGGCGAGGACGTGTTTGTCATCCAGTCGACTTCCTACCCCGCCAATGACAACCTGATGCAGCTGCTGATCATGATGGACGCGCTGCGCCGCGCCTCGGCCCGCCGCATTACTGCCGTCCTCCCCTATTTCGGCTATGCCCGCCAGGACCGCAAAACCGATGGCCGCACGCCGATCTCCGCGAAGCTCGTGGCCAACCTGATCTCCACCGCCGGGGCCGACCGCGTACTGACGGTGGACCTGCATGCCGGCCAGATCCAGGGCTTCTTCGACATTCCGACCGACAACCTGTTCGGCGGCCCGGTGATGGTGGATGACATCAAGGAGCGTTACGGCAAGGAGAAGATCATTGTCGTCTCTCCCGACGTGGGCGGCGTGGTGCGCGCGCGCTCGCTGGCCAAACGGCTGAACGATGCCGACCTTGCTATCGTCGACAAGCGCCGCCCCGAAGCGGGCAAGTCGGAGGTGATGAACATCATCGGCGACGTGAAGGGCGCCCGCTGCATCATGCTGGACGACATGTGCGACTCCGGCGGCACGCTGGCGAACGCCGCAGCGGCACTGAAGGAGCATGGCGCAAGCTCGGTTTCAGCCTATGTCACGCATGGCGTACTTTCGGGCAATGCCGTGGAGCGGATCAGCAAATCCGTACTCGACGAACTGGTAATGACCGACACGATCCAGCCTTCGGAGGAAGCGCGCAAATCCAAGAAGATCCGCGTGCTGCCGATCGCTCCGCTGCTGGGCGAGGCGATCCGCCGGATTGCGAATGAGGAAAGCGTCTCGAAACTCTTCGACCGCTAGGGCCGCGTACCCTCCGAAAAAGAAAAAACCCGCTCTCCGGAGCGGGTTTTTTATTGCCGGAAACCGGATCAGGCAGGGCGGTTTATTCGACCGTCCAGCCGCGCGGGGTGCGGCGGGCTTCCAGGGTGATGGTGCCGTCGGACGGGGGGGACGTCGGGCGCGGGCGGCGCGGGGCCGCAAAGCGCATGGCGATGGCCGCCGCCGCCAGGGCCACACCGGCAATCGCGGTGATGATCGCAACGAGGCCCGCCACGAACAGGAGCATCAGGCCGGCGGTGAGCTGCACAAGGAAGGTCATTCCGGCGCGAAGGGCGGAAAGCAGGCCTGCAGCAGGGTTCGGATGGGCGTGTGTCTGTACCATGGATATCACCTTCGGCCCTCAAGATGGCGCGATGATGGCAGAGCGTCAACGGAGGTGCGGCAATCTCGGCGCCCATTTTGGGCAGCAGGGTTAATCCTGTTGCACCAGCAGGCCACGCTCCGCCCGGATCTGGGCATAGGCCGCCGTGATCGACGCGGCTTTGGAATGCACGCTGGTCTCAAACTCGCGCGGGGCGCCCTTATGGATAATCCGGTCAGGGTGATGGTCCGCCATCAGACGGCGATATGCCGTGCGGATGACCGCAAACTCTGCATCATGGGCAACGCCGAGCACATGGTAAGGATCGTCCCGGTCCGGCCCGAGATGGCTGGCACGGATGCGGCGGAAGGTGGCTTCACTGAAGCCAAAGGCATCAGACACGGTGCGCAGGTAGACCAGTTCCGGCTGGGTGACGACGCCATCTGCCCCGGCAATCTGGAACAGGCCGTCAAGCACGCCTTCGAGCAGGCAGGGCCGGTCGCTGTAGCGCTTGCCGATGCGGCGGGCATAGGATTCGTAGCCGCGCACGGTCTGGCGGGCGAGATTGAAGACGCGGCGGACATTATCCGCATCTTCCGGGCGGGCGCGGAAAACGCGCGAGAACACCATGATTTCCTGGTCTGTCACGAGCCCGTCGGCCATCGCCATCTTGGCGCTGAGGCCGACGACCGCGGCGGTAAAACCGACATCATTGGGATCTGGCTCGCAGCATTCTCCAGCCGGGTCCGGCTGAGGGGCCGGGTCCGGGCCATGGTCGAACAGGCGTTTGCCGCTCTCTAGAAGTGTGGTCCACAGGCTCATGATCTATCTCGGAGTATAACAGCTCTTGCCCATTCTTGGACAGAGAGCGTTTCTGACAAGCATGTGAAGTCTTTCCGCACAGCAGGGCTGCATACGGGTGGGGACGCGGAAAGTTGCGTCGCCGGAGCTGTATTAAGTATCCGTCATGGCGCAGATACGGGCCATTCCGGCGCCCGTGCCCGCTTTGGAGCCGGACGCCCGAGCCCCGGAAATTAACCAATTTGAAAGATTCTCGCCCCGTTTCGGGAACATTTCTTCCGGCACGCCGTTTGCTCTTCATCGAACACGAATCCGGACCGTCGCTGTCGGAGGAATGAAAGATGAAGACCTATGCCCTCGCCGCCCTTGCGGCCCTGATCCTCGCCCAGCCGGCCCTGGCTGATACCGACAGCAGCAGAAGCGCCGCCGCCGGCGTTGCGCTGGGAAGCGCCCGCGCCGTGGCCACAGCCCCTGCAGCGCAGAAGAGCGACGCGCTGGAGAAAGCTTCGCGCACCGGCAATTTCAAGACATTCCTTTCCGCCATCGACGCAGCAGGCATTGAAGGCGATCTTGGCCAGCTTGGCCCCTACACCCTGTTTGCGCCGACCGACGCGGCCTTTGCCAAGCTGCCCGCCGGCGCGATGGACCGCCTGATGCAGCCGGAAAACCGCGACCAGCTGATCGCGCTGATCCGCATGCATGTGGTGGCCGGCCAGGCGCTGACCGCCGACAAGATGGCCGGACAGCAGATGACCGCTGAAACCCTGAACGGCCCCGTGGCAATTGACGGAACAGACCCCTCTGCCGTGTGGAT
The DNA here is from genome assembly GCF_019679475.1 of Hyphomonas sediminis. Classification (NCBI taxonomy): domain Bacteria; kingdom Pseudomonadati; phylum Pseudomonadota; class Alphaproteobacteria; order Hyphomonadales; family Hyphomonadaceae; genus Hyphomonas; species Hyphomonas sediminis. The sequence goes on from NZ_JAIEZP010000001.1 coordinate 422,780, forward strand.
CAATGCCGTGACCGTTGAAGGCCCTGGCATTCGCGGCAAGGACGGCGTGGTGCTGGCCATCGACTCGCTGCTGCTGCCGTAAGCGATCCTGTTCTTCCGCAGGGGTCCCTCCCCCTTTGCGAGATGCCCGGTCTTCTTCCCGCAAGGCGTGAAGGCCGGGCTTTCTGCATTAAGGCCAGCGGAGACGCCGGGCGACACGGATTAAACATTGGTGAGGGGGCGGAACATCTGGCGGCGTGGCGCGTCAATTCCGCGAGGCCTGGTCAGGTCAGGTCCGGGCCTCGAGGAAAGACCCCCGTGTGGCCCCGCCCGGACTAGACATCCGGGTGGGGCAATTCGTTTGGGAATGTCAGTCTGCGGCGGTTGTGGTGTCCGACACGATGCGCCATTCGCCGTCGATCTTGCGCAGAACCAGCGTGTAGAGGCCCCAGGGCTGCTTGCCCTGCCAGTCGAGCTGCCATTTGCCATGGGCGATGGCGGCGTCGGCCGAGAGGATCACGATTTCATGGTCGCGGGTGGTCAGCGTGCCCATTTCCGCGCCGGTGCCGTAACGGGCCTTGTAGCGGGCGAGCGTTTCATCCCAGCCGCGCGTGATGTTGCCGCCGGACGCAAAGCGCAGATCCGGCGAGCGCCAGTAGCCCACCATGAAGCCTTCGATATCGCCTGCATTCCAGGCCACATCCTGCGCCTCGAGCAGGGAGAGGATGGCGGCTTCATCGGCCACGCGGGCCGCGCCGCCGGGCTGGGAGGACGCGGTGGCGCAGGCGGCAAGACCGAGGAACAGCGCGCCCGAAAGGGCGGCGGCAATCTTAGTTCGTGCGCTGAGGATCACGAAGCGGGTCTGCGTCTTCATCAGCCAGGTCACCATCCTCATCATAGGTTTCCTCTGTCGGCTCAGGCTCAATCTCAGGCTCAATCTCGGGCTCAGGCGCAGCGTAGGTCCGCTCATAGCTTGGCGGGGCTTGCGGTGGCTCAGGCTGAGGTTCGGGCTGGGGCTCCGGTTGGGGCTCTGCCTGGTAGACCGGCTGCGGCTCCGGCGCCATTGCGGGGGCCTCGGCCTCTGCTTCGTAGGCGGCGTCGTAGCCGGCGTCCTCTGACTCGTAGTCTTCAGCCGGGGTTTCTTCTTCCTGTTTCTTGCGGCCAAAGCCGAAGAAGCCGCCTTTGGCGTCGCCTTCCGGCTTTTCCTTTTTCACGCGGCGGCGGCCGAGGGGGCCGTGAACATCGGCGTGGCGATCATACTGCATGGAATAGTATTCCCAGGCCGTATGGGTCAGCGGGCGGGGCGTCAGCTCCAGGCCATACATCCGCAGGCGCTCGACGACTTCATCGCGCAGATGCATGTCCGGGAAGGCTTCGGCGCGGAACTGTTTTTCCTTCATCCAGTCGCGCACGGACCAGCTGCGCACGCGGCCGATTTCGCTGGGCAGCGCGCCCTTGTGCACTTCCCAGATGTAGAGGGCGGCAATGCCGTTGATGGCGGCGTCCATCGCATCGTCCAGCTCGGTCTCCGGCATCCGGCCCTGGGCGAGGATGGCGCGCAGGCCAAGCTTGCGGGCTTCCATCTCCTGATAGGTGTTGCCGAGGACGGCGATGCCGTTGCGGTTGGTGTTGATGAGCGAGCGGTTGACGCCGTCGAGCTGGGGACTGCGGATCGGCAGGAGCACATCCGGGCCGACGCCGGGATGCTGGGCGACCTGGGAGAGTTCGGAGATCATGCGGTGAAGGTTCACCCGCAGCTCATGCCCGACACCCGACAGCGCAGAGGCCGTGCCGAGGCGGGCCTCCTCACGGAGGCGCCAGAGATGCCAGGCGATAACCGTAAGAACCGCCAGCAACAGCGTCAGGCCGCCTGTCAGGAAGGTGTGAAATTGTGCTTCGCTCATTCTGAGTTCCCCTGAGGCCGCGCCGGTTCGTGGTGCTGCATCTGCCCGGCAAAGGCCAGACGTTACCAACTTCTAAACGCCGAGAACGCGGCCCGCAATCACCCGAAGCGTTTCCATTGCGAGAGGATCGCGTGCTGATTGAGTGGTGATCAGTGCAGAATCCAGACAGGTTTCAATTCCCTGGGGGGATGGAGTACGGATCGTGCCGTTCAAGCCGCTGGCGAGCCCCAGAATGGCTTTGCGGGCCAGCGCGGTGTTGTGCGCCATGATCTCGAGCACATTGGTGACGTTGACGGCTTCGGTATCCTCTCGCCAGCAATCATAATCGGTGACCATGGCGAGGGTCGCGTAGGGCAGCTCCGCCTCCCGGGCGAGCTTGGCTTCGGGCATATTGGTCATGCCGATCACATCGCAGCCCCATTGCCGGTAAAGATGGCTTTCGGCGCGGGAGGAGAATTGCGGGCCTTCCATGGCCAGATACGTGCCGCCGCGATGGACCCGGCCACCGACAGCTTCCATCGCCTCAGCGGCGAGCCCCGAAAGGCGGGCGCAAATGGGATCTGCCATCGAGACATGCGCCACGAGCCCGGCGCCGAAGAAGCTGGAGGCGCGGGCGACCGTGCGATCGATGAACTGATCGACTGCCACGATATGGCCCGGTGCGTACACCTCCTGCAGCGAGCCGCAGGCGGAGATGGAGAGGACATCGGTGACGCCGGCGATCTTCAGCGCGGCGATATTGGCGCGGTAGGGCACGTCTGTTGGCGAGAGAACATGGCCGCGGCCATGGCGCGGCAGGAAAACAAGCTCCACATCGCCAATACGGCCAGAGACGAGCTTGTCCGATGGCGCGCCCCAGGGCGTTTCGATCTCCAGCTCGCGCCGGTCTTCCAGCCCGTCGAGGGCGTAGAGGCCGGAGCCGCCAATGATGCCGAGTTTCCAGCCGTTCATACCGCGCCCTCCCCTGCCCGGAACCATTTACGCATGCCGAAGGGCGGCGGCGAGAGCGGATTGTGGGTCGTCAGGTCCACATCATCGGCGCGGACATAGCCAAGATCGGCATAGAAGCCGATGAGACGGGGCTGGTCCGCCCGGATGGCGAGCTGGGCGCCTTTGGCCCCCTGTTCCTGCCCCCAGGCTTCCAGTGCCGCGAGGACATGCGCGCCGAGGCCCTGACCGGTAAAGCCCGGCAACACGCCGATGCGTTTGACTTCCATCCAGCGCCCCTGCCCGCCGGGGCCGGGCACAGCGACCCAGCGGCCCGAACCGATCAGCGCGCCATCAGCCTCCAGCAGCACCGCCCCGCCTTTGGCGATCTGGGCGGCAACCGTTTCGGGCGTTTCGCGGAAGACAGTGGATTCTGGCGAGACCCGCCCCGTCCAGATGCGGCGCGTGATCCCCTCAACGAGAAAGCCATCCGAAGGGGTGGCCCTGCGGATGGCTATCGATTGGCTCATATTTCAGGCCGGTCTTCGGGTCAGAGCTTAGTGCTCAACCTTCCGCCAGACCTGCTTGTAGGAGAACCACAGCAGAACCGTGAGGATCAGAAGGAAGGCCATCACGCCGAGACCGGTGCGCTTGCGCGCTTCGAGTTTCGGCTCCGACGCCCAGGCAATGAACTGGGCAACGTCGTGGGCCATCTGATCAACAGTTGCTTCGGTGCCGTCGGTGTACTCGACGCGATCCTTGGTCAGCTGCGGCGCCATGGCGAGGAAGCCGCCGGGCGGCGCATGACGCGGATCGCCTTCGAAGTTCGGCTTGGTATCACCCGGGAAGTAGGGGTTGTAATACTGGCCGGCAGGCTGGACGAGGTAAGCGGAGTGCTCCGGCGTGTGGTCGCCCAGGGCCTCGAATTTCGAAACGTCGAGCACCTTCTGGTAAAGCGTCTCGCCGTCTTTTTGGACTTCACGGTCCTCGAACAGGGCCGGGTCCGGATAGCCGCTCATCAGGCTGTAGATGTAGCTGGCGCCGTTATGGCGGGCTTTCACCATGACCGAAAGATCTGGCGGCAGGGCGCCGCCATTGGCTGCGCGGGCAGCTGCTTCGTTCGGGAACGGGGCGCGGAAACGGTCTGCCGGAGATGCAGGACGCATCTCGTATTCGCCGGCATCGTTCGGCGTCTGGTTCATGATTTCGTTCTCGGCGGCCAGTGCCTTCACGAACGGGTTGTCGTTCGGGTTGGGATAGGCCGGGTCATAGAACGGGCCGCCCGGCTCACCGAGGTTACGGTAGCTGAGCAGGTTCATCGAGTGGCAGCTGGCACAGACCTGTTTGTAGACCTGGTAGCCGCGCTGGACCGATGCCTTGTCGTACTGGCCGGTGACGCCTTCGAACGGCCAGCCGCCTTCGGGGGCATGGGCGTGTTTCTGGGCGCCGCCAGCAGCGTGCGCGAGACCCGCGAAGGCAAGGCCAACGAGACCAGCAGCGAGGATGCGGAAGGTTTTCATGTTCTTTCTTTTCCCAGCTTGCAGCTTACTCAGCCGGCACTGCGTTGCCCGTATCCTTGGGCTTACGCTTCAGCACGGATTTATGGATCGATTCCGGCAGGGCCTTCGGCTTCTCGGTCAGGCCGATGAAGAACAGGGCCACGAAGTAACCGAAATACAGGAATGTCAGGATCAGCGACAGGTGACGGAAGGCGAAGGTCGGTGCCGGAACCGCAGCGAGGCTGGGGTTGGCGCCTGCCGGCAGGCTGGCCATGAAGGCGCGGGCCTGCTCGTACGCTTCTTCACCGCCCTTGTAGCTGGCCGAAGCGGGCGCGCCCTCAACGGTGTAGCTGACCAGGAGGCTCGGATCGCCCTGCAGCGCCGGGATGACCGCATCATCCGGGTTTGCCGCGCCGCACCAGCCAAGCAGGAAGCAGACAACGACAAAGCCGAAGAAGAACTGGCGGGCCACCGGGCGGTAGCGCATGGACTTCACCTTCGAGGTGTCGAGCCAGGGCAGCACGAAGAGCACTGCGATGGCGGCGAACATGAAGATGACGCCGAGCAGTTTCGCCGGGATCGGGCCGAGGTCGAAGGTGATGGCGCGCAGGATCGCGTAGAACGGCAGCAGATACCATTCCGGAACGATGTGGGCCGGCGTCACCAGCGGGTTGGCCTGGACGTAGTTGTCGGCGTGGCCAAGGACGTTCGGTGCGTAGAACACGAAGACGGCGAACATGATCAGGAAGATCGCGATGCCGAAGCCGTCCTTCACCGTGTAGTACGGGTGGAACGGAACGGTGTCTTTCTCGACATCCTGGACTTCAACGCCGGTCGGGTTGGTGTTGCCCGGAACGTGCAGCGCCCAGACGTGCAGGACCACAGCGCCGGCGATCATGAAGGGCAGCAGATAGTGCAGCGAGAAGAAGCGCTGCAGGGTCTGGTTGCCGATCGACGGGCCGCCCATGAGCCAGGTCTGGATGCTTTCGCCGACGAGCGGGATCGCGCCGAAGAGGCCGGTGATCACGTTCGAGCCGTGATAGGACATCTGGCCCCAGGGCAGCATGTAGCCGAGGAAGGCGGTGCCCATCATCAGGAGGTAGATAACGCAGCCAATGATCCACAGCACTTCGCGCGGGGCCTTGTAGGACCCGTAATAGAGGCCGCGGAACATGTGGAGGTAGACTGCGAGGAAGAACATCGAGGCGCCGTTGGCGTGGATGTACCGCAGCAGCCAGCCATAAGGCACGTCGCGCATGATGCGCTCGACCGAAGCGAAGGCACCATCGGTGCTGGCTTCGTAGTGCATGGCGAGGATGACACCGGTGATGATCTGAACCGCAAGGCAGACGGCCAGGATGCCGCCGAAGATGTACCAGTAGTTCAGGTTTTTCGGCGTCGGGAAATTGATCATCGTATCGCTGGCGAAGCGAATGACCGGAAGACGCTTGTCGAGCCAGCGCTCAAAGGCTGAGTTCGGCGTGTAGGTAGACTCATGTCCGCTCATCTAAAGGGATCCTTCTCAGAGGGAGATGTTGACGACCGAGTCAGAGACCCAGCGATAATTCGGGATGGGAAGATTCTTCGGCGCAGGACCTTTGCGGATGCGGCCGGAAGTATCGTAGTGCGAACCGTGGCAGGGGCAGTACCAGCCACCATAGTCACCGGTGTTGCCCTGAGCCGGGCCAACCGGGACGCAGCCAAGGTGGGTGCACGAGCCCGAGGTGATCAGGATGGCGCGGTTCAGCGTACCGTCAGCTTTCGGGTGAAGACGCTCATCATCGGTCTGCGGGTCCGGCAGGATCGCGATGTTCACCGATTCGGCGGCCGAGATTTCAGCCGGGGTGCGGTGGCGCACGAAGAACGGCTTGCCGCCGATCAGGATGCGGATTTCGCCGCCGAGCGGAACCTTGGACACGTCGACATCCAGAGCCGACGCTGCGCGCGTATCGGCAGCCGGGTTCCACTGATCAACGGCCACCCAGGCGAACATGGCAGCGCCGCCGAGCGCGACCGAGCCTGTGGCGATGTGAATAAAATTGCGGCGGTCTTCGTCGACCGCCTCGGCGTGGGTCTCTGTCGTCACGATTCTTGTCCGTCCCTGGTGCGTGGCGTTTGCCGCTGTCTTTACTAAAGCTGCGCTGGCCGCACATTGCGGCAAGTGGGCGCGGGGCGCGGCATTCCTGCGCGTCCTGCCCCCCTGTTCGCTCAGGCCGTTACCGCCGTTCCGCCCCTGTGACAACAGGGGACTTGCGAGGCAAAAGCCCACAGCGCAACTGTCAGGCATGACGATTGACACCGACACCGCCGACTTCACCGCACGTAAAGCCAGGGCAAGCGCCTGGTTTCGCGCCCTCCAGGAAGACATTATCGCCCGCTTCGAAGCCATTGAAGACGCCGCCCAGCCCCCGCTATATCGCGGCGCTGCCGGGCGATTCGAGCTGAAAGAGTGGCGCCGGGGCGATGGCAGCGAAGACCTTGGCGGGGGCCGGATGGGCCTGATGCGCGGCAAGGTGTTTGAAAAGGTGGGCGTGCACTTCTCCGAAGTGTTCGGCACCTTCTCCGAGGCGTTTGCTGCCCAGATTCCGGGCGCCGACAAATCCGATGGCCGCTTCTGGGCGAGCGGCATCTCGCTGATTGCGCACCCGGCGAACCCGCGCGTGCCAGCCGCGCACATGAATACGCGCATGCTGGTGACCAGCGAAGCCTGGTTTGGCGGCGGCGGCGACCTGACCCCCCTGCTCGCCTATCAGCGCGACGAATCCTTCGCCGATACGGTCGATTTCCACGCCGCCATGAAAGCGGCCTGCGACACCCATCCGGGCGCCGATTACGCCCATATGAAAGAGTATTGCGACACCTACTTCCACCTGCCCCACCGCCATGAACCGCGCGGGACCGGCGGCATCTTCTATGACCGGTTCAATACCGGCGACTGGGAACAGGACTTTGCCTTTACTCAAGCGGTGGGCCGGCAGTTTGCGGGAATTTATCCCGACCTCGTGCGCCGGCGGATGAATGAGCCGTGGAGCGAGGCTCAGCGGGAGGCCCAGCTGGTGCAGCGGGGGCGGTATGTCGAATACAACCTGCTGTATGACCGGGGCACGACCTTCGGCCTGAAGACGGGCGGTAATATCGAGAGCATCCTCTCATCCATGCCGCCTGTCGTGAAATGGCCCTGAAAAATCAGACTTTTTCGCAGGAACGGCGCAGCCAGCCAGCATAGATTTCCTCGGAAATCTCGCTGGCGGCCAGTCCGAAGGTCTGGACCGTTGCGTCCACCTCATCGGCGATCAACACCCAGCCATTAATCTCGAGAAACACGGCCGCTGCGAGAAATCCGGTGCGCTTGTTGCCATCCACAAAGGGATGATTTCTAACGATTCCAAAGGCATAGGCCGCCGCGAGATCAAACAGATCCGGCTCCCCATAGGCGAATAGGTTTTCCGGCCGGGCGAGTGCACTCTCGAAAAGGCCGCCGTCTCGAATGCCTGCCGCCCCGCCATGATCGGCAAGGCTTTCATCATGCAGGATCAACACAGCTTCCCGCCGAAGCCATTTCGGCGCAGGCCGGGCGGTCATTTCGCCAATTCACGCAGAGTGTTGCGATACCGGCGCGCGACGGAGCGACCGACCTCAACCTGTTCGGCAACAGATTCGTCATATACATCAAGGCGGAAGCCGTCCGGCGTGTCGCTCAGGATAACGGTATCGCCTTGCGCAATCTTCTTTCTGGCGAGCGCCTCAGCCGGCAACACGACGCCGAGGGAATTGCCGATTTTGCGGATCTTCAGCTTGGTCATGGGGGCCTCCGGATGGAATAACATGCGTTATAACATGGGAGGGCGCGCAAAGGAACCAAGAGCGCCCCTGGAGTGTCAAACCGTGTATTTTTGAGGACAAAACGGGACGCTTTGCGCCTTTTGAGGGACACTTCGGGTCATTTCAGGCGTGAGAGCAGGTCTTCCCGGGACAGGCGGAAGGCAGACGCGATCCAGGCCTCTTCGAGGGCTTTCAGGCGCTTGCCGATCTCCGGCCCCCTGAGGCCGGCGGCGAGCGCGTCATCCCCGCCGATGGGGAAAACGGGGCGCACCCAGGCATGCCGGTCGGCGAGGATAGAGGCGAGGGTATCCTCCCCCCCGCTGGCCACTTCGATCACGGCGCGGTCGACTACCGCGTCGGGGCCGAACCTGTAGAAGGCTTCGCGCCGGGCCGTCGGGCTGAGGCCGAGGACATGGCCGAGAGCCGGATCGGCCCAGGCGATGAGCCGGGCGGCTTCCTGATTGGAGAGGCGCAGGCTGCTGGCGGCAGCGGACACATCGCTCTGGCGGCGGGTGAGCATGGCCATCAGGCGCAGGAGCGGATCGGGCGTCAGATCATGGGCCGCCTCGATTTCCACGAGAGCCGGAAGGAAGGCCGAAGCGGCGCCCGGCAGCAGCACGGCGAGAACGCCGGCGTCTTCCATCGCGATGAAGGCGGCGGAGGGATCGGGCGCAGCGAGGGTGCGCTTCAGCTCCTTCCAGATCCGCTCGGCAGCGATCTTCTTCAGCCCTTCGCGCTGGCGGGCGCAGGCGCCCTGCCCTGTCTGGTCGATACCGGCGCCATACCAGGCATTGAAGCGGTAGAAGCGGAGGATGCGGAGATAATCCTCGATCAGGCGCTCATCGGCCGCGCCAATGAAGATGACGCGCCCGGCGATCGCATCCTCGATCGAGCCGGGGATGACTTCGTAAAGTTCTCCCTCCGGCCCGGCATAGATGGCGTTCATGCGGAAATCGCGGCGGGCGGCGTCTTCGGCCCAATCCTGCGTGAAGGCGACGACGGCGCGGCGACCATCGGTTTCGACATCCCGGCGCAGGGTGGTGATCTCCACCGGCACGCCTTTGTAGAAGGCAGTGACGGTGCCGTGTTCGATGCCGGTGGGAATGACGCGGATGCCGGCAGCTTCCAGCGCGGCAACGGTTTCTTCCGGCAGGAGCTGGGTGGCGATATCGACATCATCGGCAGAAAGCCCGCGCAGCGTGTTGCGCACCGAGCCGCCAACATAGCGGGAGGCCCCTTTGCGGGCCGTTTCCAATGCACTCATCACGGCGCGGCTTGAGGGCGCCTCCAGCCAGCTTGCCGAGATGCGCTCAGGTCGGGTCATCGGCAGGCGGGGTCTCTGCGGGCGCGGTGCGGTCACGCTGGATGCCGACATCCTCGGTGTGACGCTCGCAAGGATAAGTGCGCTGCGGGATGAGCTGGCCATTCTCGTAGCGGGCAGGCTCGACACAGGTGCCCCGGTCGCGCGGCTCCAGCGCGATCAGGAGGAACCAGACAGCCGTGGCAAGACCGAGGCCGATGAGGAACAGCATCTGGATAGGCCATTTGCGCGCGCCGGCCTCTTCCGCAGAGCGGGTTGCCAGCAGGTAGATGCCGAACACCAGGAAGGGCAGAGAGAACACAAAGACTTCAAACAGGAGGCGGCCGGCCATGACGGTGGGGTCTCCCCGTAACTTCAGATGCTCAGACCTACATAAGCACCTGAAAGGGTTTGAGAAACCCTGAAGGGCGCAGATCAGTCGCTTTCGTAAAGCGTCTGGTAGAGCCGGCGGATGATGCCGGCGGTGACGCCCCAGATGCGATAGCCATTATACGGCATCTCATAATATTCGCGGTGGGCGCCTTTATAGAAGGCGCTGCCGGTCTGGTAGTTTTTCGGGTTCATCAGGAGTTCAAGCGGGGTTTCGAAGATCGCGGCAACCTCGCCGGGCTCTGCCACGGGCACGAAATCGTGCGGCAGCAGGCCGACAACCGGCGTGATGCGATAGCGCGTGCCGGTGATGTAGGCCGAACCCTTGCCCAGCACATCGACATCATCGGGATGGGCGCCGACTTCCTCATGCGCCTCGCGCAGGGCGGCGGCAACTTCATCCAGATCGATCGGATCGACCTTGCCGCCGGGCAGCGCGACCTGGCCGGCATGATCGGCCATCGTCTGCGGGCGCAGGGTGAGCAGCAGGGTTGGCCCCTCATTGCGCGGGATGACGCCGAAGAGCACGGCGGCGGGCCGGATGATCGCGACTTCCTCGGGCGTGAGGAAATCCATGTCGCCCATATCCTCAAGCCGCCCCTGCCCGGCGGGCGGGTCGAGCTTGGCGGTCACGCGCTCAATGAAGTCATCAAGATTGCGAAAGGACATTGCCAGCCTATGCCGCAGGTCCGAGCGGAAAGAAAACCCCCTTGCTCCAGACCCCGAGCACATTCTCGTCATCCGGCGAGGGCTCGGCGAGGCCTGCGAGTTCGTAGAAAACCGGTCGGGCGAGCTTTGCCTCCAGGCGGCCACGCACGAGGACGTATGGCGCAGGCTCGCCGGTTTCGGCGTCCGTTTCGACGCGGAGGGGGCAATCGGGGCCAGCGAAGGTGACGTCGCCAAGCGTGGTGACGAAGCCGAGCTGCTGATCCCTTCCCGGCGCGCCGAGAACATCCATGCGGCCCGCGATGAACGGGGCGTCTTCCACATGCACGATCACTTTCTCGTAGGGCGTGACGAGGAAGGTGCGCCCGTCGGCGTCCTTGCGCAGGATGCGGGCGAAGAGTTTGACCAGCCGGTCGCGCTTGATCTGGCCGCCCTCGTGCCACCAGCTGCCATCGGCGCGGATTTCCATGCCGATATCCTTCTCTCCGGAAGGATTCCATTTCTCCACAGGCGGGAGATCAGCGCCAAACTTGCCTTCCGGCAGGATCGCCTTAAGCGTTTCTTCCACGCTCAGAATTGTGCCGGGACTGGAAGTCACACCTATCTCCGCCAAAAAGACGCCTTAGACATAGGCTTGATAGCCAGAGACGTGAAGCCGGAGGCACCTCTACACATGGCCGATACCACAATGAATGCCGAAACCCCTGTTGCCGATGCAGAAGCTGCCGCAGAGGCGCTGGCCCGTGTGAAGACGGAAATCGGCAAGGCCGTGTTCGGCCAGGAGAAGGTGATCGAGCTGTCGCTCGCTGCCGTGCTGGCCGGGGGACATGCCCTGCTGATCGGCGCGCCGGGCCTTGCCAAGACGCGCCTGGTGGAAGCGATGGGCACGGCGCTGGGCCTGGCCAACCAGCGCATCCAGTTCACGCCCGACCTGATGCCCTCCGATATTCTCGGCTCCGAAGTGCTGAATGAAGGCCCGGATGGGGAGCGCAGCTTCCGCTTCATCAAGGGGCCGGTGTTTACCCAGCTGCTGATGGCCGACGAGATCAACCGGGCGAGCCCGCGCACCCAGTCTGCGCTTCTCCAGGCGATGCAGGAGAAACATGTGACCGTGGCGGGCGCGCGCCATGACCTGCCTGCGCCGTTCCATGTGCTGGCGACGCAGAACCCGATCGAGCAGGAGGGCACCTATCCCCTGCCCGAAGCCCAGCTCGACCGTTTCCTCTTGAAGGTGGATGTTTCCTATCCCGATCTCGACACCGAGCGGCGCATCCTGATCGAGACGACGCGCGGGGCCGAGGCGCCGGTGAAAGCCGCGCTGAGCCCGGCGGAGCTGATGAAGATCCAGGCGCTGGTGCGCCAGATGCCGGTGGGCGAAAAGCTGGTGGCGACGATCCTGAACCTCATCCGCGAAGCGCGGCCCGAGCAGACCTCGGATGCGCGCGTGAAGCGGCTGGTCGATTGGGGACCTTCGCCAAGGGCGGGACAGGCGCTGATGCTGGCAGCGCGGGCACGCGCCCTGCTGCGCGGACGGCTGGCGCCGTCGATGGAAGACATCGAAGCCCTGGCCGAGCCCTGCCTCGGTCACCGGATGGCGATGCGCTATGACCCGACCGGGGACGCGCCGAAGCTCAGTGACCTGATCAATGACCTTGTGAGGAAGGCTGCATGAAGTTTCGCATTCTTGTCGGCGCTGGACTCGGATTGCTGGCGACGGCCTGCGCGCACCTGCCGGGAGGCAGCGCCGCGCCCGCCGCCTGCGCGAGCCAGCTGGCCGAGAGCGCCGCTTACCTGCAGCAGCATGTGGACGCGCGCGAAGAGAAGCTGAAGGTAATCCGCTTTGCTTCGGAAGAAGCGATGAACGCCTATAACGACAAGACAACCGGATACGATTCTGCCCGCATCGACTTCATTGCCATGGGCAACATCATCGAGGCGGCCTACGGCCTGCCGGAGGCGACGGGGACGGCGCCCTTTGATCACACCACGGATGAAGAAGCTGATGCCCGCATCGCCGAAGGCAAGAGCTGCGCCGCACCCCTGCTCGAATGACAACGCGGATAAGGACAAAAAGCATGATCGGCAAGGCAACGGCTTCGTTGATTGCGGTTACCATGGCTTACTCAGCCATGGTAACTGCTTACCCGGAAGAACAAAAAATTTCGCCCGAGGAGACAGCGCAACTCCATTGTCTCGCAGACTATGTCGCCATGAGAATCTCCGCCACGTATGCACTATTTTCCGAACCCCATACGGATGAGCGGATCAAACAAGACTTAGCCGTTATGGTGTTGAATTATGAGTTTGAGCTTGCAGCAGAACATCTAGACGGTTTCCCTCAGCAGTTCTCAGTTTTCAAAACACGGTTTGAAGAAGCCTTAAAAATTACCAACCGCCTCCCGACAGGGGGCGTGGCGGAGCTTGCTCAATTCACGAAGCACGCGAAGACGTGCGAAAAGTGGAAGCGCCCAGAGTCCAAATGACCCTGCCTGCCGACCTGCGCGCCGAAGCGGAGAGCCTGGCACGGCAGTTGCCGGGGCTGAACTTCAAGGCGGAAGCCTCCGAAGCCGCGCATATCGGCTCGGCCGGGCGGCGGCGCGCGGGCACGGGCGAGAATTTCTGGCAGTATCGCCGCTTCATGCAGGAAGATGCGCCGGGGCGTATTCACTGGCGCCGATCGGCCAAGGGCAATGACCTGTTCGTGCGCGAGAGCGAGCTGGAAACGGCGCGCACCGTGCTGTTCTGGGCCGATGACGCGGCCGGCTTCCGCTGGAAGGGCAAGGACGACCTGCGCACCAAGGCGGAAGAATCCATCCTCCTGATGCTGACGATGGCGATCCTGATGTCCAAGGATGGCGAGCGGATCGGCGCGCTGGGATCTGGCCGCACGCCGAGCTTTGGCAAGCGGGCGGTGGAGCGCCTGATGGACGACCTGCTGCGCGGCACGAAGGGCGCCTTTCCGCCGCCGCCGAAAACCAGCGCGACGATGCTGGTCGCCTCCGACTTCTATGACCCGATTGCCGAGTGGCAGGCAAAGCTGGCCCCGCTGGCGGCGCGCTGCCCGGAAGGCATCCTGCTGGCAGTTTCTGCCCCGGTGGAGATTGCGTTTCCCTTTGAGGGCCGCACGAAACTTTCCCGCCCCGGCACAGGCGAGGAGCGCATCCTGGGCCGCGCCGAGACGATGCGCGAGGAATATATGCGCCGCTTTACCGAGCAGCGCGAGGCGCTTTCGGCGCTCGCCGCGCGGATGGGCTGGGCGCTGGTGACGCATGTGACGGGCAGCCCGGCGCTGTCTGGCGCGGCGCGGCTGAAGGCGGAAATCGAACGGTTTGGAGCGGCGCGGTGACGGCACTGGGGCCTTTCCTGCTGGGCGCGCCGCTGGCGCTGTTTGCGCTGCTGGCGCTGCCGCTGATCTGGTGGGTGCTGCGGGCGACGCCGCCGGCGCCGAAGGAGGCCGAGCTGCCTTCCCTGCGCCTGCTGGACGGGGCAGAGCCCGAGGAAGAGACGCCGGCGCGCACGCCCTGGTGGGTGTGGCTGATCCGTACACTGGCGGTTGTGGCGGCGATCCTCGGCCTCTCCCAGCCTGTGTGGGCGCCGGGCGCGCGCAGCGCCGGGACGGGCGATACCGGGCCGCTGCTGATCGTGATCGACAATGGCTGGGCCTCTGCCCCGCGCTGGAGCGAGCTGGTCAATGCGGCGAGCGCGACGCTGGACGCGGGCGACCGCGACGGGGCCGCGCATCTGTTGCTGACGGCGCCGCGAAAGCTGAACGCGGACCCGGCCGAACGCATGTCCCGCGCCGATATGGGCAAGCGGCTGTCGAGCCTTGACCCGCAGCCCTGGGCGACGGACCGGGCCGACGCGCTGGCGCGGCTGGACGCCTCCAAACTGCAACCGGCCCGGATCTTCTATGCAAGCGACGGGCTGGAGGCCGAAGGCGGCGCCGCCTTTGCCGCGGCGCTGGCGAGCCGCGCGCCCCTGACTGTGTTTGCTGCCCCGCCCGAAGGCCCCGCCGTGATCACCGGGCTCTCGGCGCAGACGGACGCGGTGACCGTGCGCCTTGCGCGGGCCGACCCACGCGGCAGCGCGCGGGCGTTCGTCTCGGCCCTGACACAGGACGGCTCGGCGCTCGGCTCCGCCGAAGTGAGCTTTGCCGAAGGCGTGCGCGAGGGCGAGGCGACGTTTTCCATTCCGGCTGCCGCGCTGGCACGGATTGCACGGTTCAATGTGACCGGGCGGGCGGGCGCAGGCACCGTCTGGCTGTGGGACTCGGCAGAGCGCACGCGGCGCGTCGGCATTGTCGATATGGGGCCATCGGCCCAGCCGCTGCTCTCGGACATGCATTATGTTCGCAAGGCGCTGGAGCCGTTCGCCTCGATCTCGACCGGGGATATCGAGACGCTGGTGGCCGCCGCGCCCGACGCAATCATTCTGGCCGACGTTGGCCAGATCGCCAAAGCCGACACCGAACGCCTGACGCAATGGGTGGAGAATGGCGGCGCGCTGATCCGCTTTGCCGGGCCGAGGCTGGCCGCGCAGGGCGACGACCTGTTGCCGGTAACGCTGCGCCGGTCTTCCCGCGCGATTGGCGGGGCGCTGGCGTGGGAGGAGCCGCAGGGCCTTGCCCCCTTCCCCGAGACCTCGCCCTTTGCCGGCCTCTCCATTCCGCCGGATGTCCGTGTACGCCAGCAGGTACTGGCGCGGCCAGAGCCCGACCTTGCGCGCAAGACATGGGCGCGCCTCACCGATGGATCACCGCTGGTGACCGCCGACAGCCGGGGCGAGGGAACGCTGGTTCTCTTCCACATCACCGCCGGGCCGGACTGGGGCGACCTGGCCTATTCGGGCTTGTTTGAACAGATGCTGCGCCGCGCGATTGCTGCCGGGCGCGGCGAAGCAGTGGAAGATGGCGACGGCACCTATATGCCCCAGCTGTCGCTGGACGGCTTTGGCCGCCTGACACCGGCCAGCCAAAGCGCCGCGCCGATCAAGGCGGCAGACTTTGCCGGGCTGAAACCTTCTGAAATCCATCCGCCGGGGCTTTACCAGGGCCCGTCCGGCTCGCGCGCGCTGAACATTGGCGAGGGCGCCGCGCCGCGCCTGATGACCGAATGGCCCGCCTCCGCCCGCCTGCTGGGCGATGCAGAAGCGCGCTCCCTGCGCCTGGCCGGGCCGCTGCTGGCCGTGGCGGCGTTCCTGCTGGCGCTGGACCTGTTTATTGCGCTCTATGTGGCCGGGCGGCTGCGCGGGCTGATGCGGCGGGGCAAGGCGGGGGCCGGAGTGGCCGGCGCGTTGCTGCTGGCGTTTGCCGTCCTTTCGCCGGAGAGCGCACATGCTCAGGGCACGTATGAACTGATGCCGGATGGCAATTACCGGTTCGTGCAGACGCCTTCGAGCCGCGTTGTGCCCCTGCCCCCCGGCAAGGCGAGCCAGAAGGAAATCGACGCCGCGCTGACCATGCGCCTTGGCTATGTGGAGACCGGCGACCCGGCCCTGAACCAGCGCACACGCGCGGGCCTGCAGGGCCTTTCCAACATTCTGAACATGCGCACCTCGGTGGAGCCCGCCTCCCCGCACGCGCTGAACCTCGAAACCGATGCGCTGGAACTCTACCCGCTGATCTATTTCAATGTGCCCGACAATGCCGCGCCGCTGTCAGACATCGCCGTGCAGCGCCTGAACGCCTATCTGCGCGTGGGCGGCGCATTGGTGATCGACACGCGGGCGGGCGGCGACGCCGCTTCGCAGACGGACGTATCGCGGCTGGAAACGCTGCTGGAGGGGCTGGACGCGCCGCCGCTGCAGACCGTGCCGGACAATCACGTTCTCTCGCGCAGCTATTACCTGATCAAGGATTTCCCCGGCCGGTTTGCCGGGCGGCGGCTGTGGATCGAGCAGGCCGCCCAGCCGGGCGGCAGCCGGGGCGACGGGGTTTCCCGCCTGTTCATCGGCGACGCCGACTGGGCCTCGGCCTGGGCCGTGGATGAGAATGGGCGCGACCTCTATTCCGTTGACGGAGGGCCGACACAGCGCGAAGCGGCGCGCCGGTTTGGCGTCAACCTCGTGATGTATGTACTGACGGGCAGCTACAAGGACGACCAGGTGCATATTCCCGCCCTTCTGGAGCGGCTGGGCGAGCAGAATGACGCGCCCGAGCCCCTGTTGCCGAATGGCAACCTGCTGGACGGAGGGCCGCAATGACTGAAGCGGTTCGCCTGAGCCTTGAGCCTTTCCTTGGCTGGCCGCTCGTCTGGGCGCTGGCGGCGCTGACGATTGGCGCGTGGATCTGTTACTTCTTCCTGCGCGGGCGCGCCTGGCTGACACGGGCCGTTAGCCTGCTGGTGGTGAGCGCGGCGCTGATCAATCCGACGCTGGTGCATGAGGAGCGCGAGCCCCTGCCCTCGGTGGCGGCGCTGATCCTCGACCGGTCCGAAAGCATGCAGTTTGGCGAACGCGACGAGGCGGCCGCGGCAGCCTATGAGGCGCTGAAAGCAAAGCTGGCTGAAGACCCGTCCCTGGAAGTGCGCACGCTGGAGACAAGCCCCGGCGACGATGGCACCTACCTTTACAGCGCGCTGGAAGGTCTGATGGCGGATGTTCCGCGCGACCGGATTGCCGGTGCGATCATGGTGACAGATGGGCAGGTGCATGACCTGCCTGACCCGGCCAAGACACAAGGCATCATCGGGCCGCTGCATGGCCTGATCGCGGGCGATGAAAACCTAGGCGACCGGCGGATCGAAATCGTCAACGCGCCGAATTTCGGCATCGTGGGCGAGACGGCAAACCTTGTGGTGCGCGCCGAGGACCCGCGCGGCGGGACGATTGATCTCGATATCTCGCTGAATGGCGGGACGCCCGAACGCGTGCGCGTCGAGACCGGCAAGGACACGGCCGTGCCCATCGAAATCGAGCGGCGCGGCGAGAATATGGTGGTGATCGAAGCGCCGCCCGGCCCCGAGGAACTGACGCTGGCGAACAACCGTACGGCCACCTCGATTGCGGGCGTGCGCGACCGGTTGCGCGTGCTGCTGGTAACGGGCAAGCCAAACCAGGCAGGGCGCGTGTGGCGCGACCTGCTGAAGTCCGATCCATCCGTGGACCTCGTTCACTTCACCATCCTGCGCCCGCCATTCAAGGTGGACTATGCGCGCCCCGATGAGCTGGCGCTGATCGAGTTTCCGACAGAGGAACTGTTCGAGCAGAAGCTGACCGAATTCGACCTCATCATCTTCGACCAGTATGAGCGCCAGGGCGTGATTACGCAGGCCTATCTTGCCAACATGTCCCGCTATGTGGCCGATGGCGGCGCGCTGCTGATCGTGGCGGGCGAGCAGTTTGCCGGGCCGGCGAGCCTTGCGCGGTCGCCGCTGGCCTCCGTGCTGCCCGCCTCCCCGACCGGCGTGATCCGCACCGGCGAGTTCGTGCCGCAACTTACCGCGCCGGGCAAGCGCCATGCCGTGACCGCGCCGCTGGACGGGCAAAGCTGGGGCGGGTGGATGCGCTATATCGAGGCAGATGCGGTGGCCGGGGACGTGCTGATGGCTGGCCCGAACGGGCGACCGCTGCTGATCGTGGACCGGGTTTCCAAGGGCCGGGTGGGCATGCTGATGTCCGACCAGATCTGGCTGTGGGCGGGCGGCTATGATGGCGGCGGTCCGTTTGCGGAGCTTATCCGCCGCGTGGTGCACTGGATGATGAAGGAGCCCGAACTGGAGGAGCGCCGCCTGGCGCTGACCATCGAGGGCGGACAGGCGAAGATCGAGCTGCGCACGCTGCTGGACGCGGCCCCGCCGCTGGAAGTGCAGACGCCGGAGGGCGATGTGATGACGCCGCGCTGGAGCCCGGCCGGGCCCGGCACCTTCGTGGCGGAAGCCCCGGTTGAGGAACTCGGCATCTACCGCGCGCGCTCGGGCGGGCTGGAAGCGATTGCGCTGAGCGGGCCGGAGAACCCGAAGGAATACGCAAATCTTGAATCGACGACGGCCGTGATCGAGCCGGTAGCTCAGGCGACGGGCGGCGGCGTGTTCCGATTGAACGAGACAGGCAGCAATATTCCCGATGTGCGCCGGGTAAGCGCGGGGCAGAAGAATGCCGCCGGTGCCAACTGGCTGGGCCTGCGTGAGCGGGGCGCCTATGCGGTGCGTTCGTCCACCAGCCAGGGCCTGTTGCCGGGCATCCTGGCGGCGGGCGCGCTGATGCTGTTCCTGCTGCTGGCCTGGCGGCGCGAGGGACGCTGAGCGCCCCTGCCCTAAAGCGGGGTCTGCGCCATCCGGCGCGCTCGCCGGACCACCAGCCAGATAAGGATCAAGGGCGGGATGGCCGCCAGCGGGCTGAAGGCAAAGTAGAGCGCGAACCCGCCCATCGATGAGCCGGCCACACTTTGCAACAGCGTGACGCCGAGGCCCGCAAAGCCGCCGAGGAAACCGCTGAGCAGCGACATCAGGGAAGAGAGCAGCGCAAACTGCGCGGCAGTGGCCACCGGATTGGTGAGCCGGCTGGCCCAGGCGACGATGGACGCCATGGCGAGGCCGCCGCTGAAGCCTTCAACGACCGTGATGCCCGCCCAGATGACCTTCGAGCCGCCCGACAGCGCGAGAATGCAGAAGCCAAGATTGGAGAGCCCTGCAAGGCCAACGCCCACGGCCATGGCCGCCAGCGTGCCATAGCGCAGGCCGATCAGACCGGCGGCGACGACACCGCCCAGCGTTGCGGGAAAGCCGATTGCGGTGCGCATGCCGGCGATCTCGGCAGTGGAGAAACCCAGATCGATATAGAGCGGACCGACCATCGGCACGATCAGGCCATCGGGCAGGAAAAAGAGCGCAATCAACGGCAGGAAGATGTAAAGGCCAGTGCCGTGGTCCTGCCAGAATACCTTCAGGGGGCGGATGAGCGCGGCGCCGACAGAGCCAAGGCCTGTGAGGGGCGCAAAGTCGCGCGGCTTGGCCGGCTCGCGCGCCAGCAACAAGGCTGACAGCCCGGCAATGCCGCCAAGCGAGGCAAAAGCATACGCCGCCTGCCAGCCGATAATGCCGGAAGCGGCAAGGATGGGCACGTTGCCGAGGAAATAGCCCGAGCGGAGGCCGAGGATATAGGCCGAGGCCATGAGATCCTGTTCCTCATCGCGCGCGCTTTCGATGCGCCAGGCGTCCACGGCAATATCCTGCGTGGCGGCGGCAAAGGAGGTGAGCATCGCAAAGCCGGCGAAGACGGCGAGCCCGCCTGAGGGCCCGGCGAAGGCCATGCCCAGTGTGCCGATCGTTACGAAGATCTGCCCAAGGAGCATCCAGGAGCGGCGATGGCCCAGCAGCCTGCCGATGACCGGAAGCCTGATCCAGTCAACAAAGGGCGCCCAGAGGAACTTCGCCGAGACGAAGATGCCGACCCAGGCCATGAAGCCGATGGCGGTGAGCGCGACGCCTTCCTGGCGCAGCCAATAGCCAAGCGTGACCCCCACCATGACAGGCGGCATACCCGTGGCGATGCCAAAGACCATCGCAATGGCGACTTTCGGCTGGCGGAGTGATCCCAGAACCTCGCGCAGCCCGGCGCTCGGCCGGACAGGCTCGTCCTGGCCGGTCACAATGTCGGCCATACTTCCTCCCTGAACGCGTTATCTGCCCTCCCGCCTCATTGCCGGGCGGGTTCAGAGTGGGCAGATCAGGCGCGCTGGGCAGATAGTGTCAGGCAGGGGCAACCCCGGCAACCTTAAATCACGGAGCTGTGACCAGGCCTTCGAGGAGGCTGGCGTCGCCCGCAAGGTCGCGGACCATGACGCGGGAGGGGTCCTGGGGCCCTGGGAATGTCAGCCGGTTCTTCGGCGTGACGGTGAAGCCGACCTTGCCGAACAGGCTGAAGGCGCCGATCAGCACGGCGGCGGGCCAGCCGGCATCCTTGCCGGCTTCAAGCGCGGCTTCTGTAATCTTCAGGCTGAGGAAGTTGCCGCGATAGGCCGGATCGACCGCCACCGGGCCGTAGAACAGCGCCGGCATGCGCGCCGGGCCAACCACCAACGGCCAGACGCGGCAAACGCCGATCACCTTGTCGTCTTCCACCGCGACGCGGTTTATCTCCGGCAGGGAGCGCGAATATTCGCGCAGACGCTCTGCCGTCTTGGCAAAGTGGCCGGGACCGAAGGTGCGGTCGAAGAGAGCTTCGATCGCTTCGGCATGCAGAGCTGGGTTTTCGGGCACAATCTCGATCATGGCGGCGCGCTCTAGGGCGCAATTGCCCCCCTCGCAAGCATTGATGTGTGAAGGCCCCTGCCCGGCTCTGTTTACACAGGCCGGAAGACGGCGTCGGGATCTGACAGCAGCGTGTAGGCGACGTGTGCTTTCAGGGCCTCAGTGACAGTTGCCGGCTCTCCCGCCAGCGCCTTGGGATCGATCGCCTCCCCAAAGGTCATCTGGAACTTCGAGCCGCGCTTGTTCAGCAGCTCATTGAAGAGGGTAATGTCGCGCAGCTCGTTGGAGAGGTCGCAGAAGAGATAGTAGAGGGCCGAATTGCGGGCATCGAGGTTCAGAGGGATGACCGGAGCGGCCTGTTTGCGGGCAAGGCCGGCGACCGTGGGGAACCAGTCCTTCTCGATCATCCGCCCATCCTGCTTCAGAGCGAGGCGGCCGGAGGGAAAAATGACGACGCATTTTTCTTCCGCGAAGGCGGCTGCGGCGCGTTTCAGGGTTTCGCGCGTCTTGGCGGGGGAGCGCTTTTCCTGCACCCATTCGACCGGGATGATCACATCCTCAAAGCGCGGGTTGACCCGGATCGCGTCCGCATTGGCGAAAAACACGATGTCGTCGCGCTTTTTCTTGAGCACATCCCAGACCGCAACGCCGTCAGCCAGGCCCGTCGGGTGATTCGCAGCGACGATGCAGCGGCCCTTCTCCGGAAGGCGGTCCAGCCGGTTAATCGAAATATCGAAGGCAAGCTGGCGCGAAAGACGGTCAAAACTCTCCCGGCCTGAAAGCTGGATGAGTTCATCCGCCATTTTCCGGGCCTTGCCGTAACCAAGAATGGAATAGAGCAGCGGCCGGGCCAGCGGCCAGGCGGGACTGGCCCGCAGGCGGGGGCAGCGCTCCTCGATCAGCACGTCGACAATATGCGCGTCATCCCGCTCTGTTTCCGGGAGGAAGGCAGCCATGCCTGTTGTGGCCACAGGCTTTGCGGCAGAATCATCTGTCATATGCGGCGACCGGCCTTCCACCCTTAATAGTTAAGCCGAAAAGAATACGACCGGGCGCAAAAAACTGGAAGACTGGCCCCACATTCCCTTAGGGACACCCCCTAAATCCGTAGGAATTTCAATACTTCGGAAAGTTTCGCTTTACCAAGACGCAAGACGCGCATGGCATTGTGAACGTCAGACGGGCGGCGGCTTAACACCTCTGGCCCAGCAAGCAGTCAAACTTTCAACGGGGTTCTAGTTCATGAAAGTGCTTTGGGTCGAAGATCACGAACCGGTGCGTACGATGCTGACGCATGCTGCCGACAAGGCCGCGCGCGCCCGTATTCCGGTCGATCTCGTAATGGCGGAGGGCCTGCTGGCCGCCGAGCGCCGCCTGCGCCTTGAGCGCTTTGATCTCGTGATCGTTGACCTGCAGCTGCCGGAAACCGGCGATGATGTGGATATGGCCGTGGCGCGCATTGCCAATATGGGCAAGCATCGCATTGCGGTCTCCTCTTCCCGGCCAGAGCGCGACGATGTTGTTGCCTCCGCCGTGCGTTGCGGGGCCAATATCCATCCTGTCGCCGTGTTCAAGGCTGGCCTGAACTTCAACCGGTTTATCCAGCGCCCGGAGTCCTTCGAGGATTTCCTGCTGGAACTGATGCCGGCTGCCGGCGCCCGCAGCACGGCCAGCCGCGCGGCCTGATAAAAGCGCCCGGCGCTTGCCCCCTACGCCATCCAGTTGCTAAGCCGCCCGGAGGCGCTCCGGGCGGTTTTCAGTTTTTGAGGAAAAGACAGACGCATGCCAGACATCTTTTCCTATCCTGCCTCGCTGACGTTGATCGTTCTCAACGTGTTTGCGAGCCTGATTGCCTTCCGCAACCAGGCTTTCAACGAACAGAACATCCTGTGGGTCGGCCCGATGCAGGAGGCAGGCGAATGGCATCGCCTGATCAGCTCCGGCTTCCTGCATGTGAATGGGCCGCACCTGGTCCTGAACATGTATGGCCTCTTCATGTTCGGCCCGGTGATCGAGCACTATCTGGGCGGCGTGAACTTCCTCATCATCTACATTGCCTCCCTGATCGGGGGCAGCGTGTGGGCCTATGTGTGGAACAAGAACAATCCGCAATATCGCGCTGCGGGCGCCTCAGGCGCGCTTTCCGGCATCATCCTTGCCTTCTGCCTGATCGATCCGTTCTCTGTGCTGCTGTTCCTGTTCGTCATTCCGATGTGGGGCATCGTGTTCGGCATTGCCTTCGTGGTGCTGAGCTATGTGTTCTCCCAGCGCGCCAACCGCGTGATCGGGCATGAAGCCCATCTTGGCGGCGCAGTGACAGGCATTGTCACGACGCTGCTGGTAGCGCCGCAGGTGTGGACGCATTTCCTGCTGCAGATCTCGCAGAAATTCGGCTGAGATCGGGGCGGCAGATGGGCGGTGTGCGCGCAAAGTATGAGGCGAAGGTGACCAGCGGCGCGCTGGCGACAGACCCGGCGCAGGCTGAGGCCGCCGCATTGCTGGACGGATTGGCCCAGCGCCTGGCGCGCCAGCCAAAGCCCGGCCTTTTTTCAAAGCCGGAGCCGGTGACCGGGCTTTACCTCTGGGGCGGGGTTGGCCGGGGCAAATCCATGCTGATGGACCTGTTCTTCGGCGAGGCCGTGACACGCCCCAAACGCCGCGTGCACTTCCACGAATTCATGGCCGAAGTGCATGAGCGCCTCGGCGCCTGGCGCAAGATGACCGACCAGGAGAAGAAGCGCTCCGAATGGCGGGTGAAGTCTGCCGGTGACGACCCGATCCCGCCAGTGGCCAAGCAGATTGCAGCTGAAGCCAAGTTGCTGTGCTTCGACGAGTTCCAGGTAACGCAGATTGCAGACGCCATGATCCTTGGGCGACTGTTTGACCAGCTGTTCCAGCGCGGCGTGACGGTGGTGGCCACCTCCAATCGCCACCCGGATGATCTCTACAAGGACGGCATCAACCGGCAGCTTTTCCTGCCCTTCATTGCCGAGCTGAAATCGCGCTGCCAGGTGATGCAGCTGGTCTCCGCGCGTGATTACCGGCTGGACCGGCTGGTGGAAGCGCCGGTCTGGTATGCGCCGCTGGACGCGGGCAGCGCCGCTGCGCTGGACCGGGCCTGGGACCGGCTGACGCTGGGCGCCGAGGCGCAACACTGCACACTGACGGTCAAGGGACGGAAGCTGGAGGTGAACCGCGAGGCCGCAGGCGTCGCCCGCTTTACCTTTGACGAGCTGTGCGCCCGCCCACTCGGCCCACTCGACTATCTGATGATTGCGGGCACATTCCACACAATCATCCTTGAGGGTATCCCCCTGCTCTCGCCGGAGAAGCGCAATGAGGCGATGCGGTTCGTCAGCCTGATCGATGCGCTTTATGAGGCAAAAGTGAAACTGGTGGCGAGCGCGGAGGCCGAGCCCGGCGCGCTTTATCCGCAAGGCGACGGCGCTTTCGAGTTTGAGCGCACGGCCAGCCGCCTGTTCGAAATGCGGTCCAAGGACTATCTTGGCCAGGAGCGGAAAGATGTGGATCTCTCCGGCGCGGCGGCCAAGTAGAGGCGTATTGGGACGCATAGGTACATTTCCGGAGGCTGAAGCCGGATGCTTGCACCGGCTGATCCTGCTCCTACATGACAGTCAGGTAAGGCGGGCCGCCCGGCCCCGGACCTGCGACAACACGAAGATGTGACACTGGCCGGAATACCGCGCCGGCCCCTCTTCCATATGCTTGCCTCAATTCCTATTTATGCATCTGCGCGATGAGTGAATTGCGCGCGCCCGGTGAGGACGCCGCCGCTTAGCGGGGCTAAAACTCCGGGTGAGCTCTGAGGAAAAGGGAAGGTTGCCGGCAAGACGGGACCAGACCCGAAAAGGAGGAATGAACATGGCCAACACGACCGCAAGAAGCAGTTCCGTTGCCCTCAGCCCCGAACAGGGCCTGAGCCGCTATCTCAGCGAAATCCGCAAGTTCCCGATGCTCGAGAAGAACGAGGAATTCATGCTGGCGCGCCGGTGGCGCGAACATGAAGACACCGACGCTGCCGAGAAGATGGTGACCTCCCACCTGCGCCTCGTGGCGAAGATCGCCATGGGCTATCGCGGCTACGGCCTGCCGATGGCTGAAGTGATCTCCGAGGGCAATGTGGGCCTGATGCAGGCCGTCAAGAAATTCGACCCGGACAAGGGCTTCCGCCTCGCCACCTATGCGATGTGGTGGATCCGCGCAGCCATCCAGGAATACATCCTGCGCAGCTGGAGCCTCGTCAAACTCGGCACCACCGCCGCCCAGAAGAAGCTGTTCTTCAACCTGCGCCGCCTGAAAGGCGAAATCCAGGCGCTAGACGACGGCGACCTGAAGCCGGAACAAGCCCGCCTGATCGCCGAAAAGCTGAACGTCACCGAGGAGGAAGTCTACTCGATGAACGGCCGCATGAGCGGCTCGGACGCTTCGCTGAACGTGCCGATGGGCCAGGACGGCGACATGGAGTGGCAGGACTGGCTGGCTGATGACGAGCCTGGCACGGCGGAGACCTTCGCCAACCGCCAGGAACTCGACGCCCGGATGGAACTGCTGACCCAGGCGATGGAAGACCTCTCCGAACGGGAACGCCACATCCTGACCGAGCGCCGCCTGATCGACGAGCCCAAGACGCTCGAAGAGCTGTCCGAGCAGTATAATGTCAGCCGGGAACGCATCCGCCAGATCGAGGTGCGCGCCTTCGAAAAGCTCCAGAAAGCCATGAAGCGCATGGCCAAGGAGCAAGGCATGCCAGTCGGCGCATGACAGAAAATTGAGGGAACACCTGCCGTGTTTGCGGGTTAAAGACCCGCAATAACGAAAGGAGGCGCACCATGTCTCTCAAGACCCTTACCTTCATGCTGGCCGGAGCCATGGGCACCGGTTTGGCCGCCTATGCGGACCCGCCGCACAATCGCGGTTACGACCTGCCGCCCGGCCTTGCCAAACAGGGCAAGATCCCGCCGGGCCATGCCAAGAAGATCTGGGGCAAAGGCCAGTATCTTCCGGTCGAATACCGTGAGGTCTATGTGCGCGACTGGCGCGATTATGATCTGCGCGAGCCGCCGCGCGGCTATCGCTGGGTGCATGTCGATCAGGATGCCTATCTGGTCGAGATCGCCAGCGGCCTGATCGCCGATGTGCTGGTCGACGCCCTGCTGAACTAACACGGCATTTCTTTGAATGGGCCCGCGGGAGCAAGCCTCTCGCGGGCCTTTCTTATTTGAGGGCCAGACACGGAACTTCCGGCACATCTCGGCGTTGGTCGCCAGAAGATGTGAAGGGGAAGCCCGTGTTCATGAGGGTCGTGATCGTATTGCTGGCGAGCGCCATGGGGGCAGGCTCCTGCGCCATTGCCCAGACGCCCGCTGGGTGCGCGTAGACCGGGGCGCGTATCGCGTCAGGGCGGAGGATGGCTATATCGCTGAAGCGATTTTCGGACTGCCATCGAACTGAGCCGTTTCGCGCCGCTTGACCGCGCACGGATTTACGCCCCTAACGCACGCAGGCTTTTAACCGGACCAGGCCGTTGCCCCGTACGTTTGCGATCACTCCCATTTCAGACCCGGCAGACCCGAGGGTCGACGCCTATACCTCCATCCGCGAGCGCGACCTGACCAATGGGCATGGCGGGCGTTTCATTGCCGAAGGCAAGGTGACGCTGGAGATCCTGCTGCGGCGCGGGCGGTTCGAGGTGGAAAGCCTGTTCCTGTGCGAAACACGGCTGGAACCGCTCGCCGGAATGCTGGCGCTGGTGCCCGAAGGTGTACCGGTCTATGTGGCGCCCCAGGGCGTGATGGACGCGGTGGCGGGCTTTCCGATACATCGCGGCGTGCTCGCCTGCGGGCGCAAGGGCGCGGCGCGCACGCCGCAGGATGTTCTGCCTAAGGATGGACCTTCCACGGCGCTGCTGCTGTCAGAGCTTTCCAATCACGACAATGTGGGCGCGTGTTTCCGCAATGCGGCGGCCTTTGGCGCGAGCGCCGTGTTGCTGGACGCGCCGTCCTGCGACCCGCTTTACCGGAAGGCGATCCGTGTTTCGGCGGGCGCGGCGCTGTGGCTGCCCTTTGCTCATGGCGGCACGGGCGCGGGCCTGATCGAAGCGGCAGAAGCGACTGGACATGAAGTCTGGGCGCTGACCCCGCGCGCGGACGCCGCCCCCCTTCCCGCGCTGAAAGTACCTGACCACGTTGCGCTGCTGATGGGCGCCGAAGGCCCCGGCCTGCCGGCAGACATGATCGCGCGGGCGCGGCCAGTGCGCATTCCGATGACGGACGGGTTTGACAGCGTGAACGTGGCGACGGCGGCGGCGATAGCGCTGGCACATGTGTTTGCGGCGCGGGGCAGCTAGATAGCCCGCCATCCTTCGACTTCGCTCAGGATGAGCTCAGCAGCGGCGCGCCCCACAAGCAAAGCGCAGGCTCAGCAACAGCCGTGAGCAATTCAAATCAGAAAACCCGCGGCCGCTCGTTGCGGTCCACGTGCAGTCCGCACTCGGTCTTTTCCCGGCCGACCCAGCGACCCGAACGCGGATCATTGGGATCAGCGGCGGGCTGCGTGCAGGGCCAGCAGCCGATGGAGGGATAGCCCTGCGCGACCAGCGGGTGGCGCGGCAGGTTTCTCTGCTCGAGGTAGAGATCGACATCCGCCTGCGTCCAGCTGGCGAGCGGGTTCACCTTGTAGCGGCCATCTGCGTATTCAAATACGGGCAGGTTCATGCGGGCGCCGCCATGGAAGCGTTTGCGGCCCGTGATCCAGGCACCGAATCCTTCCAGCGCAGGCTCAAGCGGACGCACTTTGCGCAGGCCGCAGCAGGCGTCCGCGTCGGTTTTCCAGAGCATGTTCTTGGGATCGAGCACTTTGCGCTCGGTCTCGTTCGGCGCAATCGTGCGCACGCCGGTCAGGCCGAGGCGGTCGATCACCTCGTCCTTATAGTCCAGCGTCTGCGGGAAATGCATGCCCGTATCGATGAAGAGGATCGGCAACGAGGGATCAACTTCGGAAATGAGGGAGAGCATCACGACGCTTTCGGCGCCAAAGCTCGACACGTAGGTCAGTTGGCCCGGCCATTCCCGGATGATCGCCGCGCGCAGCACGGTCTGGGCCGAGGCCTGGCGCAGCTCGCCATTGAGGCGTGCCAGCCGGTCTTTCGGCTCTTCGATCGTTTCAGTTTCAAAGGCCATGGGCCGGGCTTTCGTCAGATGTTGCGTCTGCGGAAGGCCGGAACGGCAGCATCAGCGGCGGGCTGGTAAACGACGCTGTATTCGCCCAGGGCTTCCAGCACCTCAGATAGGCCAGCGCGTCGTGTCTCGTAAGCATCGAACCCTGAACGGTTCATGTAGAATATCTGATCCCTAAGCACATGACCGACCGCGCGCAGCTCGCCGGTAAACTGGAAACGTCGGCGCAGGAGCTGGGCATGGCTGTAGCCGCGCCCGTCAGTGTATTTTGGAAAATCGATCTCAATCAGCGACAGCTCGCTCAGGAACGGCTCCAGATCCTCGACATTGTCTGCCGGTTCCAGCCGCACGCCATCGGGCAGCGGGCCGTTCTCCCGCCCCTGCTTCAGGCTGAGGAAACGAGCGAGCGATACAGAAAACCTGCCATTTTCGGGCAACACCGCGCCGTCGGGCACGAAAGTCCAATCGTTGGCGATCTCGGCGCCGTTCTTAATCAGCGGCATAGAGCGCCTCCTGGAAGGGCTGGTGGCCAAGGCGTTCCAGCGTGTCGATGAACTTCTCGTCCTTGGATGTGCGGTTGGCGCGGTAATATTCCACCACGCGGTGGATGGCGCCGGGCACTTCTTCAGCCTTCAGGCCGGGGCCGACGATATTGCCGAGCGCGGCTTTCTCGTCTGCGCGGCCACCGAGAAGGATCTGGTAGAATTCCTCGCCCTTCTTGTCGACGCCGAGGATCCCGATATGGCCGACATGATGGTGGCCACAGGCATTGATACAGCCTGACACATTGATATGCAGGCGGCCGATGTCTTCCTCATAGGCGGGGTCCGCGAACAGCTTGGAAACCTCAAGCGACACCGGAATTGAACGGGCGTTCGCAAGGTTGCAATAGTCGAGGCCGGGGCAGACGATCATGTCCGTGATACGGCTTTCATTTGCCGTGCTGAGGCCAGCAGCGTCCAGCGCGGCATAGATTTCCGGCAGATCGTCCAGCGCCACATGCGGCAGGATCAGGTTCTGCGCATGGCTGACGCGGATGTCGCCATGGCCGAACTTCTCGGCGAGGTCGGCGACCAGCTCCATCTGCGTGTCGGTCGCGTCGCCGGGCGCTACGCCCTGCGGTTTCAGGCTGACCGTGACGGAGGCGTAGCCGGGCGTCTTGTGCGGATGCAGGTTCACGCGCGTCCAGCGGGCAAAGGCCGGGTCTGCAGTCTTCGCCGCTTCGAGGCGTTGGGAAACAGCGGGTTTCCCTGCCAGCTCTGGCGGGGTGAAATAGGCGTGAATGCGCGCAATTTCTTCTGGGGACAGATCGATTTTCTCATGCGGGCGCTGGGCCGCATACTCTTCTTCGACCTGGCGGATGTATTCGGCTTCGCCCAGCTCGGTGACGAGGATCTTGATGCGCGCCTTGTACTTGTTATCGCGGCGGCCATAGCGGTTATAAACCCGCATGATGGCTTCGAGATAATCGAGGATCTGGTTTTCCGGCACGAAGGGATTGACCAGCGTGGCGATGACAGGCGTGCGCCCCTGCCCGCCGCCAACCCAGACTTCAAAGCCGACCACGCCATCCTTCTGGCGAATGTGGAGGCCCACATCATGCACACGGATGGCGGCGCGGTCATGCTCGGCAGCGGTCACGGCAATCTTGAACTTGCGCGGCAGGGCGGCAAACTCCGGATGAAACGTGCTCCACTGGCGGATGATCTCACACCAGGGGCGCGGGTCGAGCAGCTCATCCTGCGCGGCGCCGGAGAAATGATCCGTGGTCGTATTGCGGATACAGTTGCCCGAGGTCTGGATGGCGTGCATCTCCACCTCAGCCAGCTTTTCCAGCACGTCCGGAATGTCTTTCAGCGCCACCCAGTTGAACTGGATATTCTGGCGCGTGGTGAAATGGCCAAAGCCCCGGTCATAATCGCGCGCGACTTCCGCAAGGCGGCGCAGCTGGCGCGGAGAAAGCTGGCCATAGGGAATGGCAATGCGCAGCATATAGGCGTGAAGCTGGAGATAGACGCCGTTCTGCAGGCGCAGCGGCTTGAACTCATCTTCCAGCAGCGCGCCAGACAGGCGGCGGGCCACCTGCCCTCGAAACTGGGCGACACGCTCAGCAACGATGCGGGCGTCGAACTCATCATAGCGATACATCAGGCAAGCTCCTGCGCATGGGGAATACCCAGCGCATCTTCAGTTCTATGCACCCAGTCTGCGACAGACGGATAAAGGCGAATATCAAAACCACCCTCATGCGCAACGCGCGTGTAGGCGACGAGGGCGATGTCAGCGATCGACAGGCTGTCTCCGGCAAACCAGCTGCGCCCGGTGAGGCGCTGATCCATCACGCCGAGCGCATTATTGCCGCGCACCAGAAGGGCGGGGTCGATCTCGGTGTCGGATTTCTTGAGGTAATGCTTTTGGAAGCGGCGCACGGCGATGGCCGTTTCATGCGAATACTGTTCCCAGAACAGCCAGCCAAAAGCCTCTGCGCGCGCGAAACTATCCGCCGGAATGAGGCGGGAGCCTTCGGCAAGATAGAGCATGATGGCGTTGGACTGCGGCAGCACGCGGCCATCTTCCCAGCGCGCCACGGGCACCTGCCCGGCCGGGTTGATCGCCAGGAAATCGGGGGTGCGGGTCTCCCCTTTCACCACATCGACATTTACCCACGTATACGGAATGCCGAGAAGATCGGCCGTCCATTTCGGCTTGAGGCAGTTTCCGGAAACGGGATCGCCATAAAGGGTGAACCCGCCAAGCGAGAGCGCTGGCATCAGGCGGTTTCCTGTTCTCGCTCTGACGGCTCTGCTGCCCCGCGCGAGAAGTGCGCGCGCAGGGATTCGCGCAGCATTTCCCGGCCCGTGATGGCGCCATCTGGCGTCACTTCCATGAAATAGGGATCTGTCACCTGGCCTTCCTGTTTCAGGGCTGTTGCAAGCGCGGCTTCTGCCGCGTCACCCGCGAATACGCCAAGCAGGGAGATATTTTCCGTCCACGTCTTATCAGCCTTCAGCCAGACGGCGCGACCGGTCGCCGTGTCCCAGGCGGTGACGGATTTGGGGGTTTCCGGTTTCAGTTTCGGGCGAACGGAGGTCATGCGGCAGACTCCTCGATTTTCAGCGGGTGGGAAGCGGCGCCAAACCATGGCTGACCGGAGGCTTCAGAAAGAATGGAGGCAATGCGGCCCTGCTCTGCAGGCAGGCCGGCCACTTCGCCGATGATCAGCAAGGCCGGGCCAAGAATGCCTTCTTCCTCGACCAGGAAAGGCAGTTCGGCCAGCGTGCCGAAGACGCGCAGCTCATCAGCGCGCGTACCGTTTTCGATAACGGCGACGGGGGTTTTCCCATCCCGGCCAGCGGCGACCAGCTTCTCGGCAATGGCCGGGGCGGTATCAACGCCCATGAACACGACGACGGTCTGCGCCGGACGCGCCAGCGCGTCCCAGTCCAGGTCGGGCACCCCGCCCTCCTTGGCATGGCCGGTCACGAAGGTCAGCGTCTGGGCATGGTCCCGGTGGGTGAGCGGAATGCCGGCAGAGGCCGCGCAGCCGAGCGCAGACGAAATGCCCGGCACGACATAGGCCTCAATGCCTTCGGCGCGAACCGCTTCCAGCTCCTCGCCGCCGCGGCCGAAGATGAAGGGGTCGCCCCCTTTGAGACGCACGACGCGCAGGCCTTCGCGGGCCGAGGCCACAAGGCGGGCCTGAATCTCCGCCTGCGGAACAGAATGATCGCCCTTTGACTTGCCGACCGGCACGCGCGCCGCGTCCCGGCGGATGAGGGAAAGAATATCGCCGCTGACGAGGCGGTCATAATACACCACATCAGCTTCCTGGATGAGGCGCAGGGCCTTGAGCGTCAGGAGTTCCGGATCACCGGGGCCAGCGCCGACGATATGCACCACGCCGCGCGCGCGCCCGGCCAGTCGGGCCTGCTGGCGCAGAAGGGTTTCGGCGCGGTCCAGATCGCCTGCATAAGCAGCTTCGGCCGCCGGACCGGAGAGCGCGCGCTCCCAATAGCGGCGGCGGGCGGTCTTGTCGGGAATGGCATCGACCACAAAGCCGCGCAGGCTGCGGGCGAGGCCGGCCAGATCGCCAATGCGCTGAGGCAGCAGCGCTTCAAGCTTGGCACGGATGGACTTTGCAATCACGGGCGAGGCGCCGCCTGTGCCGATGGCGGCAACAATCTCGCCCCGGTCGAGGATCGAGGGAACCGTGAAATCGCAATCTTCCGGCTGGTCGACGACATTCACCGGTATGCCGCGCGCACGCACTTCATCAAGCGCTGCGGCCCGAAGCGCAACGTCTTCCTCGGCGATGATCGCCAGCCGCGCGCCCAGCAAGGCCGCGCCAACATCGGCGCGCGCAAACGTCTCCGTCCACGCAAATTCAGCCGCCAGTGCCGCGTCCGCAAAGCCGCCAATCAGGGCGACATCCGCGCCAGACCCGGCAAACAGGCGCAGCTTGCGCGCGGCTTCCTCGCCACCCCCGAAAACGGCGATGCGGGCGCCTTCGAGATTGAAGAAGGCCGGAAACTGGCGCATGGGCGCAAACTCTCTTGTTAGGGACACTACACGAAGAACCACACAAAACCTGCTTGACGGCGCTGCAGCAACGGGCAACCCCTACAGCGATCATTTAGAGAAACTATCGATGAGCGATTCCAACGACCGCCTGCCCCCGCTAAACGCCCTGCGTGCCTTTGAGGCGGCGGCGCGGCGCCTGTCCTTCACTCAGGCGGCCGAGGAACTGAATGTCACGCCGGGCGCCATCTCGCAACAGATCCGCCAGCTGGAAGACTTTGCCGGGACCCCGCTTTTCAAGCGAACGGGCCGTTCCGTTCTACTGACCGACGCCGCGCAGGCGAGCCTGCCGCTGGTGCGCGACGCATTCGAAAAGATCTCAGAAGCCGGCCGCGTGATGCAGGCCCCTGCCCGCAAAGGCCGGGTGATGATCTCGTCTGCGCCCTCTTTCGCCGCCAAATGGCTGGCGCCGCGGCTGGAAAGCTTCCACCGCGCCAATGAGGGCATCGAAGCCTGGATCTCGGCAGACATGTCGCTGACCGACTTCAATACCGCCGATGCCGATATCGCGATCCGCTATGGCCGGGGCAATTATGAAGGCCTGAAATCCGAGAAGCTGCTCGACGAAATGGTCCTGCCGGTCTGCTCGCCGCGCCTGCTGGAAGGGCCCGACGCCATCCGCAAGCCGGAAGACCTGCGCAACCACACACTGCTCCACGATGAAAGCTCCGAGAACGACCCCTCCTGCCCCGACTGGGCAAGCTGGCTGCGTGCCCACGGCGTCAACGGCGTCGATGGGACACGCGGGCCCCGCTTCAACCAGGGAATCCTCGTAATCGAATCCGCCGCCGCTGGGCGCGGCGTTGCTCTCGCCAAACAAGCGATTGCATCCGCTGATCTTGAAGCTGGCCGTCTCGTCGCGCCGTTTGCAAACGGATCGATCCCGATCGATTTCGGCTATTGGCTGGTCTGGCCGAAGGGCCGTCACCTTTCGAGCGATGTGCGCGCCTTCATCAAATGGATCAAGGACGAGGCGATGAACAGCGAGGTGGTTGGCGTCTGACCGGCTGCCCCTTGCCCGCACTGCTTCAGAGCGCGGCATCCAGCAGCAGATAAGCCGCCAGGCGCGGGCTCGCATTGCGGCTCGTGCTTTGGGTCTGCTCCAACGCGGCCAACGCGTCCGTCCGCTCGAACTTTACAAAGTGCTTGGCCATTTCCGACAGCCGAGGATCGCCGCGCAGGCGCTGCACCACCCGGTCGAACTGCTTACCGCCCTGCTCGATCGTCGCGGCGTGGCGATCCTGCTCGCCCCGGCGGGCAGCGTCCGCGATACGGCGCTTGGACTTCGGCTTGAACACATCCGACAACGGAATGCCCGATGACTGCAGGCGGTCGATCACGGCATCGGCAATGGACTCCCGGTCCGCCTGCGGCGGCGCATGGTCCTTGCTGATATCGGAAATGATTTCGCGCCAGGGCGCCGGGCCGCCATTCGGCGCCTGACCATTTCCATTGCCGACACTGAGGCTGCCATTGATGGCAGTGTGGCCATTGGCGCTGCCATTCGGCGCGGGCTGGTAGTCACTGGCGCGGCGGCGCGGATGCTCCGGCGGCTGATCGTCATGCCGGCGGCGAAGGGTCGCTTGCGGCGGCTCCGGATCGCGCGGCGCGGGCGCAGCCGGCGTGCGGCCAAACACCATAGGCTCGTCGTCGAGCAGATCGTGCTCATTGCCCACAGACCGCGCCGCCGCGATCATCGCGTCGGCACTCGCCTCGAAGAGGTCGTCATCCATGTTCTGCCGGGGCGCGGGCGCAGCCGGCGGGTTCGCCGCGCTAGTCCCATAGGCCGAAGGCCGGGCCTGGCTTGGCCCGCTCTGGAAGGGTTGTGCCTGTGGCTGCGGCGCAGAAATTGGTGTGCGGACAGTTGGCGGCGTCAAAGGCGCCGCCGCAGCAGCAGACCCAGCCGGCATATAAGGCCCGGCCAGCCGGTCGAGCGCTTCACTTTCAAGCCGCGCAGCAAGGCCAGCAGCGCGCAGGGCGTAGGCCGCCTGCTCGCCCGTTTCGCGCAGCTTCGTCAGCGCGCGGTTTGCTTCATCGGCGGCCGCGCGGGTCGCGGCATTGATCTCGGCATTCGCCTGACGCGCGCCATCAATGGCAGAGGATACCGCATTCTTCAGCGCGTCGCCGGTCGTTGCGGCGGCGGCGGCGGCCACTTCGCTGGCGCGCACGGCAGCGTCCACCGTGCGGCGGGAATGCTCAAGCTTGTCCTCGACGCGGCTGATCGAGAAGGTCAGCGCGTCCGTGCGGCCCGACGCATCGCGCGCCATCTCGTCGAGCGAAACCATCCGGCGGCTGAGGTCATCGCCCGCTTGCTGCATGGCGATCAGGCGCTGCTCCAGCGCGGCGTCGGCCTTGCCAACTTCGTCGCTCGCGGTGCGGGCGGCAGAGACCATCAGCTGGGCCTGGCGCGGGATCGCCTCGTTCATGGCGGCCACCTGAGTACGCAGGTCGCGGGCGAGCGATTCCAGCGCGTGGCGTTCTTCGCTCAACCGCTCGGCCAGGTCGCGTGCATTGTCGGCGGCGGCATAGGAAACCGATTCCAAACGCAGGCGCTCGTCGCCGATTTCGCCAGCCATTGCCTTCATTGCCGACAGCGCATGGGCCATCGCCGTGTCGATCTCGGAGGCGGATTGTTTCATCTGTTCGGCAAAGGTGATGCCTTCGCTGCCGGCTTCGCGGGCCGGCGCCATCAGGCGGGCGGCCGCAGCCAGAACCAGCGCATTGGCCGCTGCGGCGCGGTGGCTGGCGCGCGCCATGTATCCAGCGGCAACCATCAGGATGGCGGGGATCAGCGCG
The DNA here is from genome assembly GCF_019679475.1 of Hyphomonas sediminis. Taxonomy (NCBI): domain Bacteria; kingdom Pseudomonadati; phylum Pseudomonadota; class Alphaproteobacteria; order Hyphomonadales; family Hyphomonadaceae; genus Hyphomonas; species Hyphomonas sediminis. Next base: position 458,024 of record NZ_JAIEZP010000001.1, read on the forward strand.
CCGATACCAACTGCGGCAACAAGCGCAGGATGATACTGGCTGGCTAAACTGATGCCGCCGAGCCCGATGAAAGCTGCCGCAAGTCCACCAAGCCACAGAAGGGCGGAGACAAAAGCGAGGCCAACCATCCAGCCGCCGCTGTGCTGGGCTGCTTCAAAATTCTGCGATGCCTCGTGACGGACGAGGTCGTCCCGGCCTGACCGGCGCGCAGAGGGAGCATCTGTCATGATATGTGTATAACCCGCATTGCGGGTTCCTGCGAGTGCTGATTGCACGGCGTCAGAGCGCTAACACCCTGATTTTTCGAGTCAGGGCAGGACCGACCGGATTACCGATGCGTCACGCTGACCTTCCGGCGCCTTCTCGGGCGCCTGCGGCGCAAATTCCAGACCCAGGATCGCGAAGATCGCTGCCAGCACCACATTGCGGATGAGGATCAGAAAGTTGGTCATGGTCGGTCATTCCGGATAGGGATGAAGGGCCAGATCGCCCAGATTGAGGGTAAATACCAGAAATATGACGCCCCGGCAATGTGCCGCCCCGGAAAGAATCTACCGGTACTTGGGGTTAACGCGGTGCTAACCGCACCCGCGCAGGCTGGCGCGCAAAGTGTGGAGTCCCGCCTGATGCCTTCCGAAAGCCCCCTGCCCGTCCTCGATCTCGCCCACCTCTCAGCCATGACAGGAGGAGACGCGGAGCTGTCACAGGAGGTGATCGGCATCTTCCGGGAACAGGCGCAGATCTGGTCCCGCCTGCTCGATCCACTGAGCGAGGCCCGGCAATGGGCAGATGCGGCCCATACGCTGAAAGGCGCCAGCCTGGGCATCGGCGCGCTGAAACTCGCCGCCGCCTGCGAGCGCGCCGAAAAGGCCGGCCGCGCCGAGACGCCGCCCAGCCCGGCGCATGCCTCGGTCCTCATCAGCGAGATCAAGGATGCCCTGGGCGAAACGCTGGAAGCAGCCGCCCGCGCTGCTTACGACTTGGCTTCAGCGGCCAAACGCAGCGCATCATAGCTTTCAAATTCATAGGCAATGCAGCGGTCGATCAGGGTCCGCCAGACCGGCTCGGCGATCGCAGGCGACAGGCCGCGCCCGGCGCATTCGGCCTTCACCTTGGCAACCACGTCTTCGATCCGGGCCCGGTCGTGCACCGCGGCGCGCGGCCCCTTGATGCGGGCCGCCGCATCCATCATCGACTGGCGCTCCGCCAGGATCTCCACCAGCAGGCGGTCGATCCGGTCGACCTCATAGCGCACATCCGCCATGGTTTCGCAGGTCGCAGCCGTGTTGCGGCGCGGGTCAGAAGTATAGGTCGTCATGCGGCCTCTCTAAGCTTTCGCCTGCCCTATATGGCCCCTCGCCCCTCCGCAAGGGAACAGGGCGCGGCGACGCAGCTCAGCCCTTGAGTTTGGGTAGCCCACACTCGGCCCGCTTCCGGTCGATCATCCTGGGAACGTTGCGCCCGGCGACATAGCCCCACGGGGTTTGCGCCGCATGGCTGCCAATGGCCGTCAGGTGCGGCTTCAGGCGCGCCTTGTCGGCAAACAGCACGAACAGCACCGCAAGGTTGTTGTGCGCGAAAGACGCCTCCGCAAAGCTCAGCTCCGGCCCGTTGTTGAACCGCTGGCGGAATTCATCGTCCAGCGCACCGACTTCGGCCTTGAAGGCATCGGATTTCACCTTCGCGCGGAAGGCGGCGATCTCGTCCGCCTCGTCATTCATGGCAGTCTGGTAGAGCCATTCCTCGATCCAGGCGCGGGCTTTCAGCGCCAGGAAGGAAGCGTTCGGCGCGCCGTCCATTGCCGTTTCGGCGGCGGCATGCATCTCGCCGACGCTGCCATGCCATTTGGGCGCGAGGTAGTTCATCCGCGCCAGCTCTGCCAGCACATTGGCCTCGCCCGAGGCGCGCAGATCGGCGGTCACGGCATCGGCCTCGCCTTCCCGCCCGCCCGTCAGTGTCAGCCGGCGGAAACGAAAGCCATGCAGGGCGCTGTCGCGCGGGGTAAACTCTACGGCGGCGTCCAGCAGGTCCTCGGCGACAGCGGCCATCTCGGCCATGTTCATCACCTGGTCGTGGCTAGTCCGGTCTGCGGTCGCAAAGCCGCGCAGCCGGTGTGCCCACACATAATGCAGGCCCCCCGCAATCGCATATATTGCCGGATGCGAGTCGAGTGCCGGCAGCGGCGCCCCGATTTCCGTTAACTGGCCGACGCCATCCAGGAAGTGCAGCCGGTCAGCCGGCGGCAGGCCTGCATAAAGCTCGCCCAGCCCCTGCCCGTTCCCGGCAGCGACCAGCTCCAGCCCCGGCGCCACATGCCGGTTGCCTTCGGCGACATCAAACGCGGCTTTCTTCTTCCCGAACAGGCCCAGCACGCTCAGCTACCCGCCTGCAGCTTGTCCTGCGTCTTCGTGTCAAAGTCGCTTGCGTCATGGCGTTCCCAAAGCTGGGTTTCCGGCTTGCCGAAGGTGCGGTTCACCATTCGGCCCCGCTGAACCGCCGGACGTTCGGCGACCTGTTTGGTCCAGCGCTGCACGTTCTTGTAGGCCTCGACCTCCAGGAACTCGCCTGCCTCATAGAGGATGCCCTGCGCCATCGCGCCATACCAGGGCCAGATGGCCATGTCGGCGATCGAGTATTCATCGCCCGCCATGAACTCATGCTCGGCCAGATGACGATCCAGCACATCCATCTGACGCTTGGTTTCCATCGCATAGCGGTCGATGGCATATTCGATCTTCAGCGGCGCATAGGCATAGAAATGCCCGAACCCGCCGCCCAGGAACGGCGCAGACCCCATCTGCCAGAACAGCCAGCTCAGCGCTTCGGAGCGCTTGGGATAAGTCTTCGGCAGGAAGGCGCCGAATTTCTCGGCGAGATACATCAGGATCGCGCCGGACTCGAACACCCGCACCGGCGGATTGGCCGACCGGTCCAGCAGCGCCGGGATCTTGGAGTTCGGGTTCACCGACACAAAGCCCGATGAGAACTGGTCGCCCGAGCCGATATTGATCAGCCAGGCGTCATACTCGGCGCCCGAATAGCCCAGCGCCAGCAGCTCTTCGAGCATCACCGTCACTTTGACCCCGTTGGGCGTGCCCAGCGAATAGAGCTGCAGCGGGTGTTTGCCCACTGGCAGTTCCTTGTCATGCGTCGGGCCGGCGATCGGGCGGTTGATATTGGCGAAACGTCCGCCAGAGCCCTGTTTCCAGGTCCAGACTTTCGGCGGGATATAATCGCTATCGCTCATGGCGTTCCTCCGGATGTGTCCGCTTTGTGCGCGTCTAAGGTCTGGTTTAATCGGCATTTTACAAGGCGGAAACACTAAAGCGTACGATCACCTCTTGCCGCGCTCGGGGCGGCATCATAACTGGAAGCTATATCTCGTAACTTTTGGAGCTACATATGCGCCGACCCGCTTCACCAGCCTCCGCTCCGGCGCCGTTCGATGAAGCTCACGCAAAAGTCTATGACGATCAGTTCGCCGCGCTGAACGCGCTGAAGGATTGCTTCCACCTGCTGATGGAGGGCTATTTCAGCGGGCTGCCCGAAGATGCCCGCATCCTGGTGGCGGGCGCCGGCACGGGCGCGGAAGTCCGCTATCTCGCGCCGCGCCATCCGGGCTGGCGCTTCACGCTTGTGGACCCGTCTGCTCCAATGCTGGCGGTTGCCCGGCGCCATGCAGAGGCTGGCGGCTATACTGACCGCTGCGCCTTTCATGCCGATTATGTTTCTGCCACGCCGCTTGCCGCACATGACGCAGCCACCAGCCTGCTGGTCTCACATTTCCTGACAGATGCCGTCGCCCGGCAATCCTATTTCGCCGACATTGCCGCGCGCCTGAAATCCGGCGGTCGGCTGATCAATGTCGATCTCTGCGCGGACGATACAGCCCACTCATTCGAAAGCGTGATGAGCCTCTGGCTCAGCCTCATGGGCCTCAACGGGCAAAGCGAAGACTCCCGCGCGCATTACCGCAAGGCCTATGGCGTCCAGTTCGCCGTGCACGGGCCAGACGCCGTCGCCAAAATGATTGAGGCGGGAGGCTTCTCGCCCCCCGCCCCGGTATTTCAGGCTGCACTAATGCGCGGCTGGACCGCGCAAAAGGCCTAGACCTCGAGCAGCAGGCGCTCAGGATCTTCCAGAGCTTCCTTGACCCGCACAAGGAAGGTCACTGCTTCCTTGCCGTCAACGATGCGGTGGTCATAGCTCAGCGCCAGGTACATCATCGGCTTGATGACGATCTGGCCATTGCGCACGATCGGGCGGTCCTCGATGCGGTGCATGCCCAGCACGCCCGATTGCGGCGGATTGAGGATCGGCGTCGACATCAGTGAGCCATAGATACCGCCATTGGAGATCGTGAAGGTGCCGCCTTGCAGGTCGCCGATGGTGAGGGCGCCGTCACGGGCCTTCTTGCCAAGTTCGGCAATGCCCTTCTCGATGTCAGCCAGCGACATCTCGTCAACGCCGCGAAGCACGGGCGTAACCAGGCCCTTGTCGGTGCCAACAGCGACGCTGATATCGTAATAGTTCTTGTAGATGATGTCCTGACCGTCGATCTCGGCGTTCACTGCCGGGATTTCCTTCAGGGCTTCGCCGACTGCTTTGACGAAGAAGCTCATGAAGCCGAGCTTGATGCCGTGACGGGCAACAAAGGCCTCCTGGTACTTCTTGCGCAGGTCCATGATCGCCGACATGTCGACATCATTGAACGTGGTCAGCATTGCGGCACTGTCCTGAGCTTCCTTCAGGCGGCGGGCAATGGTCTGACGCAGACGCGTCATCCGTACACGTTCTTCACGGGGGCCGGTTTCACGCGGCGGGCGCGAGGCGCTTTCAGACATGGTCGATGTGCTTGCTTTCGGTTGATTGACATAGGCCAGGGCGTCGGCCTTGGTGGCGCGGCCATCACGGCCCGTGCCGGGAATTTCTGCGGGGTTGACGCCGGCTTCGGTCGAGATGCGGCGCACCGACGGGGAAACCGGGCGGTCGCCGGTGGCGGCCGGCTGGGTTGCCTTTGGCGCTTCGGCCTTAGGCTCAGCGGCAGCCTTGGCGGGCGCAGCCCCTGCCCCGCCGATCCGTGCAATGACGGAGCCTGGGGTTACGGCGTCGCCTTCCTTGACCAGCCACTCGACAAGCACGCCGTCTGCTGGCGCGGGCACTTCGAGTGCCACCTTGTCGGTTTCGATCTCGGCGATCGTCTCGTCTTTCTTCACCGCATCGCCGACCTTCTTGGAGAAGTTGGCGATTGTGCCTTCGGCAACGCTTTCGCCCATCACCGGGACTTTAACGTCCGTGGTCGCCCCGCCGGCAGCAGGCGCCGCGGCAGGGGCGGCTGCCGGAGCAGCAGCAGGCTTCGCCGCTTCCTTGGCAGGGGCCGCTTTTGCCGCGCCGCCCGAAGCGTTCAGTCGGCCGAGCACTGCGCCGATGCCGACGGTGTCGCCGGCCTTCGCCACGATTTCCGAGAGAACGCCGTCTTCAGATGCGGAGACTTCGACCGAAACCTTGTCGGTTTCGAGTTCGACGAGCACCTCATCTTTCTTCACGGCGTCGCCGGCCGATTTCAGCCATTGGCCGACGGTGGCTTCAGTGACGCTTTCGCCCAGTGTGGGAACAACGATGTCTGTCATGGGTCCGTGTCCGGCTCTTCTTCTTGGTTATTACGGCGAGACGATCCGGTCATCGACCGGGTCGGGCGAGAGGGCGGTGTTGATCAGCGACTTCTGCTCGGCATTGTGCTTCGACAGGAGGCCCGTTGCGGTCGCCGCAGACGGCGGACGGCCTGCATATTTCGGGCGCGGCTGCTTGCTGCCGGCCTGGCCGGCACACCATTCGAGTTCGTCGCGGATGAAGGTCCAGCCGCCCATGTTGCGGGGCTCTTCCTGACACCACACGATCTCTGCCTGCGGGAAGCGCTTCAGCTCCGTCACCAGCGACTTGCGCGGCACCGGATAGAATTGCTCGACACGCAGCAGGTACACATCGTCCTGGCCGGTGGCTTCGCGCGCTTCGAACAGGTCGTAATAGACCTTGCCCGAGCAGAGCACCACGCGGCGGACCTTGTTGTCCTTGACCAGTTTCACCTTGCCTTCCCGGCCCGGCGTTTCCGCGTCATCCCAGAGGATACGGTGGAAGGTCGATTTCGTGTTCAGGTCGTCCAGCACCGAGGTCGCCAGCTTGTGACGCAGCAACGACTTGGGCGTCATGATGATCAGCGGCTTGCGGAACTCGCGGTGGATCTGACGGCGCAGGACGTGGAAATAGTTCGCCGGGGTCGTCAGGTTGCACACCTGCATGTTGTCTTCCGCACACATCTGCAGGAAGCGCTCAAGGCGGGCCGAAGAGTGTTCCGGACCCTGACCTTCATAGCCGTGCGGCAGAAGGACAACGAGGCCCGACATCCGCAGCCATTTGCGCTCTGCCGACGAGATGAACTGGTCGAAAAACACTTGCGCGCCGTTGGCGAAGTCCCCGAACTGAGCTTCCCAGCAGGTCAGCGTGTTGGGATCGGTCAGCGAATATCCGTATTCGTAACCCAGCACTGCTTCCTCGGAGAGGAGCGAGTCGATCACTTCATACGGCGCCTGGCCGTCGCGAATATTGTTGAGGCCGGTATAGCGGTCACCGGTCGTCTGATCGACGAGGTGGCTGTGGCGCTGCACGAACGTGCCGCGGCCGCAGTCCTGGCCGGAGAGGCGAACCGGGAAGCCTTCATCGAGCAGGCTGGCGAAGGCCAGGTGTTCTGCGCCGCCCCAATCGATGTCCTTGCCGGTCTCGTAGCTTTCGCGGCGGCGCGTGATCACGCGCTCCACGGTCTTGTGCGCATCAAGGCTATCCGGGATCTTGGTGATTGCGTCGCCAAGTTCCTTCAGGCGTGCCTTGGACACGCCGGTCTTGCCCCGGCGATCATCGTCGAGCGGCAGGCCAAAGCCAGACCATTGGCCTTCCAGCCAGTCGGCCTTGTTGGTCTTCAGCGTCTTGCCCGCTTCGAAGGCGCGGTCGAGGAAGTCCTCGAACTCCTTCACCTGCGTGTCGACTTCCTCTGCCGTCAGCAGGCCCTCGGAAACGAGGCGCTGGGCATAGAGTTCACGCGTGGACGGACGATCCTTGATGACGCGGTACATGACCGGTTGCGTCATCGTCGGGTCGTCGCCCTCGTTGTGGCCGAAGCGGCGGTAGCAGAACATGTCGATGACGACATCTTTCGCAAACTTCTGCCGGTATTCGGTCGCCACTTTCGCGGCGTAGACCACAGCTTCCGGATCGTCGCCGTTTATGTGGAAGATCGGCGCCTGCACCATCAGCGCCACATCCGAAGGATAGGGCGAAGAGCGCGAATACATCGGGCTCGTGGTGAAGCCGATCTGGTTGTTGATGATGAAGTGGATCGTACCGCCGGTGCGGTAGCCTTGCAGGCCCGACAGCGCGAAGCACTCGGCCACGACGCCCTGCCCTGCGAAGGCCGCATCCCCGTGCAGCAGCAGGGGCAGCTTGTGGCCGCGGTCCAGGTTGCCGGTCTCGCGGGCTTCCATGAACTGCTTGGCGCGCGTCCGGCCGAGCACGACCGGGTTGACCGCTTCAAGGTGGGACGGGTTGGCGTTCATGGTGAGGTGGACGACATTGCCGTCGAACTCACGGTCGGATGAGGCGCCAAGGTGGTATTTCACATCGCCCGAGCCGAATTCGCCGGCGCCCTGCGTCGAGCCGCCCTGGAATTCGTGGAAGATCTTCTCATAGCCCTTGCCCATCACGGCGGCGAGCATGTTCAGGCGGCCCCGGTGGGGCATGCCAACGACGATCTCGTTCACGCCGAGGGCGCCGCCGCGCTTGATGATCTGCTCCAGCGCCGGCACGGCCGCCTCGCCGCCATCCAGGCCGAAACGCTTCGTGCCCGGATAACGCTTGTGCAGGAAGCGTTCGAAGCTTTCCGCTTCGATCAGCTTACGGAGGATCGCCAGCTTGCCCTCGCGGGTGAAGGCAACGCCCTTGTCGGGGCCTTCCATCCGCTCCTGCAGCCAGGCTTTCTCTGCCGGGTCGGAGATGTGCATGAACTCGATGCCGAGCGTCGAGCAATAGGTCCGGCGCAGGATGTCCAGCATCTGATGCGGCGTTGCGCGTTCGAGGCCCAGATAGCCGTCGATATAGATGCTGCGGTCCATGTCTGCCGGGCCGAAGCCGTAGCTGGCCGGGTCAAGTTCGGGCTGGTCGCCAAAGCTCGAAAGGCCGAGCGGGTCGAGCTGGGCTGCCAGGTGGCCGCGGATGCGGTAGGCGCGGATCATCATCAGCGCGCGGATCGAATCGGTGACCGCGCGGCTGAGGTCTTCGCCACCCATTGCGGGGGCGCCGGCCTTGATCTTCTTCTCGATCTTGGGTTCGAGCAGCGCCCAGTTGCCATCAAAGGCGGCGATCTGCTCATTCTTGGGCGGCAGAGGCCAGCCCTTGCGCTTCCAGCTTGCGCCGTCCGCATTCTTGGTGGCGCTCGCCGCTTCATCGCCGAGCTCGGCGAAAAAGGCGCGCCAGCTTTCCGGCACGGAGGACGGGTCCTTGGCATAGGCCGCCTGCATCTGCTCCAGCCATTGGGCGGAGCCGCCGTAAAGAAACGCAGTTTCCAGCATTGCCGCATTCCCGCTGCTGCGCGGGCCGTTCACCGGGCTGCCATCGTCTGCCATTGAATGTCCATCCTTCCAGAGCTGCCGCCCCCGGCGACTAATATAGGGACGGACTAAACCCCCTGCCCCTACGTGAAGCAGGATATGTTGCAACGCCCGCCCCAGGATATACGCCGGGAGCGGGCGTCACGAATCTATAACACTATAAGGTCTTTCTAACCCTTTAGCACCTCGACAAGTGTCGTACCCAGGCGCGCCGGGCTGGGGCTGACGCGGATACCCGCCGCTTCCATCGCCGCGATCTTGGATTCGGCATCGCCCTTGCCACCGGAAACGATAGCGCCGGCATGGCCCATCGTACGGCCCGGAGGCGCCGTGCGGCCCGCGATGAAGCCCGCCATCGGCTTCTTGCGGCCCTTCTTGGCCTCGTCGATCAGGAACTGGGCAGCCTCTTCTTCCGCAGAGCCGCCGATTTCGCCGATCATGATGATCGATTGGGTTTCGTCGTCAGCCAGGAACATTTCCAGCATGTCGATGAACTCGGTACCCTTCACCGGGTCGCCGCCGATGCCGACAGCCGTGGTCTGGCCAAGGCCTGCGTTCGTGGTCTGGAACACGGCTTCATAGGTCAGCGTGCCCGAGCGCGACACGATACCGACCGAGCCCTTCTTGAAGATGGAGCCCGGCATGATGCCGATCTTGCACTCATTGGCCGTGATGATGCCGGGGCAGTTCGGGCCGATGAGGCGCGACTTGGACTTTTCCAGCTTCGCCTTGACGCGGACCATGTCCATCACAGGCACGCCTTCGGTGATGCAGACGATCAGCGGGATCTCTGCGTCGATGGCTTCCTCGATGGCAGCAGCTGCGCCAGCCGGCGGAACATAGACAACAGACGCGGTGGCGCCGGTCTTTTCCTTGCCTTCGGCGACGGAGGCGAAGATCGGCAGTTCCTGGCCGTTATCGGCCTTCCACATCTCGCCACCCTTCTTCGGGTGAATGCCGCCCACCATCTGGGTGCCGAAATAGGCCAGCGCCTGGTTGGTGTGGAACGAGCCGGTGTTACCGGTCATGCCCTGCGTCAGGACTTTCGTGTTCTTGTCGATCAGAATGGACATGGAACTTAACCCCGCACCGCTTTGACAATTTTCTGGGCTGCATCATCGAGATCGTCGGCCGGGATCACGTTCAGGCCGCTCTCGCGGATGATCTTCTTGCCGAGGTCAACGTTGGTGCCTTCGAGGCGAACCACCAGCGGAACCGCCAGGTTGGTCTCTTTCACGGCGGCGATCACGCCTTCGGCGATGACGTCACATTTCATGATGCCGCCGAAGATGTTCACGAGGATGCCCTTCACGTTGGGGTCCTTCATGATGATCTTGAAGGCCGCTGCCACCTTCTCCTTGCCGGCGCCGCCGCCGACATCGCAGAAGTTGGCTGGCTCTTCGCCATACAGCTTGATGATGTCCATCGTCGCCATGGCCAGGCCTGCGCCGTTGACCATGCAGCCGATGGTGCCATCGAGGGCGATGTAGGCAAGGTCCCACTCAGCCGCTTCGAGTTCCTTGGCGTCCTGTTCGGTTTCGTCCTTCAGGGCCTGGATGTCGGGGTGGCGGAACAGCGCGTTGCCGTCGAAGGAGACCTTCGCGTCGAGAACGCGCAGATGGCCGTCCTTCATGACGATGAGGGGGTTCACCTCCAGCATCGACATGTCTTTCTCGGTGAACGCCTTGTAGAGGATCGGCCAGAGTTTCAGGCCGTCTTCGGCTGCCGTACCGGTCAGCTTCAGGGCGTCGTTGATCTTGGCGGAGTCGTCTGCCGTCACGCCGGTCAGCGGCTCGATGCCGAGGGTCAGGATCTTCTCGGGCGTTGCGTGGGCAACTTCCTCGATGTCCATGCCGCCTTCGGTCGAAACGACGAAGGAAACTTTCGAAGTCGCGCGGTCGACGAGGATCGAGAGGTAGAGTTCTTTCTCGATGTCGGCGCCATCTTCGATGTAGAGGCGGTTGACCTGCTTGCCCGAAGCAGCGGTCTGCGCGGTGACGAGGTGCTTGCCGAGCATCTGCTCAGCGAATTTTTTCACGTCGTCCTTGTTGAAGGCGAGGCGAACGCCCCCCTTCTCGCCGGCTTCCGGCTCGATGAATTTGCCTTTGCCGCGGCCACCTGCGTGGATCTGGCTTTTCACGACCCAGAGCGGGCCGGGAAGTGTATCGACTGCCTTCTGCACATCGGCGAGCGAAAGCACAGGCACGCCTTCTGCCACAGGCGCCCCGAAGGATTTGAGCAGCGCCTTGGCCTGATATTCATGGATGTTCATGGAGTGGTTTCCCTGTCCGGCCTCACGGCCCGCCAGCATCCCTGCTGGTTACCGTTTCCGTTCCTCTTTGACAGGGGGGCTATATACACGCCTGAAGAGAGGCTGCAACAGGCTGAGTACCGGTTGCCGGACTTAGCTTTCTTCGCCTTCCGTGGGGTCACGGGGCACGATTTCAGCGCTGGCCAGCGGGCTTGGCAGGATCGGGCCACGTTCACCCGCCGTCAGAGGCTCGGCCGGCGCCCGCTGGCGCACCCGCACGATCATGTAGGCGGCCAGCAGTCCAAGCACGATACCTGCGAATCCGAAGAGGCCGAGCGCCCCGGCCAGACGCATCGCGAGGCCAGAGATCAGCGGCCCGGCGATCGAGCCGGCAGCCCACACGAATAAAAGTCCGGACATAACCTGTGGAACCTGTCCGGGCGGGGTCCGGTCGATGGCGTGCGACACACAGACGCCATAGAAACAGAGCGCCCCTGCGCCCCAGAGACCGATCAGCGCCAGCACGCCGGCTTCCGGCATCACCTGCCCGAACACGGCGATCAGGATCGCCGCCGCGCCCGCCACGCTGGTCAACCCGGCGATCACCAGGCGCCGGTCGATCGCGTCAGACACCCGGCCCGCCGGCCATTGCACAATCAGCCCACCAAGCCAGGCTATGGCAACGGCAATCGCGGCCGCTGCCGTGCCGCCGCCCGCCAGGTCGAACTTCTCGAAATACACCGGCAACAGCGCCAAAGTGCCGGTATTCACAAGGCCCGCCCCGATCACCCCGACCACCGCCGCAGGCGCAATATCGAAGAGCTGGCTCAGCGGCATCGATTTGCGGTCGGGTGGCGGAGGCTCCTTAAGCGTCGTCAGGCAGGTCGGCACCAGCGCCAGCGCAAGGAATATCCCGGCCCAGACATAAGACCGGCTGTCGAGCGGAGAGAGCCCCGCCAGGAAGAACGGGCCAACAATCAGCGAGAGCTTGGAAGCGGTGTGATAGACACCCATCACATTTCCGCGAGTGCGCGCCGGAACCGCCTCCCCCAGCCAGCTTTCGATGCTGGTGAACATGTAGGCGAAGCTGATTCCCTGCAGAACGCGGATCAGCGCCCAGAAGGGCGGCTCCTGAATAAGCGACAGTGACAGGATGCCCGCCGCGCTCACCCCTGCCCCGGCCGCAAACAGGCGAATGTTCCCCGCCAGTGCCAGCGCCCGGGGCGCCGTCCATGCGCCCAGCATGAACCCGGCTGCATTCATCGCCGCCACGAAGCCGATCAACGAAGCGTCGACGCCCAGCCGTTCGAGCCCGAGCGGTGTCAGGATGCCGGTCAGCCCCCCTGCCAGTTGCAGGATCATCACCGACAGGATCAGCGCAAGAACAGAGCGTGTATCGGTCATGGCCTCGTCCGGGCCGGCCCCGCCGGGCCGCGTCAGTCAGGGTTAGTTGGCAGCCGGCGTCCGGAAAGGCACAACCGTCTCATTCACCGTTTCGCCGGTGTCACCCTTGATGGCAAGACGAACCGTTCCGTTTTCCCAGTCAATCTCGATGGCCCCAAAATTGTCCGGCGCGTAGCCTTCGCCAAGCTGGGCGCTATCGATCTCCGCGTTTGTCTGCGCGAAAGAGACGTTGATAGAGGACGCGGTGATTTCCGACACCGGATAGGGTAGCGCCGTGTCGCTTTGGTAGAGAAAAGCCGTGTGCCTGTCGCCGGATACGAAGACCACACCCTCCGCCTCGGTCTCAGAAATCAGCCCATACAGACGCTCCTGCTCTGCCGGCAGACGGGACCAGGCTTCGAAGCCATGGCCATCGGTCGGCAGGATCTGGATGGAAGAAACGACCAACCGCAGGTCGGCTGGCTGCTGCAGCTGGTTTTCAAGCCAGGTCCACTGGTCATTGCCCAGCATGTCCTGCCCCTCGGAACTAGACGGAACGTACCGCTCCTTACCTTTCTTGCCCCATTCATCGGTCGGCGTAAGGGGTGAGCGGAAGAATCGCGTGTCCAGCATGATCACCTGAACCCGCTGCCCCTCCGGCCCGAAGGTGCGGGCGTAATAAGTACCCGGCCAGGCGCCGACATCCTCGTTCTCGAGGCCCCAGAAGCGTTCATGGATACGCTCTGCCAGCCGGCGGAACGGAAATTCGCGGCCCGCATCATTGGCGCCGTAATCATGGTCGTCCCACGCTACCATCATCGGCAGCCGGGCGCGCACGGCCTGAAAGTCAGCGCGGGCGGCAAGATCTGAAAAACTCTCGCGCAGCTCGTCCAGCGTCGCCTGATTGCTGATATAGCCCTTCCCGTTCATGTCGCCATACACATTGTCGCCGATCATCAGGAAGAGGTCGGCTTGTTCTCCGGCGATGGTCTGCATGACCCGGCTTTCGGGGCGTTCTTCATCAAGGCAAGAGCCGACGAGGATGCGGGTCAGGATGTCCCCCTGCCCTGGCAGCGACACGCCCCTGGGCGCGCGCGGAAAAAAGTCTTCCGGGAGGGTGCGGTAATAGAGTTCGAGGGCCGCTTCCGCGCTCGGGGGCGAGAGCAGTTCAGTGGGGAGCACGGCGACCTGACCAGCAGGATGTTCTGCCTCAGGGTCCGGCGCCGGAGTCGGCGTCTGACAGGCCGCCAGAATGAGAATGGCACCAGAAATAACCCCAAACGCCCCGAACTGTCCCATTCCGTCCTCCTTTTGACACAGAATGACACCCTAACGACACTTCATGACAGGTATATGCCCCGCTTCGCTCATACCGTGAAGAACAGGTGCCACATCAACCGACCCGGCAGGAAGGTGAACAATCCGGCCACCAGCATCGCGCCGATGAACATCTCCGTCATATGCTTCCGATGCACTGCAATCTTCTTCCGACGGGCTGCGGCTACGCCTATCGGCAGCATGATAACAGTCCAGGCCGACAGAGCATGAATAAAGCTGAAGCTGCCGGGATTGATGGTCTTCAGGAAGAATGAGCTGATCGCCGTCACCGCCATCGTCACCACCCAGACATAGCCGAGCGTGCGGTGCATGGTGCGTCCCTTCACGCCCGCCAGCAGGATGCAGCCGATCACAAAGGTGATGATGGCGCCGGCCACATGGGTCTGCAGGATTAGTGGCGATTCCAGCAGCGGCGTGAAATCCACGCGGAACCGAACATCACCCCTTTCCCGCAGGATGATGTGGCTGAGAACCACGTATCCTGTAATGGCCGCAGCAATTGTCAGCTTGTTGCCATGCCGGGTCCGCAGGCGCTTGAACAGGCCTTCACGGTTCGGGGCGGCTGGCAGGGTGTCGGTCGTTGCGGTGTTCATGGGAGGGCTCCTGTTCGGGCATCCGGCCTCGCCCGGCCGGCTCTGATGCCCCCAATTTGCCGAGCCTCAGAAAGCTCGCCACGCAGAGTGCGTGTCCGGTCTGGAATCCTTCGCGAAATGCAGCCAGAACGGCTCACGAAGCGCGAAATGCGAGGGGTTTTTCGTTTGCGAAACGCAGCTGAATGGGCACGGCGCGGCCGGGAAATCGGGATCTACGCCCTGATCGGCGGATTCCTGACAGTAATTCGCCCCTATAACGGGTCCGGCAACCTGCCCCTCTGGGCGGCGTACCTATTCTGGACCGGCCTCGTCATCGCCGGCAGCTACACCGCAGAGATGACCCGGATCACCCTGGAGCGCAGCGGCGCCCGCCTGCCCCTGCCGATCTTGCTCGCGGTGGTCTCGGTGACCTCGGCGCTCACGGTTACGGCGCTGATCATCCTGCTCGAATACATGGTATCAGGACGCCTATTCTCCGCCGGTCAGCTACCACATCTGTTCGGCCTGGTCTGGGTGATCGCCGCCGCCATGACTGCGGTCGGTTTCATGATAGAGCGCACGGTTCTCGCCCCGGTCTCCGAACCCGTGCCGGGCGCCAGCCCGGAGGAGACGTTCCTGTCACGGCTGCCAGTGAAATACCGGACGGCGAAGCTCTACGCGGTTTCCTCCGAAGATCATTACCTCAGGGTCCATACCAGCCATGGCGAGGAGCTGATCCTGATGCGGCTGGCCGATGCGATGCGGGAGCTTGCCGGCGCAGACGGGCTTCAGGTTCACCGGTCCTGGTGGGTGGCAAAGGGCGCCGTTACCGACACGCGCAAACAGGGCGGCAAGCTGAGCCTCGTTCTCGCCTCCGGCAAGGAAGCGCCTGTTTCCAGGACATTCCTGCCCGAGGTAAAAGCTGCGGGCCTCGCGGCCTAGAGGGCGATATCGGTTACCGGCTCGGTCGAGCTGAGCAGTCGCTTCACGAACTCGATATGGCTGCGCAGCTGGTAGAGGTCTTCATTGTAAGACAGCGGCACTTCCAGCTTGCCGACCTCCACTTGCAGCTTTTCCAGTGACCGGAGCACGCCGGAGCGCGCCTCGCCGGGCGCAAGCGCCCTGCCCTTCTCTTCCAGCTCCCGCAGGTCTTCATACCAGACGTATATCTTCCGGCGGACGCGCCAGCGATAGATCGGCGGGGCGGCCCGCACGAGCGGAATAGCGAGCGTCAGCAGCGGGATTGCGAGCACCCAGGCCCGGTCCAGAAAGTTTGCGACGCTGAACGGAAAGTAGCGCCTCAGGAAGGAAGGCCCATCCTGATAATAACGGGCAACCTGCTTGCTGACCGGCAGGTCGACATTGACCATGTTCGGAAACTCGCCGCCCTCGGTGAACACGCTCGGCTCGGAATGAACCAGCACGGCCGAATCCAGCAGCAGGGCCTCAATCGCCGGATGGACATCCTTGCGTACGGTCAGCTGAGCGATCGCGGCCACCAGTGGCACATCCTCAGCCGGAATGTCGGCGCCAACATCAATCACGCCGCGGATCAGCGTTACCGAGGATAGTGCCTCTTCCCGCCGGGCAAGCGCCTCGGCCCGCTCGAATGACAGCAGGCGAACTTCATTCGAACGCATCAGCGCCTGAATGTAGGGCGCATCTGCCGCCGCCGCGAAAGCGGCTGCGTCAATCTCCCCGGCAAACAGGGCTGCCTGGGAATCCGTGCTGCCAAGCTTCTGGCGAGCCGCCTCCGGCCAGGCGCCGCCATATTGCTGCTGGATCGAGAGCGCCAGCGCGCGGGTGCCCGAGCCTTCGGCGCCAATGGAAAGACGCGCGCCCCGAAGGTCTGAAAAGCTCTGCGCAGGATAATCGGCCCGGACGAATATCCAGAAGGGCTCCTCAAAGATACCGCCGGCAGAGCGGAGGATTTCTGCGTCTTCTGAGCGGGCGAGGCCGCCCTGAACGATGGCCACATCGGCCACCCCCTCTTCCAGCAAGCGCAGATTATCGATGGAGCCGGCCGTGTCGACGAGTTCGACTTCAATGCCCTGATCTTCGAGCAGCCGCTGATAGCGCTCCGCATAGGCATGATACGCGCCGCCTGGCGCGCCAGCGGCAAATTTGATCTTTCCGGGAGGCGCCGGGTCCATTGCCGACAAAGCCCATACGAAACCGATGAGCGCGACCACGATCAACGGCCCATAGATTTTCCAGAAGTCCCTGCCCGGCATGCCGCCTCGTCCCTGCTATTGCTGCCCCAGTTCCAGCCGTCGCCATTAGAACTGCCGTGGGCGCAGTTGCAACCGGCGCCGCGGGGAGAATGAGGCTCATGCCTTGTGATAGGGCGTTCCGGCAAGGATTGTCATCGCGCGGTAAATCTGCTCGGCGAGCATCGCGCGCACCAGCCTGTGGGGCCAGGTCTGCACGCCGAAGGCCAACGTTTGGGGCGCCGCAGCGCGCACCTCCTGCGAATATCCTTCAGCCCCACCAATCAGGAAACAGGTGTCGCGCAAGCCATCATCGCGCAGGCGAGAAAGGCGCGACGCGAATGCCCCAGAGGTCAGGTTCTCGCCGCCCTCGTCCAGGCGAATGATGCGGGCGCCGTCCGGGATCCGCGCAAGCAGCCGCGCGCCCTCAGCATCCATGCCGCCGCCACTGGCAACTTCCGCCTCGTCTGGTCCCTTGAACCCCAGACCGCGCGCCATGGCGCCTGCGCGTCGCAGATAATCATCGGTGAGATCGCGTTCCGGCCCGTCCTTAAGGCGGCCGACGCCGAGAATCTGGAGGCGCATGCCTCAGGTCGCGTTGGAGCGATGGGCCGATTTGTCGGACGCCCAGATCTTCTCGAGATTGTAGAATTCACGCACTTCGGGGCGGAACAGGTGAACAATCACATCGCCTGTATCGATCAGCACCCAATCAGCATTGGGCATGCCTTCGACGCTCGGCGTACGCCCGGTCAACTTCTTCACTTCTTGTGCGACATGGTCTGCGAGCGCCGCAACGTGGCGGCCGGAGCGCCCGGATGCGATGATCATGAAGTCAGCAAGGGACGATTTGCCCTGCAGTTCCACAACGATCAGATCCTCGGCCTTGTCGTCTTCGAGGAGTTTGGAGAGCGCGTCAGCAATCGACCTGATCTCGTCGAGCGTGGCGTTTTTCGGGGGTTGGACCCGTGAGGTGGCGGATGACAGGGCAAGGGCTCCTTATTTGGTTGGTCGTTGAAACTACCATGTATGGGCGATTTCAACCAGCAAAAAGCCTTTATCCACCTGCTGACCGGGCAAGATGCAGCCGGTTAACCGCACGGCCACGTTCAGACAGGATACAGGGATTTAAATGTAAGTTGCCAGAAAATCGCCGTATCTTGCAGCGATGTAATAGGTTCCCCGCCTTCCCAAAGTCAGGATCTGTATGATGCGTGCCCCTCTCTTGCTTCTCCCTCTGATTGCTCTCCTGCCGCTTAGCAATTGCGCGGTGGCCGCGATTGGAACGGCAGGCGCCGTCGGGCTCGCCGCCAGCAAGGACCAGACGATCGGCCAATCTCTGGACGACACCGCTGCCTCAAACCAGATCAAGACCTGGCTGCTGACCGAAAGCACCGCGCGTTTCAGCGAAGTGGATGTGGAAGTCGCCGGTGGCCTCGTCCTGCTCACCGGCCGGGTCTACGGGGCCGAGGATCGCACCCTTGCCGAAGGTTTCGCTTGGCGCTCGGCCTACACCCAGGATGTCGCCAATGAGCTGAAGATCGAACAGCCGGGCGGTTTCTTTGCCAACGTCTCGGACGAGGTGATCTCGGGCCGGGTACGCGCGCGCCTGATCGGCTCCAGCAAGGTGAAAAGCGTGAACTACAATGTCGAGACCTATGACGGGGTCGTCTACCTGATGGGCGTTGCTCGCACGTCCGAAGAACTGCGCAAGGCCGCCGAGGAAGCGAGCCTTGTTGGCGGCGTGAAACAGGTGGTCTCCTATGTTCGCGTCGTTGAAGAAGTGCAGCGTCCTGCAGCGCCAACGACGCAGATGCCGCCTGCCCCCTCTTATCAACCGCAGCCAGGCAGCGCATATGAAAGCGAAGCGCTGCCCGAACTTCGCGGCGTAAGTTATTGAGCCGGAAGCGGGCGGGGCCGGTCCCCCTCCACTGACCTTCCGGCAAAGCCGGAAGGAAAGACCGCGTGACGCTTCGTATTGCCATCCAGATGGACCCGCTGGAGCGGGTGAACATCGACGGGGACACCACATTCGCCCTGGCCGAGATCGCACAGGCGCGCGGCGCCGAGATATTTGTCTATGGCCCGGCGGATTTGTCGATGTCGGGCAAAGGCCGCATCACGGCCTGGGCGCGTCCGGCAAAGGTGCAGCGGGTGCGCGAAACCCCCGGTATCTTTGGCGAATATGTCCGCCTTGATCTTGCGAGCGATGTAGATGTCGTCCTGATGCGGCAGGACCCGCCATTCGACCTTGCCTACATCACGGCCTGCCACCTTCTGGAGGCCATCTCCGGACAGACGCTTGTGGTCAACGACCCGGCAGGTGTCCGCTCAAGCCCGGAGAAAATTTTTCCGCTCATGTATCACGATCTGATGCCGCCGACGCAGGTGACGCGGGACAAGGCAGTGATCGATGCGTTTCGCGACGAGTACAGAGACATCATCGTCAAGCCGCTCTACGGGCATGGCGGCGCCGGAGTATTCCGCCTGACGTATGAAGATCCCAATCTCGACTCCCTGTTGGAACTGTTCCTGTCAAAATCGCCTGAGCCGGTGATGGTGCAGGCCTTCCTGCCTGCCGTGTCTGAAGGCGACAAGCGCATCATCTTGATCGATGGCGAGCCGGCTGGCGCCATCAATCGCAAACCGAAATCCGGCCAGGTGCGGTCCAATCTTGTTGTTGGCGGAACGGCGGAAGCCACTGAGCTGTCTCCGGCAGACCTGAGAATCTGCGAGGCGATCGGACCGGAGCTGCGCCGCCGCGGCCTGACCCTTACCGGCATCGATGTGATCGGCGGGCGCCTGACAGAGGTGAATGTGACATCGCCGACGGGACTTCAGGCCCTGAAACGCCTCTCCGGCATTGATGCTGCTGCCAAATTCTGGGACGTTGTGCAGGCAAAGCTTGCTGGCGCCTGACGCCTGATCCATTCTTGGGGAATGCTTATGAAACCGCTGACCGCCCTCCTCTTCCTCACCATCGCCGCAACCGGTGTTGCATGTTCCGATGCCGTGAAATCGAATGCGGAAGCCGCCCCTGCCCCCACCGGCAGCGAGCCGCTTCCCGTCGACACATCGACCGCTACGTCCGAGACTGAACTGGGCGGCACGCTCAACCTGAATATCGGCGGCAGCCAGGCTTCGAGCTCCGGCCGCCTTCTGGGTTCAGGCGGGCTCAGCGGCAGCAGTGATAGCGGGATCGTCCTTGGCTCCGGCGGGCTCGCTGGTGGCAATTTCGGGTCCGG
This sequence comes from Hyphomonas sediminis, assembly GCF_019679475.1. NCBI lineage: Bacteria > Pseudomonadati > Pseudomonadota > Alphaproteobacteria > Hyphomonadales > Hyphomonadaceae > Hyphomonas > Hyphomonas sediminis. Next base: position 477,677 of record NZ_JAIEZP010000001.1, read on the forward strand.
GCCTGATCTGGGCATCGAGCTTGAGGAGGATGATGCCTCTTCGCTCCTGACTGCGCCGGGCGATCAGCCCAAGACCCCGGCTTCTGACGAAGACGACATCGTTCGCCTGCCGAACTGACGCAGCACCGCGTCAGCCGGCGAGGCTCTCGCCTTCCATCCAATCGCTACACACTTTCACCGCCTCGGGCAGAAGCTCGGGGCGTTCGATGTAGTAATGGTCCGCGCCCTTGATATCCTTGTAGACCTTCCGGTCGTGGCTGACGGCATCAAACAGGCGTTGGGCATGGCTGGGTGTGCAGGCCAGATCGGCCGTGTTGTTGAGCACCAGCACCGGGCAGGAAATCCGGCCCGCATTGCCGAGGCCGTCCGCGTTGGTGGTGTCGAAGCCCCATTGCGAGAGCCAGGACCGGAGCGTGGTGAAACGGGCAAGGCCCACAGGGCCGTCATTGGCGATACGTGGCTCCCCCAGATAACAGGTATAGGGTCGCCGGTCTGAAGGCTCCTGCGTCGGATCAGTCCAGCAGACATTCGCCATCGTGCCGTGAACGGTGAAAGCGCGCTCCATGTTATGGTCGCCCTTACGGCGGAAATCTTCCAGCGTCTCCCGAACCCAGGCAGTGATCCGCCGGTTCCGGTCCAGCTGGGCGGCACGAAACTTTGCGACGAATGCCTGCGTATAGGGCGGCTGGTCGGGGCAGGACGGATCGTAGATGTTCAAGGCCGGATCACGATCGAATGGCCGTGTTTCGTCAGTGATGGAGGGATCCATCCATTCGGTCAGCGTCACCGCCCGGCTGACATGCGCCGCGAGCAGCATGATCCCATCCGCGGGCGGTAGGTCCTTCTTGGTGAGATCGTATGGATCGCCTGCTGGCGTCTCCGTCAACGTCGTCTTCTCTGCCTGATCCTGATAAAAAAGCGAAAGCGAACCACCACCAGACCAGCCGCCGAGAATAACACGTTCATATCCGAGTTTCGTGCGCGCATGCGCCACGCATGCCCCCAGGTCAGCAACGCATTTCTCCATGATCAGCGCTGTGTCGTTTCCACGATATCGCGTGTTGCAATAGATCACATGATGGCCAGCATGAGCGAGCGCAGCCACAAGCGGCAGAAAAGAACCGCCGCCGATCGGATGGGAAAAAATGACAACGCTGCGCGCGCTGGTTCCCGCACGGAAGATACGCATGCACTCGACGACAACCCTCTCTCCTGCCCCACCGTAAACATCCTTAAAGCCGGATGTTTCCGAGTGCAGAACCACATAAGGCTCGCGGACCAGTCTGTGCTGGTTTGACATCGGCGCCTTCCTCCTTGCCCCGATTGAAGTTGAGGCACATTATACGTTCGGAGCGCCGGGGCAACGGCGCCGCAAGGTCAAGGCCAAAGCGCCAGGGGAGACAAAGTCATGATCAAGGTGAACGGCATCCATCACATCGCCATCATGGCGGCAGACATTCGCGAGCATATTGCTTTCTTTTCGGATGTTCTTGGCTGCAAGCTGTCGGCAATCTTCGACATGCACGGCGTGCCCGGCGGTGTTCACGCTTTCCTGCACATGGACGATCATTCCTACTTTTCAGTGGTGGAGCTGCCGCAGGTGAAGGACATCCCGATCCAGCTGGGCATCACCCATGCAGGCACGGGCGCGGCTCCCTCTGCCCCCGGAACAATGCAGCATCTTGCCTTCCGGGTGGATACAACCGACGAGCTGCTCGCCATTCGGGACCGCATCCGCAAGAAAGGCGTGAACGTCATTGGGCCCCTGGATCATGCAATGTGCCAATCCATCTATTTTGCGGGCCCCGACCAGCTGACCCTCGAAGTGGCATGTTCGGATGAAGCCATCAATCCGGAAGCCTGGATCGATCCTGCCGTGATTGCGCGCCTTGGAATTTCCGACGCGGATTTGGCACGCTACAAAAGTCCCGATCCCTATGCTGGCGAAGGCGGCAAGGTTGCCCAGCCACCCTTCGACCCGGCAAAGCCACATCAAGCTTATCCCGAGCCAATGTATAAAGCGATGCTGGCCGCGCCGGACGAGATGATCACCAAATCGGCGAAGTTCGAACCACCTGTAAAGGTCGGCGCCTAGCTGCTGCGCGCGATATCTTTCAGGCGGTAGACCAGGTCCAACGCCTCGCGTGGTGTCAGATTGTCCGGGTCCGCCGCGGCAACGGCCTCCGCAAGCGCAGAACTTTCCTGCGAAATTTCCGGGGCCGGATCTTCTGCAACCATGGCAAACAGGGGCAAATTCTCTGAAGCAGAGGGCCCCGCCTCCAGCTTCTTCAGGATCTGGCCCGCGCGGGAAACGGCTGAGCGTGGGAGGCCCGCGAGCTTGGCGACCTGCACCCCGTAAGACCTGTCTGCAGGGCCGGGTTGAACTTCATGCAGGAAGATCAGATCCTGCTTCCATTCCCGCGCCTTGAGCGATGCGTTGGACGCTGCCGACAAACGGCCCGCAAGATCAGTCAGCTCATGATAGTGTGTCGCAAAGATGGCGCGGCACTTGTTCGTGTCGTGAAGATGTTCGGCAGCCGCCCAGGCGATTGCCAGACCATCCCAGGTTGCCGTGCCGCGGCCAACTTCATCCAGAATCACAAAGCTTTCAGGCGTCGCCTGATTGAGGATTGCGGCGGTTTCCACCATTTCGACCATAAAGGTCGACCGCCCGCGCGCCAGATCATCGGACGCGCCGACGCGGGAGAATACCCGGTCAGCAAGGCCGAGCCGGAATGACGAAGCTGGTACGAATGCGCCAGATTGCGCCAGAATGACCGCAAGCGCCGATTGGCGCAGATAGGTCGATTTACCGGCCATGTTCGGTCCGGTAACCAGCAGGAATCGCGGCGCAGATTGACCGTCGGCGTCCAGCACTAGATCGTTTGCGGTAAAGCCCTTGCCATCCCTCCGAAGCGCCGCCTCGACGACCGGGTGGCGCAGCCCCTTAGCCTCGAAAACCGGACGCGCATCGAGTTCCGGACGCACGGCTCCCGATTCATCAGCCCAAACAGCATTGCTCGCGGCCACATCAAGTTCAGCCAGCGCTGCCGCTACGATAGCAAGCGGGCCGGCCAACTCTTCCGTCCGGGAACAGAGCGCTTCAAAGATGGCAATCTCGCGGGCCTTGGCCTCATCATCCGCACGGCTGATCCGCCCGGCGATATCTGCGAGTTCATGAGTAGAGAAACGTACCGCGCCGGCCATGGTCTGGCGATGGATGAAGTCCGAAGACAGCGGCGCCCGCATCATCGGGTCAGCTTTCGCAGCGGGCACCTCGATGAAATAGCCCAGCACGTTGTTGAACTTGACCTTGAGCGCAGCAATACCCGTCTGGTCAGCATACTTAGCCTGCAGCTCCGCAATCACGCGGCGGCTGCCGTCCCTCAGGGAACGGACCTCATCGAGCGACGCGTCCCAGCCTTCGGCCACAAACCCGCCATCCCGGGCGAGCATCGGCGGCGCATCACTGATAGCGCGCGCAATATCTTCCGCCAACGCCCTAACCGACGGCGTATCGGAGAGGCCGAGCGTTCTGGCAACATCGGCAAGGCGCGGCGGCAGGTTGGTGCCCAGAACCCCGGACGCTTCGGCGCCGGAAAGCACCGCCTTCGACAGCGCCAGAAGGTCGCGCGGACCACCCCTGCCGAGATTAAGGCGCATGCACGCGCGCTCAAGATCTGGCGCAGTCTTGAGCTGCAGGCGGACATCTTCCAGCAGACGCATATCTGCCAGCAGGTAAGAGACGGCATCATACCTGGAGGTAATCTCGGCTATGCTGCGCGAGGGCCGACCCAGCCGCGCGCCGAGGAGCCGGGCGCCCGGCGCAGTCACGGTGCGGTCGATCACAGCCAGCAAAGTACCATCCCGGCCTCCGCTGATGCTGCGATCGATTTCAAGGCTGGCGCGCGTCGCAGGATCAATCAGAAGAAGGCCACCTGCTTCAGGTCGCCTCGGCGCCCGCAATCGGATAGGCGCGCCCGCCTGGGTGAGGCGTACATAATCAAGCAGCAGTCCGGCAGCGGCGAGTTCGACGCGGGAAAACTCACCAAGTGAATCAAGCGCAGCGATGCCGAACACGTCTTTCAGGAGCGCTTCGCCCGCTTTTGCCGATGCGGCGCGCCCCGGTCGCTCGGTCACCGGCGCACTGAGGAAACCGCGTGCTTCTTGTACGGCGGGCCGGTCAGCATCTTCCTGCGCCACGACGAGTTCGCTGAGCGGCCAGGCAAGGAGTGCCTCCCCGAGACGGGCGGCGGGGATCGCAGCAAGATCGAATGCGCCGGTCGAGACATCGCAAACTGCAATCGCCGCGTCCCCTGCTCCGGAAAAGGCAATCGCAGCAAGCGCCTGCCCCTGCCTCGCCGGCAGGAGCGCATCCTCGGTCAATGTCCCCGGCGTCACGATACGGACCACGCCGCGCTGCACGATCGACTTCGAGCCGCGCTTCTTCGCTTCGGCCGGAGACTCCATCTGCTCGCAGACGGCGACGCGGCAGCCCGCCTTGATCAGGCGGGCCAGATAGCCCTCTGCCGCATGAAAAGGCACGCCTGCCATAGGAATGGGCTGGCCGTCATGTTCGCCCCGCGCGGTCAAGGTGATGTCGAGGATGCGGGCGGCCTCCACGGCATCTTCGAAGAACAACTCATAGAAATCCCCCATCCGGAAGAACAGGAGCGCATCGGAATGCTGCGATTTGATCGACAGGTACTGCGCCATGAATGGCGTCGGTTCTGCGGCGGCGGGGGGGCGAGCGGTATCTGGCATGGCGCGGCAAGCTAGCCCGGCTGCCGCGGATTCGCAAAGCAGTGCGGCACCTGCGCACGGAATTCGCTGTTGGCAGGGCGTCCGGCGCGGCCTAGACGGGACGGACTAAGATAAACACCGACAAAAACTGTCTGAGCGATCCCGAAATGACCACGCAGCGTCCGAACTTCACCGACCAGGAAGCCCTAGATTTTCACTCCCAGCCGACCGCTGGCAAGATTTCCATGGCGCCGACCAAGCCCATGGGCACCCAGCGAGACCTCTCCCTTGCCTACAGCCCCGGCGTTGCCATTCCGGTGCTGGCGATCGCGGAGAATGCCGACAAGGCGTATGACTATACGTCGAAAGGCAACATGGTGGCCGTCATCTCCAACGGTACGGCGATCCTGGGCCTCGGCAATTTAGGCCCCATGGCATCGAAGCCGGTGATGGAGGGCAAGTCGGTCCTCTTCAAACGCTTCGCCGATATCGACAGTTTTGACATCGAAGTTGACACGACCGACGCCAATGATTTCATCCGTACAGTCCGCAACATCGGCTCCACCTGGGGTGGCATCAACCTCGAAGACATCTCCGCACCAGATTGCTTCATCATCGAGAGCCGCCTGCGCGAAGAACTCGATATCCCGGTTTTCCATGATGACCAGCACGGCACCGCGATCATTGCCGCTGCCGGCCTGATCAACGCTTGCGAGATTACCGGTCGCAAGATGTCGGATGTGAAGGTCGCCGTTTCCGGCGCCGGCGCCGCCGGCCTCTCGGTTGCCGGCCTCATTCGCCATCTCGGCGTGCCCGCCGAGAACATCCTCATCTGCGACACTGCCGGCGTCGTCTATGAAGGCCGCACGGAGAAGATGGACCAGTTCAAGTCCGCCTTCGCCGTGAAAACCAAGAAGCGTACCCTGGCTGAAGCCATGGACGGCGCGGACGTGTTTCTGGGCCTGTCGGTGAAAGGTGCCGTCACAAAGGAAATGGTCAAGGCGATGGCGAAGAACCCCATCATCTTCGCCATGGCCAACCCGGACCCGGAAATCACGCCGGAAGAAATCAAATCGGTCCGCGACGACGCGATCATCGCCACCGGCCGTTCCGACTATCCCAACCAGGTCAACAACGTACTTGGCTTCCCCTATATCTTCCGCGGCGCGCTGGACGTGCGGGCCCGGAGCATCAATGAAGAGATGAAGGTTGCCTGCGCGCGCGCTCTTGCTGAACTTGCGCGCGAAGACGTGCCCGATGAAGTTGCCGCCGCTTATCATGGCGCCCGTCCGAGCTTCGGCCGCGACTACATCATCCCGACGCCGTTTGACCCGCGCCTGATCAGCTTCATTCCGCCCTTCGTCGCGCAAGCCGCAATGGACACCGGCGTTGCCCGCAAGCCTATCGCGGACATGGACGCCTACCGCCGTTCACTGGCGCGCCGCGCCGACCCTTCGGCGTCCTTCCTTCAGGGCGTGCAGGCCCGCGCGCGCGATCTTCAGCGCCGTATAGTCTTTGCCGAAGGCGAAGAACCTGCCGTCGTGCGCGCCGCATTCAGCTTCAAGAACCAGGGCCTCGGCCATCCAATCCTGATCGGCCGGGAAGCACAGGTGGAGCGCGCGATGGAGCAGATGGGCATCCCGCTCGGCTCGCTCGATATCATCAATGCGCGCCTGTCCGACAAGAACCCCGTTTATGTCGACATGCTTTACGAGCGTCTGCAGCGTCAGGGTTATCTGAAGCGCGACGTTCAGCGCCTCGTGAACCAGGACCGCAACATCTTCGGCAGCTGTATGCTGAAGAATGGCGATGCTGACGGCATGGTCACTGGCGTCACGCGCAGCTACGACGCTGCGCTGCAAGACGCGATGATGGTGCTAGACCCCATTCCGGGCCAGGCGGTCATCGGCATGTCGATGGTCATCAATCTCGGCAAGACGATCTTCATCGCCGACACCAGCGTGCACGAGCTTCCTGATGGTCCAACACTGGCTAGCATCGCCATGGAAGCGGCTCGCGCCGTTCGTGGCCTCGGCTTCACACCGCGCGTCGCGTTCCTTTCCTACTCGACCTTCGGCAATCCGATGGGTGAGCGCGGGGACCGTGTGCGCGAAGCCGTCGCCCTCCTCGATCAGCGCACGGACATCGACTTCGAGTATGAAGGCGACGTCAATGCCGATGTGGCGATGAACCCGAACCACCGCCTGCTCTACCCGTTCTCGCGCCTCACAGGCCCGGCGAACGTGCTGGTGATGCCGGCGATCCACTCGGCGTCCATTGCAACCAACCTGCTCGAGGCGATGAGCCGCTCGACGGTAATCGGACCCATGCTGCTCGGCCTCGAAAAGCCCGTTCAGATCGCATCGCTTGGCGCAACCGTCGGCGACATCGTCGACCTCGCAACGATAGCCGCCTACGATACCGATCGCGTCTGAAGCGGCCGACGAATTTGGAACATCAGGCTCCGGCTGCTTCTTCGGCAGCCGGAGTTTTTATTCTGGCCTGCCGCATCCATTCCAGAACGGACAGCAACACAGCGACACCGCCGAGCCAGAATGTGACCAGGAACACCGTGTAAAAGCCCTGGCGCTCAATCATTTCGCCAAGCCAGGGACGACCGAGCGTCCCGATCAGCATACTGAGCGATCCGAGCAGGGCGTACTGGACTGCCGCAAAGCGGGGGTTCACCACGGATGTGAGATAGGCGACAACCGCTACACTGGCAAAACCGCCGGCAAGATTCTCGCCGGCGATTGCCAGCATCAGGCGCGCCATCCGGGCTCCGGCTTCCGCGCCCTGCCCCTCCGGTGAAATGGAAGCCGCCCAGCCTGCAAAGGCGCGGATCGGGTCTGCCAGCATGGTCCACTCAAGGAAGGCATCTATTGCCGCGCCGCCGCGCGAAAGATCGGCAAACAGGAGGTTGGTCGCCGCAGCAAGGATCGCCCCGATGACCAGCACCGGCATACGCCCGATAGCGCTGATGATGACCACGCCAATCGCGGCGCCAGCCATCGTCATCAACACGCCGAAGAATTTCGATGCGACAGCAACATCTGCCATCGAGTGGCCAATCGCGCCATTCTCCGTCCCTAGATAGAACGGATAGGCAAACGCACCCCAGACAGAATCGGTAAAGCGGTAGGTGAGCGCCAGCAACAGGACCAGCAAAGCGCCCCAGCCAAGCCGGCTGATAAGCTCCATCAGAGGATCGAAGATCGCCCGGAACAGGGACCGCAGCACTTTGGGACCAACGCCATCTCCCACTGCATCGGGCAGGCTTGTGCCAGGGGTTCGGCCATGGCGCAGAAGCATGATTGTCGCCAGAAGGGCGGGCAACATTACCGTCAACCCGACGATCAGCGACCCCTGCTCTCGCACGAACGCGCTGCCGCTGGGCGGGGGCACGAACGTCAAGGATGCAAAGACGTGCCAGGCGATCAGCGCGATGGCAATCGCCCAACCAAGTGATACGGCAATCGTGTAGCCCTGCAGCGTCTTGTCCGGAACGGACGATTGGAAACTCTCGCGGGAGCTTGATGGTTCTGCCGACAATTCCGGCTCCGGCGCGATGAAAGTACCAGAAATCGCCAAAACCATCATCAGGGCGATAAGGCCATACACAACAGCCCAGCCGAGCCATTCCGCCAGCAGAAGCGCAAGGAACCCGGTGACAAAGGTCGAAGCGCGATACCCGAACTGGTAAAGCGCTGACATCAAGTCCTTGTCTTCCTCGTTGCGGGCAACTTCGATCCGCCAGGCATCCAGTACCGTGTCATGTGTGGCTGAAAGGAGCGCAACTCCGAGGGCAATGATCGCGATCAGGCCAATGTGGCTGCCAGGGTCGGAGAAGGGAAGAACCAGAAGCAATACGGCAATCGGGACCTGGAGCGTCAGAAGCCAAGTTCGCCGCGGGCCAAGCAATGGTTTGGGATGGCGCGCCGTCTGAAACGCAGGTGACCAGAGGTATTTGAACGCGTAGCCAAGTGTGATCAGCGAAAGCGTACCGATGGTTGAGGGCGTAACCCCCTCAACCGTGAGCCAGGCATTGAGCGTGCCGAGCACGGCGCCATATGGCAAGCCGGCTGCCAGCGCGAGCAGGAGCATCGCAGCCATCCGCCTGTCCCGAAGCGCGCGCATGGCGCGAATGAAGCGCGGGGTTCCCTTGACGGCTTCCGTCTCTGCCGCCCCTGTCATGCAGCGCCCGCTACGGCGCCCGGCCGCCCGGTCCAGCGAAGCGCGAGACGGCGCAAGGCTTCCGCGTCGAGCGGCTTGGCGGCGACACCATCTGCGCCCGCCTCCCGCGCCCGGCGTTCGATCTCGGGATTGATCTCCGCAGACACGGCAATCACCGGTCGGTCAAATCCGCCGGCCCGAAGACGGCGCATGGCTTCAAATCCATCCATGACCGGCATTCTCAGGTCCATCAGCACCAGGTCCGGCTCCATCCGCTCAGTTGCTTCGAGGGCTTCGCTGCCCGTTGCCGCAACTGTTACGGTAAATCCTGCCGATTCCAAGGCGCGCCGTGCAATCAGCGCATTAACGGGATTGTCATCCGCGATCAGCACGCGGCCCACCCCGGCAGAGGCCTCAACCTCGTCAATTGCATCACGTCCGGCCCGGGCGAGTTGGATGCGTTCGGCCACAGAGGTCATCCGCAACGGGCGCACGAGCCAACCGATACAGCCGAGCGCGCGGAACCGCGAAATTGCGCCACGATCTTCCGGCCGCAGCACGACCAGGGAAGGCACACGTCCCGCCATCGCCGCGACCGCCGCTTCGGGCAGATCGGCCCCGATCAGCAACATGTCGATCCCGTCGGGAAGCTGCCCGGTCGCCATATCCACCTGAAGCGCTTCAGCTCCCATCGCCGCCAACCCGGCTGAAAGCGAAAGGCCCGTTCCGGGCGGAAGGCCCGCAAGCCCGACCCGTCCTCCGATCAGCGGCAGCGGATCAGCCGGCGGCTTGGAAGAGCGCTCCAGCGGCAGGTAGACGCTGAAACACGCGCCTTCCCCTGGCGCCGAGGTGACTTCAATACGCCCGCCCAGAAGGTCTGTCAGGCGCTTTACGATAGCCAGCCCGAGGCCAACCCCGCCATCACGGTACGCGTCCCCTGCAGCGGTCTGCCGGAAGGCATCAAACAGGCGGGCCTGATCGGCCGGGGCGATGCCTGGGCCAGTGTCGCGGATGTGGAAGGCAAGCCCCTCCCCTATCGCCACTGCATCAACAAGCACAGCGCCGCGCGTCGTAAACTTAAGGGCGTTACCAACGAGATTGAACAGGATCTGCCGGATGCGGCCTGCATCCCCCATGAATGATGGCATTGGCGTCGGCAAAGCGCGCACGGCAAGGTCCAACCCAGCCGCATGGGCCCGCGGGCTCAGCAGTTCGATCACCTCGCCGCAGAGCCGCGCCGGGCAGAAATTCTCCGCCTCGATCTCAACTGCGGACGCGTCCAGCCGTGCATAGTCCAGAACGTTGTTCAGGAGATCGAGCAGACGGGCGCCGGACAGTCGGATCGTCTCGGCATATTCGCGCTGCGCCGGCGACAGCTCCGTCTCAAGCAACAGCGAAACCGTGCCGAGAATTCCGTTCAGCGGCGTGCGGATTTCATGGCTGGCTGTCGCCAGAAAGGTTTGCTGAGGCGACTCGGGCGCCGGCATGCGTGAAGAATCCTGTGTCATGGCGCCGGAGCCTATCGCAAAGGCTTAAGAAGAGGCTTAACCGCCACACCGTCGGCCTAACCTATCGGGCAAGCGCCCCTTCGCCCGGACGGGATACTTCGCTGGCGGGGCGATGACGGTAACTCAACGCTTCAGCCAGATGCACGCGCCGCACATTCTCAGCGCCATCAAGATCGGCAATTGTTCGGGCCACTTTGAGCACGCGCGTGTAACCGCGCGCCGTCAGACGCAGCTTTTCCGCCGCCTCCGACAGGAGCGCAGCGCCGGCGGCATCAGGCTGGATCATCCGGTCAAGTGCGCCGGAGGGAATATCGGCATTGACCGGCCGCAATCCTTTCTCACCTACCTCCGACAGCCGCTCTGTCTGAATCTCCCGCGCCCTCGCCACGCGCGCGCGCACTTCAGCGGTGCCTTCCGGCGGCGCAGGCAGGGACAGGTCAACCGCCGTCACCGGCGGCGTTTCATAGAAGAGGTCGATCCGATCGAGGAAGGGTCCGGAAATCCGCGCTTGATAATCGGCTGCGCAGCGCGGCCCCCTGGCGCAGGCCGCCGCCCCGGTTCCGCCACCACACCGGCAAGGGTTCATCGCCGCAACCAGCTGGAAGCGCGCAGGGTACCTCACATGCCGGTTTGCCCGTGCAATCATCGCCTCGCCTGCTTCCAATGGTTGGCGCAGGCTGTCGAGCACCGAGCCAGAAAACTCCGGCAACTCGTCTAGAAACAGAACGCCGTGATGGGCCAGCGAGACTTCGCCAGGCTTTGCCTTGATACCCCCGCCCACAAGGGCCGCCATTGAGGCCGAATGGTGCGGCGCGCGGAACGGCCGGCTGCGCGAGAGACGCCCCCTCTGCAATAGTCCGGCAACTGACTGAATTTGGGAGACCTCCAGCAACTCCCGCGCTGAAAGCGGTGGCAGGATACCGGGGAGACGCTGCGCAAGCATCGATTTTCCCGATCCGGGTGGGCCACAGAAAAGAAGGTTGTGTCCACCCGCCGCCGCAATTTCCAGAACGCGCTTGGCGCCCTCCTGCCCTTTTACATCGCGCAGGTCCGGCCCAGTCTCTGTCTCGTCGAGTTCGCCTTTCTCCGGGGGCCGCAATACGGCGCGGCCAGAGAAGTGATTGACCAGTGAAATCAGGCTGGGCGCGGCTAAAACGTCCCCGCCCGACCAGGCTGCTTCCGTGCCGCCTGCGGCAGGGCAGATCAGGCTGAGCCCCATCGCTTCGGCAGCCATCGCTGCCGGGAGGACGCCCGCTGTTTCTCCAAGCCGGCCATCCAGTGACAACTCTCCGATCGCTGCGTATCGCTCCAGCTGATCCTGCGGAATGATTCCCAGGATGGCGAGGAGCGCAAGTGCAATCGCCAGATCGTAATGGCTGCCCTCCTTGGGCAGGTCCGCGGGCGCAAGGTTGACGATCACCCGTTTGGGCGGCAGCGCCAAACCGAGCGACATCAGCGCCGCGCGCACGCGCTCCCGGCTTTCGCCAACCGCCTTGTCAGGCAGGCCGACCACCTGGAACGCCGGGTTACCGCCTACCAGCTGCACCTGTACATCGACAGGCTGGGCTTCGACCCCCTCAAAGGCAAAGGTTGTTACCCGGCTGACCATTCCCGCGCTCCCCATCTCCCAACAGGGAAATCGTTAACACGCGAATACGAACAAATAAAGAACAAATTTAACCGGCGGGCGCAGCTGCCTCAACCGATCCGAGCGCGGCCCGCAGCACGTCGAGCCCCGCGCCTTTCTTCACGCCCAGCTCCGAAAGTGTCCGCCGCCACTGCCGGGCGCCAGGTTTGCCGGCAAACAGGCCGAGCATATGCCGCGTCATGGCATGCAGATTTGTGCCTTCTGCCAACCGCGCTGCAATGTAAGGCTCATACGCGCGCACCGCGTCGCCCGGCTCCACGATGCTTCCCTCGCCAAAGAGTTCCGCATCGACATGGCCGAGCAGGTCCGGCGTCTGATAGGCCGCGCGGCCAAGCATCACGCCGTCAAATCCACCAAGATGCTCCCGGCACTGATCGATGGTTGAAATGCCACCATTGAGGATGATCGTGAGGTCCGGACGCGCGGCTTTCAATTCGGCGACCAGCCCGTAATCAAGTGGCGGTATCTCCCGGTTCTCCTTGGGGCTGAGGCCCTTCAGCCAGGCTTTGCGAGCATGCACCGTGAATACAGAGCAACCTGCCGCAGAGACTTTGTCGATGAAGGTAAACAGGGTCTCTCGCGCGGGAAGATCATCGATTGCAATACGGTTCTTCACTGTCACCGGAATGGAGACGGCATTTCGCATTGCCGCGACACAGTCAGCCACCAGATCGGGCTCCGCCATCAGGCAGGCACCAAACGCGCCCGATTGAACCCGATCGGAAGGGCAGCCGCAATTGAGGTTCACTTCATCATAGCCAAAGCCTTCAGCGATCCGCGCGGCCTCGGCAAGCTTTGCTGGATCCGAGCCGCCCAGCTGCAGCACCAGCGGATGCTCCCGCTCATCATAACCGATCAGCCGCGCGCGATCTCCGTGAATCACGGCGTCTGCCGTCACCATTTCGGTCCAAAGCAGCGCCCGCTTCGACAGCACACGGTGAAACGCCCGGCAATGCCGGTCCGTCCAATCCATCATCGGCGCGACGGAGAATCTGTAATCGATCATCTTCTGCATACCGGTGCCTGCCCGTCCGCGGTGCCGGAATGCCGGCGCCCGTGCGCACCCATCTCCTCACCCGCCTTCAGGATCAAGCCTTTCTGAGCATTTGGGGCGGGTCTTATCCCGTTCAATCGCCCAAACCCAACCCTTGTCAGCCTGCCAGAGCGAAGCCCCGTTGCGGCGTCAGGCCGTTCAGCGTCTCGCGCAGGTCACTGCCATCGGCCGCTTCAGGCGTCTGCACCAGAACGATCCGCGCCGGGCGCCCATCCAGCCCCAGGATCACACGTCCCCGCTCCAGAACAATGGCCCAGAGGCCGGAAGGCAACCGGATGCGGATGCGATGTTCGATATCCTGCTGCGCCCCATCCAGCATCGCCTGATAGGTCTCGCGCGCAGCGTCCTGATCGTCCGGATGGATCCGGGCAATCCATTCAAATACATCCTCAGAGGCAGGCTTGTTCCCGCGGGAAAACATCTCGGCCCAACCGTCAGAATAGGACAGGCGTCCATCGGTCACCGACCAGTCGATCACGCCGGCATCCAGCAGATCGCAGCTTGCCCGAGCTTGAGCCAGCACAAGGAAGGCATCTTCGCTTGCAGTATCTTCGCGGCGCCATTCATTCTGGATCAATGACAAGGCCAGCACGAGCGCCATCGCCGAAGCGCCAAACAGTGCCATGAACTCCAACCTCCGCGCAGCCATCACGGAGATGAGGGACGGCGCCTCTCCCAAATAGGCAAGCTGCAGCTGACCGCCATCCACACCGCGAATTTCCAGCAGCGCCTCGCTCCCACGCAGCGCCGTGCGCCCGGGCGCCGAAACTTCGTCCGCATGCACCGGTCGCCATCCCGACGCAGCAACCATCGCCGCGACATCGCCGGCTGAAAATGTACTTGCCACGCCGCCATTCGCCCGCACGATCTCTCCGTCGAGGTTGAGCAATACCGCGCGCGATCCTTGGCCTGCCGCAGCCCCCGCCTCCAAAGCCGCCTGAAACGCGCTGGCGCGAAGCACGAAGATCAGCGTCTGCCGCTCGCCTCCCACCAGCACGATGTCCTTGTAATATGCCGCGCGTTGGCCCGATACCGGAACAAGGTTCAGGCTCAGCAATTCCTGCCCGGCCCTGCGGCTGGATGAAACCGGCGCAATGCGTCCAGCCGCATCCGCGGGCATCTGTCCGAACACGGATTTCAAAGATCCTTGCGCATCAAGTGTCGCAACGGCCACAACAGGCGACCCCGCCAGCACACGCGCGACATCCGCCCGCGCCTCGCGTTCCACCTGCGCCGTCCGGCCGTCTTCCAATGTTCCGGCAATTAGCGGCGAAACCCTGTCGGCGGTCGCCTCAATACGCGCTAGCTCTGCCTCCGCAGCGATCTGCCCGGTGGCGGCGGCTTCGGCGAGACTGCGCCGCGCTGCACCTGCTTCACTGCGCACGGCCAGCCACACATACAGCACCAGTCCGAGCAGCGCGCCACACAGCGTCATTGCCTGCAGCGCGCGCGCCAACACGGGATCGTCATGCGCCTGCCGCTTTGCTTTGGGGGAGATGGAAGTTTCGGTCATGGTCTGATCCAGGAGCCTGGTGAGAAAGGGTCTGTTGAAAGGTCTGTCGGCACAAGACCTGCGCGGCCACCCGGCACCCAGATGAAGCCGATACCTGCGCGCAGGTCTTCAAATGCCTTGGAGGCTGTCGCCGAGAGATTCGCAGAAATGATCACCTCGGGGCCGATCCGGTGGGCCAGTGCAACATCGATTGCCCCTGCGACGCCAGAGCTGCGACCACCGCCGAAGCGCGCGCCCCCGCCCGATTCCAGTGGGAACTCAAACGCGCTACCTTCCCGAACGGATTCGAATGCAACGGCTGCGTCAGCCTTCACCAGCCAGTCCTTCAGCGGCTCGGTGCGCGCATTGACCGACCAGCCGGCTCGGTGGAACTCCTGCGGGCTGAAATAGCCGCCATGCCCGGCGCTGAAGAAGTTGGTGTTCCGGTCATAGGCCTGGAACTGATAGAATGGCCCGGTGACGAGATACGCAAAGCCATCCTTCTTGATCGATTGGCTCGCAGAGACACCGGTTGAAATCATGTCATTGTCCACGACGCCGCGGCCATCCAGGCGTGAGACTGTAACGTCAGCCTGCACCGCGCGGCCGCTGCCAACATCCAGGCGGCCACGCGCCGACAGGCCCGTTTCCTGAATGCGCCCGGTGTCCCCGCCAGCAAAAGCTAGTGCGCTGTCCGTCCTTGGCCGGACGAATGCGCGCGCCTCGCCGCTATGCTTTCCGAAGTTCCGCGCCGCGGCGATTTCCCCGGTGACTGCCGTATCCGCTCCGCCACCGATCGGCAACAGGCCGACGCGCGCTGCAAGGCTCGTCTTCCCTTCCCGGCTCCAGCCAAGATAGGGCGCCGCAAAACTTTCCCGTCCGGCGCCACCGGCCGCGCCCGTATCGAGCTTGTACAGCGTGAGGCCAATCTCATACCGGCTGACACCGCGCACCATTTCGATAGAAGAAGTCGCCGCATAGCCGGTCAGCCGGTTCTCCCCGCGCGCGCCATCTTGCTGGCGCATCGAAACCGTCTGCCTGTAGATCGTATGATCAACACCGTCGAGCGCTTCGTATGTGTCTGGCGCCAACGCGCGTGCCGTCAGATAGTCGCCCGCATAGAACGCCGTCGCCGCATACTGCGCTTGAACCTTCGCGCCCAGCGGCCCGCCAACAGCCCTGGCAATTGAAGCTGCCGAATCCAGTGTTCCGGTTTTCTGCGCCGCAAGTGCAAACCCTTCCGCAGACTCATTATCCGGGATCGCAAGGTAGAGCTGACTGAAGCTCGCAGACGCCAGCTCCGCCTCGCCGTCCTGCAGCGCCGCCCAGGCCATTCGCATCTCCGCCGCGCGCCGAACCGCCGGATAGCCTGCCGCCTGCTGCGCGAGTGCCCGCGCTCCGGCAAAATCGCCCGCGTCATAGGCCTGCCCCGCCGCGTCCAGCAAGGCGCCGCCACCAACTGCTTCCGCCTCGGACTTAAGCGCGGGATCCAGCGCCATAGCCCGGCCAGCAAGATCGACCGCCTGTTTCCAGTTGCCGTCCTTGCGGGCAAGGCGCGCTTCACCCAGATCTGCGCGCGCAGAAAGTGAGGAGAATTCTGCTGCTTGCGGCGCGCCCGCAATTGCCTGCCTTGCTGCACCGAAGTCTTCTGTGGCAAGCGCTGCTTGCGCGAGGCCGCGCCGGGCGCTTTCGGTTTCTTCCAATGCAAGCGCTGCTTGAAAATAAACGGCAGATTTCCCGGCATCTTCAGCGAGGAACAACCATCCGGCCTGCGCCAGCACACGCGTATCCGCAGAGTGCTCCGCAATCTGCGCTGCGCTGGCCAGATCGCCTGCCGCCTCCGCAGCGACAAAGTGCTGCCAGGCTGCTTCGCGCGCAAGCGCCGAATAGGCCGCCATTATCCCCGGTTCATTGCTTGCCGCGAGCGCCGGAATGCGCGCCGCTGCTTCAAGCCCGTTTGCATCCAACACGCTCAAAGCCCGCTGAGCCAAAGCGGCAGCCAATTCCGGCGCACGGCAATTCGTCAGCTCCCGCACATAAAAGTCCTGCAGCGCAGATGGCTCCCCCTGCCCTTCGAGCGCTTCGGCGCGCGCCCAAAGCTGGGAGGCCGGCTCGCAGACACCCGGCTTTTCCGCCGGCAGGAGGGCCAATGCGCCCGCCCAGTTCTTTGCGCCCAGCGCGTCCTGTATTCTCTGTTGGCGCAGGCCGGTCGACACATAGCCCGCCAGATCAGCAGGCGCCTGCCAGCCGGGGTGTCGCCCCCGCAGCGCGCTTAACTGGCTTTCCGCAGCGCCCCAGTCCCCGGCTGCACCCAGCGCCCAGACTGACTCAACATCGGCGCCCGATGGCCCCGGAGATGCCTTCAGAGCTGGCAGGGTGGCCATGTCTGCGATGTCATGCTCTGCGGCAACCGGTATGCCGATGGAATAGACGCCCTCCCGCCCGGTTTCCGGCGCAGCTTCGGCGTTCATGCCCAGAAGGAGCATGGCGCCAACGCTGACCAGTGCCGCGTTCAGGAAGGCAGCCGCCTTCTTCATTTTCCGTTGATCCGTGTCCGCATATACCGCGCGATCAGGGCGAGGCCGGCGGCCATCGCAAACAGAATTGCGGCGATTGAGACGATCCAGCCCCACGAGGTTGCCCGCGCCGTCTTGCGCGCGCCCAGCGCCTTGTCGCCCACAGTGAACGTTGCATCGGCCGCTTTGGAGACGATGGTCGCGGCATTCTCCCGCCACACGGCGGCGCCGCCGCTCAGCTGGCTCCAATGGCTCGGCTTCACCAGCGCACGGATCGACCCGATGAGTTGTTCTTCGGTCTCCGCCGTCACCAGCATCACGAGGCGGCCCGCATATTCTGGCGACTCGCCTTCAATTATGAGGCCGTTGTCCCCAAGATCGACAAGGTTCAGCTCCCGGCTGAAACCGCCCGTTTCCGGCAGGCTGAATTTCTGCAGCGGCAGGAACCCGCCAAGCTGCGGCCGGGTGCCGACAAGAATTGTATTGGCATCGGCCAGCTCCGGCCCGATTCCAAAATCCGCCTCGGTAAAGACAGTCCCGTTGATCTGGCCGAGACGTGCCGCAAGCGTCCAAACGCTTTCAATCGTCTCAGGCGACGCGTCGACCGCGCGGATCGCCATCGGCGCGCTTTCGAGACCAGAGAAAGGATAGCCTGCCTCCTGCAACAGCGAGAGGCTCGGCAGCTCCGCGAACCGGCCCGCAGCTGGCAACGTCAGCGTTGAAGTGTCTTTCAGCGTGAAGGCGAGGTTGCGAGAATTGCGCGCCGCGCAAGCCCCCTGCTCAGGCGCCGACATCTCGATCTGGAAATCCACTGTGTTCCAGCCGGGCCGCAGGGAGCGCGCCGGCAGGTCTATCTGGTAACCAGGAACCACCTCGCCATCAGGATTGGTCATCCGGACTGCCCGCTCGAATGATCCATTCACGAGGATATTGACGACCGAACGCCCATCGAGGCCCGCGCCATAAGCAAAGTCGAGCATCATCACGAGATCATCGTCATCCCGGAAGCGCACGTCCGCAGGCAGCGTAAAGGAGAGCTGCGCCCGCCCCTGCTCGCGGCCGAGCACCGAAACCCCGCCGAAGCCAAGATCCCGGAACACATATTTTGCATCCGTGCGCAGCGGCTGGCGCTTGGCGCTCACGATGGTTGCCGGCACTTCGCTTTGCGCAATGACAGCCGAGGATGCCGCCGCCAGCGGAAAACCCTCGGAGGCAAGCGCACGCAACGCGCCGTCAATCGCTTCAGGCGTACGGCCTGCGGCGAGGATCAGGAAATGGGTCGGGTCGAACGGCGACGGGCCGATCGACAGCCAGGCATCGCGGTCCTCGAGTCTTGCAAGCCCATCGGGCGCAAAGGCGGCCAACTCTTCGGGCGTCCCGATGGCGATCAGGTCGCGCCCCTCTGTGGCCTCGCCAGGCGCCATCTCGGTCAACTGGGTAATTTCGGGCAACCGGTAGCCAAGACGGTTACCCACAGCTTGGGAGGCCAACGCGCCCCGGCGCAGCGTGTCGGCATCGCCCTGCCCCGCAAGGATGCCCAGCTTGTCGACCCCGCCAATCCCGGCAGACAGCACCGCGCCCAGATCAGCCAGCGTTGCCGCCAACGGGCGGCGCGCATAAGTCACTTCGATATACGAGCGCGCCGTATCGATTTCCGTCCACAGCTCTGCGGCGTCTGCGTCCTGGCAATCGAGTGTATAGCGCTGCACCGCGTCGATGCGCAGCGTGTTGTATCCTGACACCAACGCGGAAGGGTCGAGCACGATCTCGTTGATGGCTGCGGCCCGCTCCGTCACGCCGTCGAGTTGGCCGATAAAGAAACCATTCATCCCCAGCCGCAATTGCGGCTTCAGGCCCTCCTGCGCGCGTCCGCTCACATGCCGCAGGACGATCCGCGCTTCAGTTACATCCGCCTGCGGAGCGATAGCAAAGGAAATCTCTTCGCTCGCGCTCGCGCCGTCGAGATGGATTGCACCCTGGCTGCTGCGCAGCGCCGCCAGAGGCAGGCGCGCGCGCCACAGGCCGTTCTCCAACTGCTCGGTGGAGATGTTCGGGTTCTCCCGATACCGGGCATAAATATCCAGCGCGGCTTCAGCGGTCGGCGCCTGTTGCGCCGCCGCCGGCGCAGGGCCGACCGCAAAGGCCGCTGCTGCAGCGGCAACCATCAGGCGGACGAAGTATTTCATGAGCGTGCTTCCCGTGTAACGGCGCGAATGTGATTGCCCGCCTGCGTCAGGCTTGAGCGGAGGAGCCGGGCGATTTTCGCGCCCATATGTTCAGAGTTGGCGCGCGCATCGCGGAACTGCTTCCAGTTCTCGCTATGCCCGTACATGAGCGTGACAACCGCCGCCCATTGCTCCCGCGTCTCGATAACGAAGCTGAGACCCAGCTTCTGGCCATCTGGCGCATCGGAGGCGGACAGCACTTTGAGGGTCAACACGGCAGCATTGCTTGCGCCTAGCTCCCGCGCGTCGACCGTCAGCGTGTCACCGGCCGCGAATTTGCGCGGCGCGCTCTTGCCCACAGAACACCCCATGCCGGTGATCGAAACGTCCGACATGTGCGCGGCAACCGGCTCGCCCTGATGCGTCAGCAAAACATCACGGTGCAGGTCAAAGCGCGGGAAAGCCCGTTGCTGCGAGCGCTCATAAAGGACGCCCAGCGAAGAAACGAGCAATAGCAGGTGAAACGTGTTCCAGATCAGCAAGACCGAGATGACCCCCGCTCCCACCGGATCGGTGAAGAGGCGAATGAGCCCGGCAATCTCGCCCAGCCCCACCAGTGCAATCAGCACATAAAATGGACGCGCCAGCGGCGAGATAAAACTCTCGCTCAAATTTTCGCCCTTCGGCGTCACGGCAAAGCTCGGCGCGCGCGGATTCCGGAGCACTTGCAGGATTGCACCCGAACAGTGGATCGACTGGACGACCTCATAAAGCTCGGATGCGAACGCCCAGCGCGTATGCCCATAGAGGATCGAGGACAACATCAGCGCCCCAACAATGTGCGGCAGGCCGTACATCAGGAAGTCGGACAAGTCGCCGACATACACCTGCACGCCCAGCAACAGGTAAAGCAGAGGCGCCAGAATGAAGGTCAGCCGCGCCAGCGGGAAGAACCAGTAGAAGCAGGAATTCAGATAGCCGATCCGCTGAGACAGGCTCAGCCCCTTCTTCAGAAGGGGGTTCTTCAGCAGGAATATCTGGATCATCCCCTGCGTCCAGCGCATGCGCTGCACGATGAAGCCGGAGAACGTTTCCGGCGACAACCCCGCCACCATGGGCCGGTCCACATACACGCTGCGATATCCGCGCGCATGCAGTTCCAGCGCAGTTTCAGCATCTTCGGTGATCGTGTCGCCCTGCAGCCCGCCAATCTCCATGATATGCGCCCGCCGCAGCACCGCCGCCGAGCCGCAGAAGAAGGAGGCGTTGAGCCCATCAAGCCCGCGCTGGATCACCGAATAGAACATCTCGTTCTCGCTCGGCATTTCTCGGAACGTGCCAAGGTTTCGCTCCAGCGGGTCCGGGTTCAAGAAGAAGTGCGGCGTCTGGACGAGGAACACTTTGGGATCATCGACAAAATGCCCCACCGTCCGCACAAGGATATCTGTCGAAGGCACATGGTCGGCATCAAGGATCAGGATAAGCTCGCCATCGACCTTCTGGAGCGCCGAATTGATATTGCCCGCCTTGGCATGCTCATTCTTCTCGCGCGTGATGTAGTGCGCACCGAGGCGTTCGCACATCGCCTGCAACCGCTCATGCCGCGCCAGCGCTTCAGCCGCCTTCGCTGGATCGGCCTGATTGCGCTTGGCCAGCGTGCCGCCATCGTCGAGCAGATGGACCTTCACCCGCCCCGCGGGATAGCTGACATTCAGCGCCGCCGTCAGCGTCACCTCCAGCAACTCATCGGGCTCGTTATAACTCGGCACCAGAATGTCAACCGTGGGCGAGCGCGCCGCCGACACCGGCGCAGGCTTTGGCGCACGTTTGTAAACGTCCACCGAAAGGAACGTCGACAGCAGCAACAGCACATAGCCATAGCTCTCTGCGCCGAGCAGGAAGATGCCACCCGCAATCGAAAGCGCTGAGTCCGTCGGCATCGTCTCGGTCACGCGCCAGATCATGTAGCGCGTGCTGGTAAAGATGATCAGCAGCGCCACGAACACGCGGAACGGCCCGCCCGTGGGGCGTAGCCAGCCCATCAGGAAATAGGTGGCAATCGTCGCAATACAGAGCTGCACCTGCAGCGCGTCGGAAACGGGCGCCGCCGCAATCACCGCGATCAGCGCAAGCGACAAGAGTCCGCTCACCGTACGCAGCGGCGCGAACCGAAATATGGGCAGGGACTCCTGCCGGGATGCATCGCCGTGCGCCATTGCCGGGCCCGCCTGGTAACAAAAACAATTACCAGCTAGTGCACGTCAGGAATGAACTTTGCGATAAACTTGGGCGCTTACGAAACCGCCGTCCGTAAACTTCCACGTCCTATTTGTATACGGAGTAAACAGAAACCCCCTGATCCTTAAGGTTCAGGGCACTTTAGTGCCCGCCCTTGAGGTGGGCTGACTTGATCTTCTTCGCCAGCGACCATTTATGAACCTCGGTCGGGCCATCATAGATGCGGAAGGCGCGCACTTCGCGGAACAGCTGCTCCACAATCGTGTCGCGCGTCACGCCCATCCCGCCCATCGCCTGCACGCAGCGGTCGGCCACGCGGAACAACGCTTCGGAAACCGCCACCTTCGCCATCGAGCTTTCGACATTGCCATTCTCGCCCGCGTCCAACGCGTCGGCGCACCAGTCGATCATCAATTCGGCCTGTTTCAACTCGATCTGGTTTTCCGCCAGCATGAAGCCAACGCCCTCATGATCGATCAGCAGCTTGCCGAACGCCTTGCGCGTGCAGGCATACTCTGTGGCGATTTCCTGCGCCCGCGTCGCCACGCCGTGCCAGCGCATGCAGTGGGAAAGCCGCGCCGGGGCCAGGCGGATCTGCGCATAGCGGAAGCCTTCGCCCGGATTGCCCAACATGTCCGCCTGCGGAACATGCAGGTTCTCGATCATCACCTGCGCATGGCCGCCCGGCATGGAGCTGTCGATGGTGTCGAGCAGGCGCTCGATGCGGATGGCCGGGTTCGGCAAGTCCACCAGGAACATGCACGCCCCTTCTTCGGCTTTCGCCATGACGATGCCGACCGAAGCGCCGTCTGCCCCGGTGATGAAGGTCTTGCGGCCATTGATCACCCAATGGTCGCCCTCCTTCACGGCTGTTGTCTTCATCATCGACGGGTCGGAGCCTGCGCCGTCTTCGGCCGCCGGCTCTGTCATGAAGAATGCCGAGCGGGCCTCCCCAGAAACCAGCGGATCGAGGAAACGCGCGCGCTGCGCGTCCGTCGCCACCTTGCCGAGCAGGAACATGTTCCCCTCGTCCGGCGCGCCGGTGTTGCACGCCACTGGCCCCAGCGGAGAAAGCCCCGTCTTCTTCAGCACATGGGCCGTACCGCGCTGCGACAGGTGCGTATGATCAGGCAGGATGTGCGGCGTCATTACGCCGGCGGCGCGGGCTTTCTCGCGCAGCTCTTTCACAAGTTCCGGCGCCGGCCCATGTTCTTCAAGGCGTGGGTCACGCTCATAGGAAGCAACCACATCGCGCACGAACTTCTCGACCCGTTCGCCAATCTCGATGGCGATTGCCTGATCGGGGTACGCAAGATGGGTCATGGCGCCGTTCCTTCTGCCGGTAAAGTCGGCGACACCTATGGCATCCCCCGCCCCGTATTTCACCCCTCAGAGTTGTCGCGTGCCGCGACGTTAGGCGCCCTGCAAGTCGTTATCCCGTGGAGACGCCCTCCCCTGTCCACGCCGCCTGCGCCCGCTCCGCAGGGAATTGCCCTTCCCTATCCGGCGGGGCCGGTGATGCCTTCACACTGGCCGCATGATCAAGGCTCGCCCTCTTCGTTCTGCCAGCCTGCGCCCGCGCGCGGCAAAGTCGCCCTGGCGGCTGGCCCGGCGGGTGCTCCTGCTACTGAAGATTATTTATGCAGCTGCCCTTTGTCTGGCGCCGGGCCGGATGCGCAGCCGCCTGCTCCATTTCGTGCACAGCCGCGCAGGCCAGCTTGAGCAGATCTTCCGCCGCCTGCTGCTCGCTATGCGGGCCGCCCCCGCCGCGGTCCAGCCGCCACCATTTGAGCCGCGCGGGACGCGGGCGCCCCACGCCCGCCGGGCCGCACGCAAACATGGCTTTTCGCTCAGCCTTAAAGGCATCCTCCCGGACGCGGCTTTTGCCACCCCTTCCCCTGTCTCCATCTCGGAAGACTCTTCCACGGCCACGCTCGCAGCGCTTCCGCGCGAAGAGGCGCTCGCCGCCCGCCTGAAAAACCTCCAATCCGTTTTGGAGGATTGTTGGAGTTTTTCCGCAAAACTCCAACGACGCCTTGCCCGCTATGGCCTGCGCCTGCGCGCGCCAAAGGCGCAGCGTCCCGCCACAGAAGTTTGGGCTCTGGTCTCACAGATCGTCGCGGCTCAGCCCGGCTTGCCCTGCACAGTCTTCGCGGACACTTCCTGATCCACTCTTAAAATCAGCCCATCCCGCCGGACGCGCCCTGCGCTCCGGCCGCCCGTGCTGGCCGCTTGAGTATTTGGCGGGCTCACAGGTCGCCGATCCGGTCTTCTGAATGCATCGCGCGCTTGAGCCCGTCGCGGGCCGCTTCCAGATCCGCCTGCCGCGCGGCCAGCTCTGCCCGCTTCCGGGCAAGTTCAGCCACCAGCCTTTCGGCCCCGCCATGGCGCCGCGCCAGGCTGGCGGCATCATAATCCGTGCCCGGCTGATCCAGCGCGATCATGGAGGCTTGCACCGCCTCGATCTCGGTTTCGATCCGGCGCACATCCTTCTGGATCACCAGCATATCCTGCTCCGCCTTCTGGCGTTTCAATCCCACCAGCGAGCGCAGCTGCGCAGCTTGTTTTTCCGGCAAGCTCGCCATTATTGCCCGCTCCTTAGCCGGTCGACGAACTGGATGGCTGCCGCAACGGCGGCGAAGTGTTCAGGCAGGATTTCCTCGTCCACCTCAACCATCGAATAGATCGAACGTGTCGTCGGTGGATCGGAATAAATCGGAATGTTGTTCTCGATTGCCAGTTCCCGGATCTTCAGCGCCAGATTGTCCACGCCCTTGGCCACGCAGACAGGCGCCTTATGGCTCGTAGGGTCCCATTTCAGCGCCACGGCATAGTGGGTCGGGTTGACCATCACCACGGTCGCGTCCTTCACATTCTGCATCATCTGGCCGCGCGAAATCTTGGAGGCCCGCTCCCGGCGCTGGGCCTTCATATGCGGGTCGCCTTCACTTTGCTTAACCTCCTTCTTCATCTCCTCGCGCGACATCTTCAGCTTGTTGGCATGAATGCGCCACTGAAGCGGAAGGTCTATCGCCGCCAGCAAGAACTGGAAGGCAAAGAAATAAAGGATCAGCCGCAAAACCTGGTTGAAGGTGAACTGGTAGAAGTCCGCCGTCTCAACCGCCGATGCCCCGTAATAATCGCGCGTGAACTGAACAAGGAACAGCGTGCCGAGCAGACCGGCGAACAGCATCTTCGCCGTATCCTTCAGGAAGTCGGTGATGCCCTTGGTGCCGTACTTGTTCTTGATATTGTCGACCGGATTGATCTTCTTCATGTCCGGCTTGATTTTCTTTGTGGAGAAGGAAATCGCCCGCTGCACGATCAATGACACCAGAACGATCGCCGCCATCACCAGAAGAATTGGCGAAAGCGCCAGCAGCGTCGTCGCCAGCCACGCCCAGGTCGCCCCGCCATCGCCATTGAAGATGTCTTCGGCAAAGGCATCGCCATGATACAGCAGAGAGGAGAAGTCACTGAACAGTTTCTGCCCGACCACCGCATTGAGCAGCAGCGCGCCGATCAGGATGCCCAGGATCAGCGCAAAGGCATTTGCCTCCTTCGACTGGGGAACGTTGCCCTCCTGCCGCGCCTCTCGCAGGCGCTGCTCGGTGGCTTCAAATTCCTTTTCGGCGCTATCTTGGTCCTGCTCGGCCATGGTCCGTCCTCACAACCAGCCGATAACCTGAAGCGCCCGGTCTTTCCAGACGATCAGCATGCCGCCAACCGTGATCGCGAGCAACATGACGCCCGCGCCCACCATGAACGGCGCGCCGACAAACGCCACCATCAGCGAGGGCAGCGCCTTGTTTATGAAGCCAAGGCAGATGTTGTAGAGCAGGTTTGCCGCCACAAAGGGCCAGGCGAGCATCAGCGCGAAGCCAAAAGCCTTGTAAAAGCTGTCCATCACCATCGGCCAACTCACCTGGCTTAGCTGACCAAGCGGAATATCCACATAAAGCCGCATCAACCCGTCGACCGCTGCCACATGATAGTTCGCCGTCAGCAACACAGTCGCTCCGGCAATCGACAGCATGTTCGCCGTCACCGTTTGGGCTTCATGCTCCAGCGCGACGCCGAGGAATTGCGCCAGCCCGATCGCCTGCGCGATGATCGTGCCGGCGATCGTCAGCATCCACATCGACAAACGTAGCAGAGCGCCAAGGCCAAGGCCGATGATCACTTCACTGCCGAGCAGTTGCACCAGATCCGTCAGGCGGCTGGCCGTCGGCGCCGGAACCACGCCCGTCGAGGCAATCGCTGCCGACATTCCCAGCAACACGAACAGCCGCGTGCGCACCGAGATGACCTGATCTCCAACGCCCGGCATCATGAACACGACGAAGGACAACCGCGCGATCACGGTCATGAACAGAACGATCCACGGGCTCGCCTGCCCCAGATAGGGGGCCAGCGCCTCCATCAGGCAACGCCGATGATGTAGGGCTTGCTCTTTGAGTTGATCTCTTCGTAAGCGACGACGGCATTGCGAATGCCCTTGCTCGCAAGCACGGTCTGCAGGAAGCGGCGCCGGCGCGAGGAGGTGGCGACCGCGGCAATGATCCCCTTCTGGGCCGTTTCGTTGAGCTTCGTCTGAACCGAATTGATCAGCTCGCCGAACACTTCGGGCGGCAGGGCAATATCCGATCCGCCGCTGTCATTGTTGACCTCATATTCGGCAAACTTCTGTTCCCAACTCGTCGCCAGCTGGATCAGCGGTAGTCGGCCCTGATCGTCCTGCAGACGGTCCACAATCTGGAAGGCCAACCGCTGGCGGACAAGCTCAACCACCCGCGGCAGCGGAAGCCCTTGCGGCTTCGCTTCGGCCACCGTCTCGATGATGAGGAACAGGTTCCGGACCGGAACGCGCTCGGCCAGCAACATCCGCATCACGGACAGCAGCAGCTCCGGCGTCACCTTGCCCGGAATGTATTCGTCGAGGAAACGCTTGTTGGCGCCAGCACGATCCGGATCGCTGATCGCGGTCAACGCGTCCAACGTTTCCATCATCACCATGCGCGTGAAGACCAGCGAGAAGTTCGATTGGATCACTTCCAGCATGTGTGTGGCAAGCACTTCAATTGGCTCGACCACCGGAACAGCCGCCGCTGCCAGTTCCTGCTTGCGCGCCGAAGGCAGCCAGCGCGCAGCAGCCTTGTAAACAGGCTCGCGCACTTTCTCACCAGCAAGATGCGGCAGCTGATTATCTTCCAGTAGCGCCAGAACCTGCCCCGGACGGAGGAAGCCGGAATCGACCCGAACGCCCTGAATCCGGATACGGTATTCGTTCTTCTTCAGGGTCGGATTGTCCGTCATCCGGATCGGCGGCAGCACAAATCCATATTCTTCGGCAATGTATCGCCGGATCTTCTCGATCCGGCTTTCAAATCCGTTTTCGCCAACCAGAACCATGTTGACGAGGTCGGGCGAGACTTCGAGGTGGATCTCATCGGCATAGATCGAATCGCCAATCTTGGGCGCGGCTGGTTTTGCGTCTGCCGGCTTCTCGCTTTCGGCTGCCTTCTTCTCTTCCGCGGCCTTGCGGATGAAGTAGCCACCCGTCGCAAAGGCGGCTGCAGCAAGCATAAAGGGCAGGAACGGAAGGCCCGGCAGAACGGCAAAGACGCCGAGGATGCCGGCAACGATGAAGAGGATGGTGGCGTTGCCTGCGAGCTGAAGGCCAATGGCGCGGTCGATCGCGCCTTCGTCCTTGCCCTTGGAAAGCAGGAGCGCAGCGGCGACCGAAACGATGACAGCGGGGATCTGCGAAACGAGACCATCACCGACCGTCAGGATCGAATAATTGCTCAACGCTTCCACAACGCTCAGCTGGTGCGCCATGACGCCAAAGCCGATGCCGGCAATCAGGTTCAGCGCCGTGATTAGCAGGCCGGCGACCGCATCGCCTTTGACGAACTTCGAAGCACCGTCGAGCGAGCCGAGGAACGAGGCTTCTTCCTGTTCCCTCTGCCGACGGATCTTGGCTTCTTCATGCGTGATCGCGCCAACGGCAAGGTCAGAGTCGATTGCCAGCTGCTTGCCGGGCATCGCGTCCAGGGCAAACCGCGCACCGACTTCGGCCATGCGTCCGGCGCCTTTGGTGATGACCATGAAGTTCACGATCACCAGAACGCCGAACACGACCAGGCCGACGAACAGGTTCCCGCCCATGATGAACATGGCGAAGCCTTCAATCACGCCGCCAGCAGCGTTGGTGCCGGTGTGCCCCTGCCCGATGATCAGCTTGGTCGACGAAACGTTGAGCGCCAGACGAAGCACGAGCGAGGCGAGAAGGATCGACGGGAAGGACGAGAAGTCGAGCGGCTTCTCGACAAAGATCACCGTCGTGAAGATCAGGATCGACAGTGCAAAAGACAGCGTCAGGCCCACGTCCAGCACCCAGGCCGGCATCGGCAGAACCATGACGAGGATAATCGTCATCAGGCCGATAGCCAGCAGCGCTGTCGGTTTGGTGAAGTTCAGGAGTTTCTGAAACGGCATGGGCGCGCGCTATCCGGCTATGATCGGCAAGACCCAGTTATTGAACAGATCAAGGATCACCTTGGTCATGTAACCGAGCGAAAGAAAGAAAACGATGATGACGGCAAGAATCTTCGGAATGAAGGTGAGCGTCATTTCCTGAATGGATGTCAGCGCCTGAATGAGACCGATGACGAAGCCCACGACAAGGGTCACCGCAAGGATCGGCAATCCCATCATCGCCGCGCCCCAGATATGAGCCCGCAGAACCTCGAATATCTCACCTTCAGACATGTGTGCTCCCGGCGATCAGACCGGCATCCGCAGCAGTTCCTGATAGGCTTCCACCACCTTGTCGCGGATCGTGACCACGGCATCGAGCATCAGCTCGGCGTTGGTCAGTGCCTCAACCATGGCGTGCGGATCTGCGCCCGATACAGCGGTCTGGATAGCCGTCTGCTCGGCCTGCTGCATCGTCGTGCGAAAATCCGACACGGACTCCGCAAACTTGCTGCCAGCCGCTTCGGGCGCATCAGTCGCCGTTTTTGCGCCTTCCGTCGGGCGCGGCGTGTTCAGGATGGTATACGGATTAAACCCAAGCGTAGACATCTACTGCCCTCCTCAGCGGCGCAGGATGTCCAGAAGCGACCGGTACATTGACCGGGCTTGCTGGAAAGAATTGAGATTGGCTTCGTAGGACCGGTTGGCTTCGCGCATGTCCGCAAGCTCGGTTACAACCGATACGTTCGACAGGGTGACATATCCCTCGCCATCCGCCATCGGATGGCTGGGATTATACTGGCGCTCGCCTTCCGCCTGATCAAGCTCAAGGCGCGAGGCAAGGAACTGCTCTCCCGAGGTGCTCATCCCCTCGTCTACCATCAGCAGCTTGCGCTTGTAGCCAGGGGTGTCGACGTTGGAGAGGTTCTCTGCCGTCACGCCCATACGGCGGGACTGGAGCTCCATTCCGGTAACCGCCTGTTGTTGAGCGGCTTTGAGCGGGTTCATGTCTCAGTCCTCCCTTAACGTGGCTTGCCCAGCGCGGTGCGCAGCAGGTCGATGGATTTCGAATAAACGGTCAGGGCCATATTGTGCTGGCCCAACGCCTCGGCGGAGTTGAACACCTCCTGCTCAAGGCTGACATTGTTCCCATTCGGATCAGATGGCGCGCCCGAAGTGTGCGTCTTGAAGCCCGAGCCGAGCCCCTCAGCGCCAGCCGACTGCATCGTGCGCGAAAGGAAATCCTCGAAGCTCTCGATCTCGTCGGCCTTGAAGCCAGGGACATCCGCATTCGCAATATTGGTCGCGCTGACCTTCTGGCTTTCAGCCGCGTGTCGGGCCATCGCGCCATAGATCTGGAAAAGCTGAAGATCCGAAATCATGGGACAATTCACCAAGGTTAACCCTTTGGGAAAATGTTCGCATTAACTGAAGAATAGGTTAACAGAAGTGCGGGGTTTGTTTACTTG
The DNA here is from genome assembly GCF_019679475.1 of Hyphomonas sediminis. Taxonomy (NCBI): domain Bacteria; kingdom Pseudomonadati; phylum Pseudomonadota; class Alphaproteobacteria; order Hyphomonadales; family Hyphomonadaceae; genus Hyphomonas; species Hyphomonas sediminis. The sequence continues at coordinate 507,163 of NZ_JAIEZP010000001.1, forward strand.
CAGGCGTCAATGGCATCGCCGTCACACCGGCTCTACCGTCTCTGGGGCACCGTCACCGACGTGTCGCCTGGCATGCTTCGCATTGCTGGCGTGAGCGAGCTTGCGGGCGTTGGAAACGAAATTCTCATCGAGAAACAGGGCCAAAAGATCAATGGCGAGATTCTGAGCGTCTCCGGCGACAGTGTTTCGGCGCTACTCTACTCGCCCAGCGACATCCTGAGGATCGGGGATGTGGTCCAGATCGAACAGGAAGCGCGAATCGAACCGGGCGATCACTGGCTGGGCCAGATCATTGACTATCGCGGCGAGATTGCCGGCGGACTACCGTCCGGCGCGGCCATGCCTGGGCGCGGCGTCAGCCGGCCTCTGCGCGCGCCCGCCCTTCCCGCACACCTTCGGCGCAGGCTTGGCCCACGCCTGGCAACCGGCTGGATGGTGACCGATACGCTACTGCCGATCTGCCGGGGCCAGCGGCTCGGCCTGTTTGCTGGATCTGGTGTCGGCAAGTCGACCTTTCTGGGCTCGCTTGCCAACGGGCTGGAGGCGGACCGGGTGGTGATTGCCCTGATCGGCGAACGCTCGCGCGAGGTGGGAGACTTTGTTCAGGTGAACCTGCCAGAAGCGGTCCGCCACAAGACGGTTGTCGTGTCGGCAACGGCGAGCGAATCGCCCGGCGCCAAGAAACGCGCCGCCTATTGCGCCATGGCCACGGCCGAACATTTCCGCGACCAGGGACACAGCGTGCTGTTCCTGTTCGATTCGATCACCCGGTTTGCTGAAGCCCACCGGGAAGTGGCGCTGCTGGCAGGGGAAACTCCTGCCCTGAACGCCTTTCCGCCCTCGACCGTGCGCGTGATTGCCGAGCTGGCCGAACGGGCCGGTCCGGGCACTGGCACGCGCGGCGACATTACCGGGATCTTCTCGGTTCTGGTGGCAGGCTCCGACCTTGAAGAGCCTGTGGCCGACATGATCCGCGGCATTCTGGATGGGCACATCATTCTTGACCGGAGCATTGCAGAGCGAGGGCGATATCCGGCGATTGACGTTCTGCGGAGCGTTTCGCGAGCCCTGCCCTCTGCGGCAACGGACTGGGAGAACGACCAGCTGCGCGATTACCGGCGCATGGTGGCGCTGTATGACGAGGTGGCACCTATGCTGCGCGCCAGCCTGTTCGAGTTTGGCCGCGACCAGGACGCCGACCGCGCGATCGCGCTCTATCCGGCGCTGGACGCGTATGTTTCCGCCCGCAACAATCTTGGGATAGAGGCCGCATTCGCAGCGCTGTCGGGCATACTGACAGGAAATGCAGCTCCTGCGGGCAATCCAGTGCCGGCGCCTGAAACTCAACCCGCCGCCCGGCCGCCGCCGCGTCCGCGCAGCTGAAGACAGCTCAGAGGAAGCTCGACAGGAAAAGGTTCTGGCTGGCGCTGCTGCCCAGGCCATAGCTGCCGCCGCCGAGCAGGGTCAGCGCTGCAGCCGCCGGCGAATAGACCGCCGCGCCTTCAGAGATCGACTTCATGGCATGATAGCGCACGATCATCTTGTCGACCGCCTCTGGAGAGGCAATGTCGGCAAGGCTTGAAACACCGAGGGCCTTCTTCAGACCGCTCTTGAGCATTTCAGCCTGACGCTCCACCGGCAACTTGGTGGCGTCGGATGGCATGTTGAGCGCCGTGCGCACGACCGTATAGGCCGGAACATCCGCCATCAGACGATAGACAATGGAATCCTCGCTCGACCCGCTGCCGACGATCGTGCTGATCTCCGACTGGTAGTTCAGCGAAAGGCGCATGGAATCGTCGACATTGCCAATGGCAACTTCAAACGAGACGGCTTCAAACCGTACCGCCATGGCCGCCACGTCTTCAATCTCCAGGGAGATGACACCGTTTTCCGGTTTCAGCGCCTTGGCAAGGGCGGTGTATTTCGGATTGTTCAGGCGTGCGAGGAACGTGCTCTCCGGATCGGCGGCCTCCTCGAACACCTTCTTGATGAAGCCTTTTTTCCATTCCTCGCCGGAAAGATCAAACGCCGTCATCGTCGCGCGCAGCAGGCGCGTGTCCTTGAGCAGGTCATCCATCGTGACCGGCTCGGCGAACTTCTCGATCATGTAGTCCCGGTCGTTGCGCACCTGCGGCGAGTTCGTGAAACTCTGCAGCTGCTTGTCATAGGTCGACTGGAGGAACTTCCACCCCCCGATCCCTGACATTGGAACGACCGGTTGGAAGGCCATATCAAGCGACCTTGCTTTCCTGCGGAGTAACCCCGCGCATGGCGAACAGCTCTTCTTCCAGCGCCAAAACCTGGCGCAAATGGCAGAGGGCGGAATAATAGTTTCCGCGGCTGACCATCGACCGCAGGGTGGGAATGAGATCAGCGTCCACCGGTTTGAAGATGTCGAGCAGCTGAACGCAGGCTTCGTCGAGCGCCGGAAGGGTTTCCGACTCCTTGAGATCGCCTGTGATCAACAGCTGGATTGCATAATACACGCGCTTGACCGGAGTGTTGACCTCTTCAGGCCGCATGGCATCGCGCACGCGCAGGACACGGGCGTCGCCTTCAACCACACGGATACGGGCTGGCTTATCGCCATTCTCCAGGGTCGCCCCATTGATGATAAAACGCTCACCGGGCGCTATTTTCAGGACAAGTCCAGACATCAGATAACCTCCTGCTCTGCTGATGCGGCTGAGCCATCCAGGCCAGCCATGATTTTCCGGTTCACGTCGATGATGTCGGCAAGGCCATCGGCCCCGGCGAGCACTTTCATGGAGGTGCGGCGGACAAATTCGGAAAGCGAGAAGAGACCTGCCCTGGTCTCGCTCGGGAGGGCGTTCTCTTCATTGAGAACGTCAGCGGCGATGATCGACCAGAGCTGGAGGTTGCGATGAATTGCATCGCCCCACTCGCCGGGATTTTCGCCATTGTTGTCGTGCACTGCCTGCAGCGCCTGGGTAATCTGCTCAAAGACAGAAATTTCCAGCGCCCGGCCGGTCGCAGTCCTCTGCGTAACCTGCCCATAGGCCTTATATGCCAAAGCCTGCAAGATGCCCCTCCTGGGTATCTGATAAGTTGACCCGGGCGCCGGAGCGCCCGGGACAGTTGCTCTACAAATTTCCTCCGGATACCGAAGTATCCGGAGAAGAAGTCAGTCTTAGCGGAAGAGCGACAGCAGAACCTGCGGCGCCTGGTTGGCAATCGACAGCGCCTGAACGCCGAGCTGTTGCTGAACCTGAAGGGCCTGCAGTTTTGCCGAAGCAGCTTCCATGTCCGTGTCGGTCAGGCTGCCGATACCCGCGGTCATCGAGTCGATCAGCGTCTGAACGAATTCGGACTGGCCGGAGATGCGGTTCTGCGAAGAACCAAAGACGGAGGCCGCGTCGATCGCCGTGTTGAGCAGGTTTTCGATCGTCGTCAGAGCAGCAGCAGCGCCGTCGGAGTTGGTCACGTCGATCGTGGCGAGGTCGCCCAGACCACCGGAGCTGACGCCGGCCGTACCGTCGTTTGCCGTTGCGGCCGTGACCGTCAGGGCTGCGGCGGAGTTGTTGGTGATCGAGATCTCGTCGCCATCACGGGTAACCGAGTAGTTGGTTTCGCCCGTTGCAGCAAAGAAGTTGGAGATCTGGTTGGCAAGGCTTGCAGCAACCGATTCGGCACTGTCAGAAGCGCTGGCAACGTATTCGAAGCTACGCTGGCCGAGCGTGTTGTTGGTGGCCGAATCGTCCAGCGTAATGCGGTAGCTGTAACCGTCTGCGACCGAGGCCACGGAGATCGTCTGAGTGGCGGCTGCAGCAACGGTTGCGCCAGTGCCGGCAGCGGTGCCGCCATTGTCCAGGATGGACGTATCGGTGACAGCCGTGGTGCCGAAGGTAGCAGCCGAACCGGTGTTGGCAACGGAGAGATCCTGGCGGGCAACCGAGATGTAGGACGCCGAGACAGAGCCCGAGGACGAACGGTCAAGCGAAGCCAGAACGTTCACATCTTCTGCAGACGAACCGTTGATCAGGTTGAGGCCATTGAACTGGGCCGCGCTGACATAACCTTCGATCAGCGAGATTTTCTCGGCGATGTCGGTCTGATACTTGGCGCGGTCAACGTTCTCGCCCTGGGCTTGAACGATCAGCGTCTTGATCTCTTCGAGGGTCGAGGTGACTTTTTCAGCGGCCGAACGGGCGACGCCAACAGTCGAGGAGCCCAGGTTGAGCGAGTCAGTGATCGCCTTGAAGCTCTCAACGTCGCTGGACATGACCGTCGAGACGGCCCAGATCGCAGCGTTGTCTTTTGCTGTAGCGATTTTCTTGCCGGTCGAGATTTCGCTCTGAACGGTTTCGAGGTTGCGGTTGATGTTGCGCAGGGTCTCCAGCGCAACCATCGAGCTGTTATTGGTCAGGATGCTAGACATCTATTTATCCACTATATTTGCCACACGTGTTTCATGCGGCTGATTGTTGAAACGCGTCGTCCTGACGGTGGGGCGTGAGCCCCGAACTTTCGTAGTTCCACACCTCACTCATAACGTGGAGCTTTAAATGTACGGTTAATTGGGTCAGACCCTTTTCAAGAATTGTCCGGTGGCATTTTTGAAGGCGATTTGCCCCCCACCCTGCCGGTAGGAACCTACAAACACGTCGCTGGAAGGCGCATCAAAGCGCGCAATCAGACTGCGTACGCCGTTGCGAACCGCGTCCAGCAACCGTCCATTCTCTTCAGAGAGCTGAATGACATCCGAAATGAGCCGCCGGGTTCCGGTTGAAACTGCGATCGGCGTGCGCGCATTGAGCGCCGCTTCGAATGTCTCGAGAATCGCCAATTTTTCGCCGCTGAGCGCCGTTGCTTCGCGAACAAGCCCAGACATCAAATAATCCCGTTCCGCCAGAAGTATATCTTCCAGATCCAGCGCCGCTGTCTGAATTTCCTGCTCGCTCATTCTGTGTCCTTTCCTGAAGCGGGGACCAAGCCGGACCGCTGAGCGATGACCTCATCCACCTTTTCAGCCAGACCGAGAGGACGTGTCTCGGCGAGGTCTTCGGCGATTGCTTCGACAATGAAACGAGAGAAAGCCGACGCTGATTCTCCGCCGCCGAGCGTGAAAGACTTCTCAAGTCCGGCGTGGCTGAGCATCTCTGCCCAGAGCATCTGCTCAAAGCGCTTCCCTATTTCTGACCGTTCTTGGTCAGGCGCGACAGCGCCCGGCCCTTCCCCCGCTGGGGCGGCTGATGGCAGCGAAATTCCCGACATAACGGACTGGATCATCCTGATCTCCGAAAAATATTCCGCCTGGGGAGCTTCAGGCGACCCCAAGGTTAACGCATATTTTACGGCGCATGGTTGTAGATAGGTTAATAGAAGACATAGGCGGAAGGCAGGATGACTTTCTCCGTAGATCTGGACCTCTGGTCACCCCAGAAAGGTCCCGTGCAGGATGCAGAAACCCGTGCTCGCACGGGAGATGGCCGCGGCAAGGACTTTGCCAGCAGCCTTTTGGGCGTTCCTGCTAATTCGATCCCCGAAACCAGCCGAAGCCTTTTCGCAGGGCCCGCAGATGCGCTGACATCGCTGAACGCGGTCAATCTGCATGCCCCCCGGGCCGACGCCGCGCCGGAAACTCTGCTCGGGCCAACTGACCCCAGCAGTTTCTCCGGGGCGCTCGCCATATCCACCCCTCCAGCGGCAGATCTCGCCGAGAGTGACGCCGAGGACGCGGCCTCCAAACCATCCGTGCCAACCGACGAAGCAGACCCGGAACGGGCCTCGATTGCGGCTGCGGCAGAAGACATAAAAGCCGATCCGAAAGCTCTGATGGATGCCGAATCAACGCAATTGCCCGCTGGGCTGCCCCTCCCCCCTCTTTCCGCTGAAGTGGCCGATGCGACAGCCTTCTCGGAAGCTGCGCTGATCACGGACCCTTCCGCGCAAGAATTGGTATCCGAACAATCCGCAACCGCCCAAGATCTGCTCCGCGCAGGCGGCCCTGGGCGCGCTGAAGGAGAGCTGGAGCCGGACCGCGACGACCTGACGGCCACTGACGATGCAATGCCAGTGCCCGTTGCCGCCCCAACCGCCGCCGCTACCGTGCAACCCGATGCCAAGGCCACAGGCATAACGATCACGCCCCCGGAGACGTTCGTTGCAATGACAGCCGGCGTCAGCAAGCAGGCACAGGCCGTCGACAGTGAACTCAATAACGGCCAGCTTGTTTTTGAGATGAGCAATGTAGTCGACGGCGACAGTCCTGCAGTTGGGACTGCGCCTGCCGAAGGCGGCCTCAACGTAACCGATGGTAACTCAACCGCGCGCGCGCAAGCGCCGGCCTCAAACGACAATTCGGCGACGACTTCTGACGAACCCTTACCTCGCCTTCCGGACGCCCGCCCCGCAGGCGAGGCCGCAATGGCGGCCGCCGCAACGACAGAAACAACCTCTTCCCTGGCAACAGCGACAACAGGCAGCGACGCCTTCGCGTCCGCTTCCTCAAGCTCGTCGCCCTTCCTCTTCGGCCCCACTTCCGGCCACTCCCCTATCACCGCTCAAGCCGCGCTCAGCCAACCGGTTTTGCAAACAGTGCCAACACATGCGGTGATGGTTGCGACCGCGAGCGAGCTCCCTGGCATCGTTGCGCGCTCCTCGACCGAGGCTCAGGATGACCGCGTCGTTGTGCAACTTGATCCGCCCGAGCTTGGCCGCGTCTCCATCGACTTCAAATTCGACGCTCAAGGCCTGCAGCATGTAACCATCACGGCGGAAACGCCTGAAGCCATGCGGCAACTTCGCCAGATGCACTTTGAACTGACGCAGGCCCTGGAACGAAATGGCCTCTCCGGCCAAAGCATGAGCTTCCAGCACCAGCACCCCCAACAGGACAATTCCTGGGGACAGCAGACCCGCATGGCGGGGGCAAAATTCGACACACCGGTCCTTTCGGGCAATGGCCTTGTCATTGCAGCCGACAGTGGCCCTGGAAGGCAGGCAGCCTCCGGCGGCCGGCTGGACATCAAACTTTAGGAGCGCCTCATGGCCACCGTCAGTTCTGCAACCGCTAATATTGGCTCCGAGTTCAACAACTTCATAAAGTTGCTGACGGCGCAGGTGCGCAATCAGGACCCCCTCTCTCCGATGGACTCCACTCAATTCGTCGAACAGCTGGCAACATTCTCCAGCCTTGAACAGCTCGTGAACTCCAACAGCGCGCTTACGAATATCGCGACGATGATCAGTGATCTGACCGGCTTGATGGCGAGCGAATGGCTCGGCCAGGAAATAGGCTTCGAATCCGCCTACCGGCCATTTACCGGTGAAGCGGCAGAATTCTCTTATGAGGCACCCGGCGGGACAACAAAAAGCGTCCTTTCGATAACGGACGCGGACGGCAATGTCGTCTGGAGTGAAACCCTGGATCCCGATCAGACGAGCTTCAGCTGGAATGGTGAGCTGACCGATGGTGGCACCGCCACCAAGGATGCCATGTATAAATTCACAATCGACCGCTACCAAGACAACACATATCTCGGCGCCTCCGTGCCCGAAATCACCACGCGGGTGACCGACATAATCAGTGAAAATGGAACGCTGCGCCTTGGCACCAAGGCCGGGCTCACGGTCGACCTCGCCCAAGTTCGCAAGCTGTAAAATCGAAGGGGCGCTCCACGCGCCCCTTCACCAGCTGACAGTATGTGGGGGCGGTGATGGGGGAGCCCGCCCTTCAACCCCGCCCTAGCGGCTGGCGCGCAACCGGACCCCGGTGTGTGATTCCAGATCCGATTCCATTGGGAAGCCGGCGATATTGGACGCGCCACCTTCTACCCGGAACTCCGAGATTAGGCGCGACAGTTCCTGTGCTTCGTTGTTCATCGAATGACTTGCCGCAGTCGTTTCTTCCACCATTGCGGCGTTCTGCTGAGTGAACTGGTCCATCTGGTTCACTGCGACGTTCACTTCGGAAAGTGCAATCGACTGTTCTTGAGCTGAGGCGGCAATATTTTCTACAAGGCCGTTTATCTCGACAACCTTGGTCGCAATGTGACCGAGCGCCTCTCCAGCCTGACGTACATAACGCCCGCCTGCCTCGATATGGCTCGAGCTGTTGGAGATAAGCTCCTTGATCTCGCGGGACGCTTCCGCTGAGCGCTGCGCCAGCGCGCGCACCTCGGTGGCAACCACTGCAAAGCCCCTACCAGCATCACCCGCTCTCGCCGCTTCGACACCGGCATTGAGCGACAGAAGATTGGTTTGGAATGCAATCTCTTCCATAACGCTGATGATACTGCCGATCTGGCCCGAAGAAGTCTCGATCTGGCTCATCGCTGTCAGCGTCTGCTTCATGACGTTTTGAGCGGTTTCGGCGTCAGTCCGCGCGACAGTCACCGCCTGGCTTGCTTCCTTGGAGGCGCCGGCCGTACCGCGAACGGTCGTGGTCACCTCTTCAAGTGCAGCCGCTGTTTCTTCAAGGCTCGCCGCCTGCTGCTCCGTTCGCATGGCGAGATTGTCCGCAGACGAACTGATGCCAGCGGCTTCGGAACTGATCCCGTCGGCGCTACCGGCGATCTTCTTCATTGCTGCCTGCAGCTTGGAGATCGACTGGTTGAAGTTCTGGCGCAGTTCCTCATAAACACCTGGGAACGGTTCGGCGATCCGGTGCGTGAGATTGCCGGACGAGAGCTCCGCGAGGCCCTTGGCGAGACCTTGCACAACGAGCGCTTGTTCATTCTCTCGGGCGACGCGATCTTTCTCATTCCGCTCGCGCTCCTCCTCGATATCCGTGATATCGTCGGCAAGCTTCACGACCTTGAATGGGCGCCCCAACTTATCGACAATTGGATTGTAGGAGGCATCGAGCCAGATTGTTTTGCCGCCGCGCCCCACCCGGCGGAACTTGCCAGCCTGATAGCGCCCTTCGCCGAGCTGTTTCCAGAATTCCTTATACTCTTCGCTGCGCCGATAGTCGCCATCCACAAACATGGAGTGGTGCTTGCCAACAATCTCTTCTCGAGAGTATCCGACGGTCCGGCAGAAGTTCTCGTTCGCACCGGTGATGCGACCATCAAGCGTAAATTCAATCAGCGCTTTGCCCCGATTGAGCGCATCCAGAATGCCGGCATTCGACCGCTGCGCGGTTACGTCTTCCCAAGTCAGCGTGGTGCCGACATACTTACCCTTCGGGTCCATGATAGCGCTGACGTTCAGCTCGATCTTCAGATCACCGATCGCAATATCTGTTTTATAGGGCAGCCGGGAGGGATCAGCGAGGATCGCGCGCTGATGCGCCGGGTTCTTGTGAAAGACATCAATGCAGACGCCGATCATCTTGTTGGCGCTAAAGTCCGGCCAAAGTGTCTTGAAGGCGTCCTGGTGTCGGTTGAGAAGGTCGATCGTTGCCTTGTTGATAAACTGAACCTTCAGGTCCCGGTCCACCATCATCATCGCTGAAGAAGAGCTGTCAAACGCTGAACTCTTGAATACTGCTTCGTTGCTCGTGGAGGTCTGCTTGCGACCAAACTTTAGATCGATGCTCATGGATGGTGTCCTCAGCCCCGCTGATTGCCCCGCGGATGCCCGCGCTTAGAATGGAATAGATTTATCCGGACACGTATGAATGAGGTGTAAAATCAAAGACCCCGTGACCACCCTGAACCGCAGAATTGCGCCAGAATAACAAAACGACCATTCCGGATCTTTAGTCTGTATCCCTACTTTTTGGCAGCCCAAATGAAACCGACGGAGATTGCGTCGACAGTCGACATGCAATCTTTCTCGAGCACCTCAGAAGAGGCTTACGTCGCCTGCATCTTTGGGCGCGGGGAGTGACGGCGCCGCCTTAACCGGATCTGGAATGTCGCTCAGAAACATTTGCTGCGCCTTGCCTGTTACTGGCCAGAACCGAACTCTGCGGGCGTTCTTGCCTCCAAGGCTTTCACCCACACACAGAATTCCTTCCCGGATCAAAAACTGTTTCGCGAAAGCAGCGTTGCGCGCGCCTATAACGCTGAGCCCTTCAATCATGCTCGCACCACCAAATAGCTTCGCTTGCAACCGATCCTTCCGCGCGCCCCGCTTCATCAAATCGTTGATGAGAAGCTCCATCGCATGGGCCCCGTAAAGCCGAGCCTCTGATTCGCCGCTCGTTACATCTGGCAGAAGAAAGTGATTCATTCCGCCGATTCTGGATTTTTCATCCCAAAGACAGGTCGCGACACAGGATCCGAGGATCGTCATCAACACCGCTTTCGGATCATCCGATACGGTATGAGTTCCCTGGATGACGTGAACCTTCGTCCATTCCGGCCCCAATTGATCGAGCGCTGGCATCCCCTACCCTCTCTTCGCGCAGAGGCGTAGCGCCTGCGCGCCAATTTCCGTAATCGGATACTCACGCTCGACACCGCCCGCCAGCATCGCTGCTTTTGGCATTCCATAAACGATAGAGGATGCCTCATCCTGACCAATCGTTGCGCCACCTTTTCGGCGAATCTCGACCATGCCTTCAGCGCCATCGCGCCCCATACCGGTCAGGATCACGCCAACAACGCGGCTCCCATACCTGGAAATGGACTTGAACATCATGTCGACCGACGGTCGATGGCCCGAGACAGGCTCTCCAGGCACCAGGCGGCACCGAAGCGCAGAAGTACCTTCAATTCCGAGGTGGCACTCGCTTCCCCCAGGCGCCAGATAGACCTTTCCTACATCCAGCGGTGCTCCGTCGAACGCTTCACATACACTGGCGCGGCAATTCTGGTTCAGACGGGCAGCAAAGCTGGTGGAAAAGCTTCCCGGTATATGCTGCGTAATGACCGTTGGCGGGCAGTTCACCGGGAACCGGGAGATGACTGACATCAATGCCTCAACCCCGCCCGTCGAAGCGCCGATCGCAATCATTTTGTCGGAAGGCTGATAGGCCTCTTCAACAATGCCCCTCCCCTCGTCTTGCCCGCCATGGCGCCGCGGCGCCAGGACGGCCGCGCGGAGAATATCGGGGAGCGGCTCCAAGGCCGTCATCACATTTCCGCGCAGGGGTTTGGCGACGCAATCAAACGCCCCGAGGGCCAGCGCATCAACCGTTGCGTCGGCAGCGCCCTGCGTCCAGGACGACACCACAACCACCGGCATGGGCCGAAACTTCATAAGCTTCTCAAGGAACGCCAGGCCATCCATGCGCGGCATTTCAAGATCGAGCGTCAACACATCCGGATGCAGCCGATTAATGGCATCTCGCGCCTCATAGGGGTCTGCGGCCTCGCCGACGACTTCAATATCGGATTCCCGTCGGAGACGGGCAGCAATGACCGCACGCAACGTCGCCGAATCGTCAACGATCAAAACTCGTATGGATTTTCGAAGTTGATGGCGAGGTGCGGCGGCAGCGGTCATTCAAGGATGCTCAGTGTAGGTTTCCATGACGGCGATTGGTGATCAGAAGTCCTGCCAATCATCACTGTTCCACGACGACGTGGCAGCAGGCGCCATGGCACCAGATACTGCCCGGCGCACGGGGCGAACTGTCGGAGGATTCGCCGGCGCTTCCACTGGCGCGGGTGCTTTCGCTCGTGGCACGAGAGGCGCCGCCGTAGGCCGCTTCGCAGGCTCTGGCGCACTCGTCGCGCGAGCCGGAGCAGCGACGCCGTCGCCCAGCGAGAAACGCCTCACCAACTTCATCATCGCGGAAGCCTCACTACTCATGGAGTGGCTGGCTGATGTCGACTCCTCTACCATCGCTGCATTCTGCTGGGTAACGTGATCGAGCTGGTTCACCGCCGAATTGATTTCGGAAAGGCCTGTTGCCTGTTCGCGAGACGTTGCCGCAATTTCCGACATCAGCTGCGCGATGCCGGTCACCGAAGTGACAATCTGTGACAGCGCTTCGCCCGCCTCGTTTACGAGACCGGAACCCTTTTGAACTTGCTGAGAGCTCTTGGAGATGAGCTGCTTGATCTGCCGGGAGGCCTCGGACGAGCGCTGCGCAAGCGCGCGCACTTCGGATGCAACCACCGCAAAACCGCGGCCCGCATCCCCAGCCCTCGCCGCTTCCACACCCGCATTGAGCGCAAGCAGGTTGGTCTGGAAAGCTATCTCATCAATGACAGAGATGATCTGAGAGATCTGGCGTGACGATTCTTCAATCTCACGCATTGCCTGAACCATGTCCTGAACCACAACGCCGCTCTGCTCTGCATTCTGATGAGTCGCATCGACGCTTTGGTGCACTTTGCCTGCGTTTTCCGCCGACAGCTTAACGGAGGCCGTCAACTCCTCGAGAGCGGCAGATGTCTCTTCAAGAGTTGCCGCCTGGCTCTCCGTGCGCCGGGACAGCTCATCGGCGGCGCGGCTGATCTCCGTCGCCTCGTTCTGCATGCTGGACGCGTTGTCGACGACATGGCAGATGGTGGTTCGAAGCTGCTCAAGCGCCCTATTGAAATCAGTCTTTAGCTCTTCATACTCTTCGCCGAAGCTCTCGGTTATATTTCCTGTCAGATTTCCATCTGCCAGCATTTTTAGCTGTGTCCGGAGTGTATCGACAATCCGCATCTGGCGCGCTGCCGTGGAGGCCTGACGTTCGATGGATGCAAGACGCTCGTTTTCAGCGGCTGATATATCAAAGCCGCACTTTACGACCTTCACGACATTTCCTGCCGCATCAACAACGGGATTATATGATGCCTGAAGGAAAATGCGGTGGCCCTGCCGCGTAACGCGCGAGTGCGTACCGGCCTGTGCTTCACCGTTCCGCAACCGATCCCACAGGTTTCTGTACTCGGGACTCTTCGCATAAACAGGGTCGACAAACATTGAGTGATGCTTGCCAACGATATCCGGCAACTCGTACCCCATCGTCGCGAGGAAGTTGCGGTTCGCCGACAGAATTGTTCCATTCGGAGCAAACTCGATCATCGCCTGGGAACGCTCAATCGACGATAGGATGCCGTCCAGGTTCTGGTGCCTACCCTCGTCAACGGAGATATTGACCGCAACAAGACTGTACTTTCGAACCGCGCCGGATTTGCTCAGCACAGGAACGACTATCGCTTCGATCCAGGTCGCCTGCCCCTTCCGGACAATCACCTGCAGCTTCGCGCCGCGTGCATCGCTTCTTTCAGCACTTCTGAAAACGTCATCAAGCGGGCCATCCCCAGGCCGGGCTGAGAAGATCTGACCGTAGTGCATCCCACGGATCTCGGATTCGCGAACCCCGGAGATCTGTTGGAACAATGGATTGGCCGAGACGAGCTTTCCTTCCGGGGAGAACTCTGCCCGCATCATACGCTGATCCAGGGCGGACAAGAAATCCTGGCACGAAGCTTTTTCCGAAGATTGCATGAACATAGCTGACTTCCTGCGGTCTTAAGCGTGGGTTGAATAATGTTTGCGGACCGCCCGATAGCGAGCATCAGAAAAGCAGGACATCTCCGCCCTCGCTTGACTTGGCCGCTTTCAGAAGTTGATCCCGGAAATTTATTGGCCGAACGCCCTCCGCTGCCTCTACGAGCGTCCAGGCGCGATCCGACGTGATGCAATGGTGCAGCCGCTCGGCGAGTTGTGCGACCGCCGCCACGCCCTGCGTGGCGTGATCAAGCGACTGCATCTCCGCCGGCAGCGCGCTTACGCCCGCTGCTTCAAACTCCATGGAGAGCACGTCCTGCAACCGCAGGAGCTCGATCTCAAAGGTCCGCAAAGCGCCAGAGATGCCTGCAAAGGCTTCCACAATATCTCTTGCGACCTGCGTGGGTTCGTATCCAGACGCATCTGCCATCAGAGCGGCCCCACGACCTGCTCGATGCAGGTCTTCAAGGATGCCGAGGTGTAGGGCTTGAACAACAGGTTGTTCAATCCGAACTCCCTCCCCTTGGCCATGAGCGAAGGATCCTTCGTGCCCGTCACCATAATAAAGGCAACACGCATGACTTGTTTGTGCTCCCGAAGTTTCTTGAGCAACGTCAAGCCGTCCATACCGGGCATGTTGTAATCAGAGATCACCAGATGGACAGGCTGTCCGACGATCTGGCGGAGCGCCTCATCTCCGCTGTTGCAGGTCACCACTGTTCGTATACCGACCTGTTCCAGCGCCTGCTCCATCAAGCCGCGGCTGGCCGACATGTCGTCTACGACCATCACACGGATATGATCTTTGAGACTCATACTTTATCTCCTGTTTGACTGGGGGGCAGGCGGCGCTGGGTCATCACTGCCTCTGATATGTTGTGATGCCGCACAGGCTGAAATCGGACTTTCTTGTCTCCGAAACACGCTCGGAATGGCCGATCATCAGCCACCCCCCTTTTCGGATGGACTGAGCCATCCGGGACCAAACGAGTTCCTGGGCCGGAGAGTCAAAGTAAATCACGGTGTTGCGGCAGAAGATGACATCCATGGGATACTTCATCGGCCAGGGTGACCGTTGAATAAGATTGAGCGGGCGAAACGTGACGAGCGCCCGGACGTCGGCGCTCACTTCGCTTGTTCCGTTCTGTCCCGGCGCGAAAAAGCGACGCTTCCGATCTGGCGAGATATCTCCCAGCTGGTCGTTCCGATAAACTCCCTGCTCCGCAGTCTTTATGGACAGGGGATCGATATCGGTTGCCAGGATCTTGATGTCATGATCAGCCACGCGCGGCTCGGCTTCTAACAGCGACATTGCGATCGTGTAGGGCTCTTCACCGGTCGAGCATCCAGCCGACCACAGCCGCACTCGGTTACCCTTGCGCGCCGTTTCCATGAGCGCCGGAACGACCGTCTGCCTCAGGAAATCGAAATGATGCGACTCACGAAAGAATTTCGTGACATGCGTTGTGAGCAATGAAACAAGGTGGACTTGCTCTCGCTCGCCGCCAACGGACTCCACAAAATCGAAGTACTCCGAAAACCGCCGCATGCCGAGCGCGCGCAACCGCTTGGTAAGACGTGCGTAAACCAGTGTCTTCTTGGACGGATCAAGTTTCACGCCTGAAAGCTTGAGAAGGATCTCATAGGCTCTACCGAAGTCGCCTTCAGTCATTTGAAACTCGGCCGTTGCCGGTGCGGTGGAGCTTTCCAAAGGCGACATCAGGCAGCCACTTCCCTCGTCACCGGCAGCAACACTTCCAAGTCGATCATGCGAAGCATCCGGTCTTCATGCGAAATCACGCTGGAGACGAACGCGCTCGTCTTGGCGGAACCCACATCCGGTGTTTTCTGAAGGGCTGCATCGGATACGGACAAAATATCGGAGACCGCATCGACTACGATGCCCCAGAGTTGATCTCGAATCTTCACGACAATGACCACGTGCCGGTCTGACGATCCAGTTGGAGGCAACCCCAGGCGCGCGGCCAGATCAACGATCGGAATCACCGAACCACGGAGGTTGAATAAACCCTGCACATATTCGGGTGAATGCGGCATCGGCGTGGGTTGCGCCCATCCGCGAATTTCCCGCACGACCGCAATGTCGACGCAGTAATCCTGACCCGCCGACACAAAGGCTACAAATTCGCGCCCTACCGCGTTCTTAGCTCGCTCTTCGAAGTCCATCTGCCATCTCCGGTTTGTTCGAAAGACTCCAGAACGCATCGTCGCGGCCAGCGGCCTTGATGCTCAGCATTTCCGGATCGAGGATAAGGGCGATCTTGCCATCGCCCAGTATGGTTGCAGCGGCGATGCCATCTACACGCTGATAATTCTGCTCCAGGCTTTTGATCACCACCTGGCGTTGGTCGAGGATGTTATCCACGGCAAAGGCCCGCAGACCGAGGGTCTCATGTTCCACCAGGACAAAAACCTGCGAGTCGAAGCATTCCAGAGGCTCTCGGAGCCCCAATGCCGCGCCGATATCAATGACCGGTATGAATTCACCTCGCACCAGCACAACCGGCCCATCAGCGGCAAGCATATGAATGTTTTCTGGATGCGGCTTGATGGTTTCAGAGATCGACGTGAGTGGTACAACTAAAGTGTGGCTCGACACCTGCACGAGCATTCCGTCCAACAGCGCAAGCGTCAGCGGAAGGGAAATTGAGAACGTCGTCCCCTTCCCCGGAACCGACCGTATGGAGATCTTACCCCCAAGGGCTTGAATGGAGCGCTTTACAACGTCCATTCCCACGCCGCGACCGGACAGATCAGACACCTTCGAGGCCGTTGAAAAACCGGGCAGAAACAGAATGTTGTCTATCTCTCCAGGCGTCAGGACTGCTTCTTCCGGGATGAGTCCCTTCTCAACAGCTATAGCACGCACACGGTCTCTGTTGATTCCGCCGCCATCGTCGGCAACCTCTATCACGACCCTCCCTGAACGGTGGGCCGCGCTCAACGAAATGGTTCCCTGCGCGGACTTGCCCGCCTCAAGACGCGCGTCATTTTTCTCTAGGCCATGATCAACCGCATTCCGAACCATATGGGTCAACGGATCGGACAACTGCTCGATGACTGTCTTGTCTATCTCCGTCATCTCACCTTCAATCTCGAGACGGACGTCTTTGCCTGTTGCGCTGGAAGCTTCGCGCACAACACGCGTCATTCTTTGGAAGAGCGATCGGACTGGCTGTGCACGGATGGCTAGAACGCTATCCTGAACTTCGCGTACAAGCTGCTTGAACTCATCGAGCCCCTTGGAAACAGATGTTTCGACTCGGACATCGGAGTCCAAGACGGATTGCGACAGCATAGCCTGATTGACCACCAGCTCCCCAACGAGATTGATGAGCCGATCAACACGATCGAGATCAACTCTGATCGTGCTATTGCTGTTATTGTTGGCGGCAACTTTCGCTGTCCCGCCTGTCGGCACCTTCTCAGCAACTGCCGGGGTGCTTCCTGCATCAGGGTGCGCCTCGATTTCCGCCGGCACTGATAGCTCAGCAGCCGCGTCTACCTCCGGCCCGCCCAATGACGGGAGTCCCAACGCTTCGCCCTGTTCGGCCTCCAGTTGCTGAATTGACAGCTCGCAGTCGCCCTCAAAGAATTCAAAAGCCTCGCGAATTGCCTTGTCATCTTCCGCTTCAACCTGGATCTCCCAAGAAATGTAAGCGCCCGACGGCTCCATTTTCTCGAGTTCTGGCAAAGCGTTGAGCGACGCCGACACCGTCAATGGACCGATCGCCGCCAACTCGCGCAAGACGATCGCTGGCTCCCCGCCATTGGCGAGCATTGTAGCCTTGGGCTGAAAATAGATCTGGAAAACTTGCGCTTTCCGCTCGGGAGGCGCCATGTCCATTCCGAAGTCGAAACCGAAATCCATTGGGACCGGCGCGAAGTCATCCTCATTGGCATCGACTGGCGCTTCGCCAGAAGCTGAGTTCGCGCGGATCTCCCCCACGAGCTGCTGGGCCATCTCTTCAGGCGCCTCGGTGCCGTATTCGGCTGCGCTCACAAGCTCGCTCAAAACATCGGCGGCCCGCAGCATCAGATCGATCAACGGGCGGCTCGGCTCCAGGCGGCGTGAACGTAGATCATCAAGCAGCGACTCAAACTCGTGGGCAAAGTGCACGAGAGCATCGAAGCCGAACGCTCCTGCGCCCCCTTTGATAGAGTGCACCGCGCGGAAAACGGCATTGACCGTTTCCGGATCATCCGATCCGCCCTGCAGCTCCAGGAGACCAGACTCCGTTGCTTCAAGCAGCTCCCGGCACTCGATAAAGAAGGTTTGGCGGATTTCATCCATCGGATCTGACATGGCGCGCCCCGCTTACACCGTTACCCGGCGGATTGCCGCGATCAGCTTATCGCGATCAAAAGGCTTCACGATCCAGCCCGTCGCTCCGGCCTGGCGCGCTTTGTCCTTCAGTTCCGGCGCGCTTTCTGTCGTCAGCACAAGGATTGGCACCGTTGGGCGAACGTTGCCGTGGCGAACGGTATTGATCAGGCCAAATCCATCCATACGCGGCATGTTGATGTCTGTAATGATCAGGTCAGGCCGGAGCTCCTCCACTCGCTCAACACCATGCTGCCCATCTTCGGCCAGATGAACATCGAATCCGGCACTGGTCAGCGCTTGCTTGACCATGTCACGCATGGTCCGAGAATCATCAACGGCAAGAATCTTGAGCGTCATTGGAGTGCAACCTCGCATTCAATATCTGACGAGGAGAGCCCGAGACGCTCCAGCGACTCCAGCCACTCTTCGGAAGGATTGAGGATCTTCAGCCCACGGCCATCTCTCCGCGCGGACTTAGCCGCAGCGAGCATGACCTGGATGACGGCTGTGCCGGCAAATTTTACCGCTGAAGCGTCAAACTCGATCTGTGATCCGCTGGCGGCAAGAATAGCGTCCCGCAGGACGACCGCTTCATCGGTGAACATCTGCCCGGCAAGGGTGATCGGCTCAGAACTCATCTTTATAGCCCGCACGACAATCAATCGGGAGTAACCCGCCTGCTTCTCGATAGGTTTTATTTCTTACGACAAAGATAAGATTGAACTTATGCGGTATACATATGGTTCAGCATAACAGAACAACTGTTTCGCAAAGTATAGATTTAGAAAAAACAAAACGCCCAGTCCGGTTACTTTGTCCCCGAACGTGAGCGTTTGCAATTTTACGGACACCCAAGGCATCACAATTTGCACTGTATCCAAGACGAACCAGAGCAACCAGATGGAATAACAAAACCTTCGTTCGGATAGAGATCCGCACACCATCGGTCGCCCTGGCCCCAAAAACACAATTGGCCACGCTTCGCGTGGCCAATTGCTAGAAATACTTAGTTGGGTGCGGTCGACTGGAAAGCCTGGAGGATCAGAGATCCTGTCGGGCGATGTCGAGGATCAGAATGTTCTTGATACCCATGTCGGGGAACTTCTTCTGCAGCGCGCCCAGAATGAGAGATCGAACCGTCTCGTAGTTCTCGATGCTCGTCATCGACTGAAATGTCCGCCCGTCGCCGCTGATCTCGATGAGCGTCGTCATCACGATGTCTCGCAGCACAGGTTCCTGGGAGAAGAGCTTGTCTGAAGTCGCCGCGTCGGATTCGATATTGATGTTGAGAATGACAAGGCTAACCACCTTTTCATTCTGAATAATCGGAACGACGAACTCACGGCTGAAACGGAAATAGGCCGACTCGCCGCTGGACGCCCCGCCTCCATGCCCATCCTTCTTGGCTTTCTTGTCGCCGCCATGGGAGTCTTTCTCTTTCGGCGCATGGCCATCGGAAGAACGCTCCTCGTGTACGCTGGCCTCAACCTCTGTCTTGGAGGCCGCAGAAGCGCTTTCCCCGCCTCCACGCATCATATGTCCCACGACGCCCCCGAGGACCACGCAGATAACAGCGACAAGAGCGGTGATGAGGTGCTTCATGAAATGGCCTAGAAAGGAATGATACGGTCTAGAAGTTTGGTTCCGGCCTTGCGGTCGGTTGCTGAAGACGCGTCGCCGTTGCTTACATAGGCAAGCTTGGCATCGGCGATCTTTTCGTACGAAACAGTGTTCGTCCGGGTAATGTCCTGCGCGCGAACAACTCCGGATACCGTCAGATAGCGGACTTCATTGCTAACGCGGGTCTGTTGATATCCTTGAATTACAAGATTGCCATTCGGCTCAACGCCGACGACGCGCGCCGCTAGCGTAAAGGTGACCTTCTCGGCTCGGTTCACCGCGCCCGATCCATTCTGATTGGAACTCCGAGTGTAATCCACACCGGGCGAAAGGCTCGCGCCACCCGGAAGGACGCCATTGGCCCATTCCGGCAGGCCGAACAGAGCATCTACACTCATATCGTCGCTCGCCGCGCGGCTCCGCGACAAGGAGCTTTGCAAGCTAGCCTGGTCGTTCATTTCCACTACGACCGTCAACAAGTCACCCACTTCCTTGGCCCGGCGCATGCTGAGCAGAGCTGTAGGAGCCGTTTCCCAGAGCGAAGCGTTCTGAACGGTCGGGTCGGCCGGCTCAGGTACAGTTCCTGGATAACCAGTGTATGCGATCGGCGGCTCAAAGTCCGGAACTGTTTGTGCAGAACTTGCGCAGGCAGCTGCGGCGACCGCGACCATCGGAATTGCGAAAAGCGCTTTCATTGTGCGAGAACCCATCCTTCTTCCTGAACGATGCCTTGAACCAGTTGACGCGACTGCAAATTCAGTATGCTGACTGGTTCATTCAGAGCCGCCTCACCCATTGCGCGACCAGTGGTCGTGATCTCAAGACCACCTTTTATATACTTCACCGTCACGATTTGATTGCGGGTCACAAGCCGCGCAGGGCGCGTGTTGTCCAATGTCACCTGTTGACCAGCGTAGATTGTCCGCTTTGCCTCGCGGCCGATGACCTCTTCGCTCGAGGGCGCCGCGTCGCCTTCCTCCAAGGAAACATTCGCCGTTGTTACAAGGTCGCCCGCACGGATCACATCGGACGCGATCAGCGAAGATGCGTCCACCAAAATCAAGGCGGCACTCAAACCTATAGAAAACATAGCACTCATGTCGCTACCTGATCCGGTTAGTGACCGAGAGCATCTCATCGGATGCTGAGATCACTTTGGAATTGAGCTCGTAGCCACGCTGCGCCTCAATGAGATCGGAGATCTCCTGCACAACGTCGACAGCGGAGTCTTCGATGTAGCCTTGGCGGATATAACCTACGCCTTCTGTCCCAGGAATGAGACGATTGGCCGGCCCGGATGCTTCGGTCTCGCGATACAAGTTGTCCCCCATCGCCTCGAGCCCCTTCTCGTTGACGAAACGGGCCAGAGAAATGCTTCCGATCGGCTGGCCTGCCGCTTCGTTGGCAAAATAGGCGACTACTTCGCCATCCCGGCTAATGGAAATCCGCTCGGCGTCCGCCGGAATGACGATTCCATCCGCCAACGGAAAACCATCGGATGTCACCAGCTCACCATCGGGGCTGCGGGTAAGCTTGCCGTCCCTTGTGTAGGCCGGATCACCCGACGGCAGCGTAATTTCGAGATAGCCATTGCCGTCAATGGCGATATCGAGTTCGGCATTGGTCTGGCGCAACGCCCCCTGGGTCAGCTCCATCGAAACAGTTGTCGGGCGAACGCCGGTACCCAGCTGAATACCAGCCGGCACAACGGTTCCCACCTGAGACGTGATCGTACCTGGCGTCAGGTATTGCTGATACATGAGATCGGCGAATTCCGCCGTCCGCGGCCGATATGCGGTCGTACTCATGTTGGCGATGTTGTTCGAAATGACTTCCACCCGCATTTGTTGGGCGGCCATCCCGGACGCGGCGATCTGCAATGACTTCATAGGCGTCTCCTACACCTGATTCAAACGGTTCAACGTTCCCGCACAGCTGAGATCAGCTGGCTGATGCGCTGGTCCTCCTTCTCAAGAAGTGCCTGACCCGCTTCATATGCGCGCTGCACCTCAATCATCCGGGCCATCTCCAGCACCGGGGAAACATTCGACTGTTCCAGCGCGCCCTGAACGAGCTTGGCGTCCTGCGCCTGCACGACCCCTTCGGCAGCACTAAAGAGTGTATTGGAGTCGCGCATCAGAGCGCCGTTGGCAGTCATGATGCCGATCTGATCGATGATCTGGCCATTACCGGTAATGGTTCCGTCCTGCCCAAACGCAACGTCAACCACCTCGGCCGGAATGGTAATCGGATTGCCGCCAGCGCCTAGCACAGCATTCCCCTGGCCATCGATCAATTGTCCTTGCGCGGAAAGCTGAAAGCTCCCAGCGCGGGTGAGGCGTTGACCTTGCGGCGTGTCGACCATGAAGAATCCGTCGCCCTGGATAGCTAGGTCGAACTGGCCACCGGTGAACTTCAACCCGCCCTGCTCCATCTGATAGGCATGCCCACCCAGACCGCCCATCGAGAGGGATTGCTGGGGATCGTCCCCGGTCGGAACGAGGAACTCAGCGAAAATCGCGCGGTCCGATTTGTAACCCGTCGTGCTAGAGTTTGCGAGGTTGTTGGCGACAACCTGCATTTCCTGCATCAAGCCTTGCTGACGGGTCAAAGTGGTGAAGATCGAACTCGACATCAGTCTGCCTCCCCTTCCAGAGATTCCAGCGCCATCCGCGTCGACATCAAACGTCCGGAAACGCCCGCCAGGTTTACTGGTTCCGGCGCGGTCGCATCCCCAGCAGCAGCTGTCTTCAGCGCAAGCACGCGGTCCGCGCGCGGCTTGAATGCCGGGTCAGAAATGTTCCCGGCGGCGTCATAGACATTTTGCGGAACAATCCAGCGACCGCTTGCGGCATCCTGCTCAATCAGGACAAGGATCGTTTCCGGATTCAGCTCCAGCCTAGATGCATAACTCTGCAGCTGGGCTGGGTCATTCGCCTCAATTGAGCTCAGCGCTGCCACCAGGCCAATCTGCAAGCTCGACGGATTTTCCGCCGCAAGCCGATACACGGAAGGATAGTCCTTGAGACGGTAGGCCAAAGTTGCGCGCTGTTCCGTCACCGTATCCAGAGGCTGTGTCTTTTGCGACAGCTGGTCTGCCAGCGAAGCAAACCCTAGGCGAACAGCCTTGAGCGTCGCTTCTTCAAAAATCTCGGTACGCTCTGCATATTCGTCGAGCAGTCCGGCCTCAACGCTGAGCGCTTCAATCGCTGCCAGATTATGGAGCGGATCTTCGCTCGCCAAGTCCCGCTTCACGCCGCCAACGAAATGCGTCCGGATCTCCTCCTGCGCCGCCGCGCTTTGCATGTTCTCGCGGCCCGCCATGTCCAGCATGGTCAGATAGCGGGACTCGGCGCTCAGCTCGTCGAGCACAAACCGCATGCCGGCACGGATGTCCTCATCCCGTTGGGACTGCTCGATCTTCACAAGCATGCCGTCCAGCAGAACGGCGCGAACAGGTGCATCAATGATCCGGCCATGGCGGATCAGCGCAAACAGCGCGTCTTCCTGGAATCGTCCCTGCAACAGGAACGCGCGAATGCGCGCCTCAGCTTCGGGGCTGCCCTGGCTCAGATCCAGAATGGCTGTCGCGAACTGCAGCTGCGTGGAATCAGCGACTTCGTCCTTGCTGAAGGAAGCCAGCATCTTCTGCGCCAGGAAACGTCCACCCGTCGCGTCCAGCGTCGGCACAGTGAGCGCTGTCACGCTTGTGCGCAGCTGCAAGGGAAGATGCCGGAATTCATTGAACGTGTTGTCGAGATGCGCAATGCCATCACTGCGCCCTTCGACCAGTTGTGCCACCCCGAGCCAGAACTCGGCCTGCTCGTAACAACCCGCAAGCTCCTCGAAGTACCCGACATTCGTCCGCATACGGCGATCAAGCAGCAGCGCGACTTGACGCAGCACCTGCTCATCCGCCGTCTTGGTATTGCGGAGATTCATAATTGCTTCGGATCCAAGGTCGAGCGCGATGTAGGCTTTTGCCAGCCGCGGATCATCAGCTGACGCAACACCATCTGTCAGAATCCGGGTCCGGTAGTTCAGTATGTCGGCATAGCTGGAGACAGCTTCGAACTCGGTGAAATCGAGCGGATACGGACGGCTGCAGTCAAGCGCGGCGACCGGCTTCGGAAGCACGACTTCTTGGAGCGCCCCCTCCTCCCCGACTGCGGGCGGAGCAGTCTTTGCTCCCGTGCCCGAACCGGCAGGCGCCAGAATACCTTCATCGAGCGCGTCACGGACGAACTGATTGAATTCGCTGGATAATTCTTCCTTACGTGCGTCTGGCCCCGCCGCCTTTTCCGCCGGTTTGGCAGCAAAGACGGGCGGAGCCAGGAGCGCGCCACAAAGGAAGAGCCAGAGGATTCGCCTCATGCCGCCTGCTTCAGCCCCCTGACCGCTTGCTCCATCTCGTCGAATGTCGGGCGCACCCTTGCAGGCGCCTGCCGGCGAGCGACCTCAACACAGATGTTCACCGGGTTCTTGTGCAAGTTGGACACCAGCACCTGCCCGATCATCGTATAGAAGAAATGCTCCTCGGAGCGGATTGACTTTACGCGGGCAGCAAACGGGCCAACCACGCCATAGGCGAGAAACACGCCCAGGAATGTGCCCACAAGAGCGCCGCCAATCATTCCGCCCAGAACTTCCGGCGGCTTGTCGATGGATGCCATGGTCTTGATCACGCCCAGAACGGCCGCGACAATTCCGAGCGCCGGCAATGCGTCCGCCATCTGCTGGAGCGCGTGAGACCCATGAAGGCGCTCCTCCAACAGGCTCTCGAGATGCTTGTCGAGCAGCTCTTCGACCTGATGCACATTGTCGAAATTCATGATCATCGATCGGATCGTGTCGCAGATCATCTCGATCGCTTCGTGATCCTTCAGGATACGGGGATACTTTGTGAAGATTGGCGACTCGTTGGGCGCTTCGATGTGCGGCTCGATGTCGACCGGGTTTAGCTTCAGGATGTTGAGCAGTTCATGCATCAGCAGAAGCAGGTCCTGATAGTCCTTCTTCTTCCATTTCGGGCCCGAGAAGGCGGCGCCGACATCCCCAGCCGTATGCTTCACCGTGTTGAAATCATTGGAAGCGAGGAAGGCGCCGGTGGCGGCGCCTCCAATCATCATCATCTCGAAGGGAAGTGAGTGCAGGATAATTCCGAGCTTGCCCCCGGCGAGCATATAGCCGCCGAAGACCATCACCATGGTGACCACCAGGCCAAGTATCGCGTTCAAGTGCCTATCTCCGTGTACCAATAACCGCGCCGCTTCTCTCTTGAGCGGCTGCGGGCGATCTTTCCTGACTACATCTTCGCGACTTCCTGCGAGAAGGGTTCAAGCATGGGTTCCGTAATCTTGAGCGCGCGCTGACGCTTCCAGACCCCCAGTTCACATTGCCCGATTTCAATTTGACCGCTGACGGTCTCCGCATTCAGGAGCACCGACCGGGGATCGGTATCTGGCAGCGGAACAAGGTCGCCAACTTTCAGACGAGAGCATTCGCCTATCGTCATTGATATTTTATCAAGAACCGCCTCAACTCTTATAGGAGAGGCCATGACGCTGTCCCGAACCAGGCTCGAGGTAACCGGGCGCTTGTGATCTGAAGTGCGCCGCTCGGCTTCATGCGCGCAGCCCATAAGATAATCGAGGTCGAAAACGAACCAGACCTGCGAACGCAGCGCTTCGGGCATCACCGAATACGCGACCACAAGATACCGGCTGTCCGGTTCGAAATTGCCGGCAACCTGCACCGGATCGCAAAGCGGAGACATGCTCGTATCCGCCTCATGACCTTCCAGAGCCCCTGAAACGCCGCGCCACAGGGAGACGGCAGGCGCTTCGAACATCAGCTTCAGAAAGAGAGAGGAGGCTTCCTTGGCACTCTCGAAATCCTGATTCAGGCGCCGGGCAACGACCCTGGCCGCCCCAGGGGCGTCAGTTGCGACGGCGCAAAGACCCGGAGAAACCATAGAGCTAAAAAAAAATGCCGTGCGGCGCTCCAGCGCCTCCAGCGCGGCTGCGCCATCGTAAACACGCCGAAATTCAGGTTGTTGCACGAGGCTGCCATCAAGCGCCTCGGTCGCCCACACGGACGCCGCTTGGTGGAGATTGTCCCAGAAATCCTGATAGCGCAGGATCGTCGGCGGCAAACCCGAACCTGCTCCCATCATTTTCCGCAGCACGGAGGACATACCCCACCCCTTTGGGATTAAACGATTCCAACGACTCTTAGTGCTGAGGAATTGGTTGAGGAATGGTTATCGGATTGGCCCAATCCTTACCTCCAGCCTACGCTCTTAATTGAGCATGCAATGGTAAAAGCCACCCAAGCAGAAGCAAAATTGGTGGTAGAAATGGCCGCGGATTCCTCAGTACGAGAACCGACCATTATTAAGCGTAAGAAGGTCTACAAGGCGGACGGCCATCATGGCGGCGCCTGGAAAGTCGCGTATGCCGACTTTGTGACCGCTATGATGGCGTTCTTCCTGCTCATGTGGTTGCTCAACGCCACCACTGAGGAGCAGCGCAAGGGCATTGCCGACTATTTCAGTCCCACCATCCCGATCAGCCGGATCTCTGGCGGCGGTGCCGATGGCCTCAACGGTTCCTCGATCTTTGCCGAAAACACCTACGCTAAGATGGGCACGGGCGCGAACCGTAAGGAAACCGTCGAACATCCCGCCTACGGGAATGGAAAGTCGGAGTCTGAATCGAAATCCGAAAGCATGACGGACGCCGCCAAACAGAATGACGAGCAGCAGATCGCCAACGAACTTGAAGACCTCAAGGAGTCGCTTGGCGAGGAGAGCCGCCAACTGTCGGAGCATCTGATGATCAAGATGTCGCCGGAAGGCATTGTGCTTGAAATCACCGATTCTGAAAGCACTCCCCTCTTCCCGCTCGGCCGCAGCGAGCCGTCTGAAACGATGATCCAGCTTATCGCGGCCGTGTCGGACTCGTTTGGCGAATTCGATAATGATATCAAGATCGTCGGCCACACGGACAGCCACCGCTATCGTAATGGCGCAGTCTATGACAACTGGAACCTTTCGGCAGACCGCGCGAACGCTGCGCGCCGGCTGCTGATGGAACGCGGCATCCCGGCAGGACGCATCCGCGAAGTCTCGGGCAAGGCCGACATGGACCCCTTGATAAAGGACGACCCGATGGCCGCGCAGAACCGCCGGATTTCAATCACGATACTGACGAACTGATTCAAACCTCGTGAAAAGGTTTCACGAAAGTTAAAAAATTCGGATAACAGGAGTTATCGGCTTATTTACGAGTTGCCTCCAATTTGCGTGATTATCTGACGCAGGAGCAACCAGATATGAGCATCTCATCCTCCCTGAACGCGGGGGTTATGGGGCTAAGTGTCAACGGCACTCGCCTCGCCACCATTTCCGACAACATCGCAAACTCCGGCACCTACGGCTACAAACGCAGCGCCGTGGATTTCTCGAGCATGGTGCTCCATCAGAAATCCTCTGCCTATGCGGCAGGCGGTGTCCGTATCGACACCTACAAGGATATTGCCGCAACCGGCTCACTGGTTCGCACCGGCAGCGCAACCGACATTGCTGTCTCTGGTCGCGGCCTCATTCCGGTGACGGACAATTCGGGGATCGGCTCCCTGTCGTCAGAACGGCAGATGATGCTCACATCTACCGGCTCCTTCTATCCCGACCAGAACGGCTATCTGCGCACGCAGAGTGGCCTGTTCCTGCTTGGCTGGCCGGCGGATGCCAATGGCAGTATCGGCAATGTCAGCCGCAATAGCGGTCTGAACCTCGAGCCGGTCAACATCGCCACGTCGCAGTTCACAGCATCACCGACCACGAGCATTGAGCTCGGGATCAACCTTCCGGCCGATGCGACCAATGCAGGTGGCCCCGGTGACCCCTACCTCCTGCCCGTCGAGTATTTCGACAACCTTGGACGTGCCCAGACGCTGACCCTTGAGTTCACGCCCGTCGTGCCGGGCTCCGGTTCGTCAAACGAGTGGAACGTTCGATTCTTCGACAGCGCCGGCAACCCGGCCACGTCGCTGGGCGACCTGAACCTGGTCTTTGACGACACCGCGCTCAATGGCGGCCGTATTTCTACGGCAACTGCTGCTGGCGGCGTGACGTATGATGCCCCCACCGGCCGCCTGTCGATGAACCTCGAACACGGTCCGGTGGAAATCTTCATCGGCCGCCCGAACGACAGCGCCGGCATGACGCAGCTCGCCGGTTCCTACTCGCCGACCGCCGTGACCAAGGATGGCGCGCCGCTGGGCGACCTCCAGTCCGTCGAGATCGATGCAAACGGATACCTGCAAGCAGTCTATGATACCGGCCTGCGCCGCACACTCTACCAGATCCCGGTTGGCGACGTTCCCAACATGAACGGCCTCAACTCACTGGATTCTCAGGCTTATTCGGTCTCCGCATCCAGCGGCAGCCTCTATCTCTGGGATGCGGGCACAGGCCCCGTCGGGACCGTAGCTGGCTACTCGCTGATGGAATCGACGACCGACATTGCCGCCGAGCTGACCGATCTGATCGAGACCCAGCGCGCCTATTCGTCGAACGCAAAGATCGTCCAGACCGTCGATGAAATGCTCCAGGAAACCACGAACCTGAAGCGCTGACGGACAGACAGGAAGACCGGGCTAAGTGAGCATTTCAGCCGCCCTCAACGCAGCACAATCCGGCCTTCAGGTCTCTGGCCTGAGAGCCGAGGTCGTTGCAAAGAACGTCGCGAATGCGAGTACGCCGGGCTATGTCCGGCGTTCTCTCGTTATCAGCGAGCTCATGGTTGGGTCCCAGACGGCCGGCGTCACCTCCAATGGGGTGGCTCGCGTTCAGGACAGTGCGATCAAGAGCCAGCGGCGGGAGCTTACCAGCGACGTGGCGCAAGCGACCGTGCTCGCCTCCACCTGGCAATCCATCGCTACCCGTGTCGGCAGCACTGCTGACGGCACGGGTCTCTTCAGCGCCTTCTCAAAATTCGAGACAGCGTTATCAACCTCCATCACCTCCCCTGAGTCCACGGCGACCACTGCTGCGCTGCTCGATGCTGCCAAGGGCATCGCCAGGGAGCTCAACAGTCTGTCCGCTTATGCCGCACAGGCCCGCTCCGAAGCCGACAGCGAGATTGCGCAAGGCGTCGAAACGGTCAACGCGTCCCTCAAGCAGATCCAGGATCTCAACAAACGGCTGTCGGGCATGGACCGCACCTCCGAACAGGCCGCGATGTTGTTGGACGAACGCCAACGCGTTCTCGATACGATTGCTGAATACCTGCCGGTGCAAACCGTTCAGCGCGACGGCGGCACGATCGACGTGCTCACAACCCAGGGCGTCTATCTGATCAACGGCAGCAGCGTTCAGGAAATCGAGTTCACCCCCTCCAACAGCTTTACGTCCGACAGGACGCTGGCAGGCGGACAGCTTTCCGGCATTTCCGTAAGCGGAACGGATCTCACACCGGGATCCACCTCCTTCGGCGCAGTCTCGGGCGGTCTTTTTGGCGCGCTGTTTACACTCCGCGACGCCGACCTTCCGGCCTTCATGGATCAGCTGGACATGGTGGCAAACGATGTCATCACAAGGCTCTCCGATGACAGCATCGACCCGACCAAAACGCCCGGCGAACAAGGCCTGTTTGTTGATCCCGCCGGCGGCAGCACGCTTGGGCTTGCGTCACGTATCTCGATCAATGCGGCCATCGATCCGGCGCAGGGCGGCGAAATCTGGCGCCTGCGCGACGGCATCGGTGCCGCCACCTCCGGCCCGCCCGGTGACTCCACCATCCTTTCGGCCATGTTTGACGCTTTCACCCAGGTGAAATCCATGACCGGTGCCGGCCTGCAGGGCTCCTTCTCCGCAACCGACCTTACGGCCCAGCTCTCCTCGCTGGTCGGCCAGAAACGCGTTTATCAGGACTCTGTTCTTGCCTCGACGCAGGCCCAGCACCTGACGCTCGTCGAAGCCGAACAGTCCCTCACCGGTGTCGATGTCGACCAGCAGATGGAAGAATTGCTGCTCATCGAGCAAGCCTACTCCGCCAATGCGCGTGTCATCCAATCGGCGCGCGACATGATAAACATCCTGATGGAGCTCTGATCCCATGCGTATCATTCCTCCGAACAGCATCGTCTCGGCCTCTTTCAGTCAGAGCGTGTCGGACCTGCGTGCGCGCGCGACGGTGGTCTCCCAGGAATCGGTATCAGGACAGTATGCTGACCTGACCGCCCATCTGGGTGGCCGCATCGGCGACGCCATGATGGGTCGCAAGGCTCTCGACGACATTGCAAACCAGCGCAGCCTTCTCGGCATTCGCGAGGGCCGTCTGGACCTGACTCAGAAAAGCCTTGGGGGTATCCAGGAGCGGATCTCCGGTCTTGAAGTGCAGATGCTCAGCGCCGTTGGCTATGGCGACCAGTCTGCCCAAACGCTGGTCGCGCGCGATTCGAAGGCCGCGCTGTCCGACATTTTCTCGACGCTCAACGTACGCCACGGCGACCGCTTTCTTTTCTCGGGCGACGCCACAGCCACGCGCCCCTTCGACTCGACCGAGCAACTGCTCGATGATGTCCGCCAGATTGCACAGACCGCAGTCAGTCCTGCAGACTTTGAAACGCAACTCGACGACTACTTCAATTCGCCCACAGGCGGTTGGCAGACGTCTGTCTATCAGGGCGCTGCAACGGCGACGGACCCGGAAAGCGTTACCGCGGTCGATCCAGCGCTCACGGAGGTTATTTCCGGCCTCGCCGTCATGGCGCTAAGCGGTCAGGACGACAATATTTCCCTGTTCCGCCAGAACCCGGATATCGTGAGCGGCAGTGCAAACCGTCTTGGTTCAGGCTCTACCGCGCTAACCAATCTGCGCACAGATGTCGGCGTGATGCAGGAGCGGGCCAGCAAGGCCCAGCAGGGTCTCGACACGGAAGAAACCATTCTGAACGGTGTTTACAACAACATGGTTGGACGCGATCAGTATGACGCTGCGACCGAACTCAAACAGATCGAAGCGAGTCTTGAAGCGGCGTACACGCTGACCTCCCGCCTCTCGAATCTCAACCTCTTGAATTTCCTGAGGTAGCCCCATGAAATGGACTTCCTGGCTGTTTGCCGCCTTCGCGCTCTCCACCCTCGCCTTTCCTGCGCCCGCCGAAGCGCAGGCCCGTATCCGCGATGTTGTAGACGTTCAGGGCGTCCGCGAAAACGATCTTGTCGGCTACGGCATCGTCGTGGGCCTCAATGGCACAGGCGACACAGTCCGAAACTCACCGTTCACGGAAGACTCTCTCACCCACATGCTCGAACGCCTGGGCGTGAACGTTCAGGGTGAGGATATCAAGCCGAAGAACGTTGCTGCCGTTATGGTTACGGCCGCACTTCCCCCCTTTGCCCGCTCCGGCTCCTCCATTGATGTCAATATCGCCTCGATCGGAGACGCGACCAGCATTGAGGGCGGCACGCTGATCCTCACGCCCCTGCTTGCCGGCGACAATCAGGTTTACGCCGTCGCACAAGGCACAGTCATCGTCAGCGGCATCGATGTGAAGGCGCAAGGCGCGCGCGAAACACGCGGCTCACCGACAACCGGCGCGATTCCGAACGGCGCCCGTATCGAGCGTGAAGTGAACTATGACTTCAACAGCCATCAAACGATCTCACTCGCTCTGCGTTCGCCAGACTTCACCACCGCCGCCCGGATTGAGGACACGATCAATGCCTCGGTAGGCTTCACGTTGGCATCGATGCGTGATCCCGGCACTGTTGATCTCGATCTGCGCGGGATGACCGAATCCCCCTCCCGCATCCTTGCGAGCATTGAAAACTTGGCCATCCAGGTGGCCACCCCTGCTCGCATCGTGATTGACGAAAAATCTGGCACAATTGTTCTGGGAGAGGACGTGACGATCTCCCGCGTGGCCATTGCGCAGGGCAACATCGCCATCAAAGTGCGGGAAACGCCGGTTGCATCCCAACCCAACCCCTTTGCCCGGGGCGAATCGATTGTCCTGCCCCGCTCCGAGATCACAATCACGCAGACGGGCAGCAACAATATCGCCATGCTCGATCCGAATGTAACGCTCTCGCAGCTGATCGCAGGCCTGAACGCACTGGGCGTGTCGCCGCAGGAAATGGCAGACATTATCCGCGCCATGAAGGCAGCCGGTGCCATTCATGCCGAGCTGGTCATCCGTTAGCGGAGAAGATGTCTTCCCTAAAAGGCAAAGGCCGGATCCTGATGGAGCCGGCCTTTTGTTTTAACTGCGGGACCGAATTGGGTCGGGTCACCGTCCATTCGGCTTGTTGATTGTGATCATGCCGCGCCGGCGCATATCCATCAGCGAAGTAAGGAACTCGCGCTGGATCACTTCGGCTTCTTCCGGGGTCGCAATCACAATCTCCTTCAGGTCTTCGCGGTACTGGTCCGCCATCCGCGAGGAGATATTGCCCAGAAGATAGTCTGCAACCGCATCGTTGGTTCCGCGGAAGGATGCGAGCAGACGCAGCACGGTCAGTTGTTCAAGCTCCTTGAAAACGATCGGCACGGACGGACGCGGCAACAAGCCTGGCAGGCCCTCAACTGTGAACAGGCCCTTCTGAATGCTGGGTAGCTTGGTTTCATAGCGCTGCTTCAGAAAGTCGACGAGATTGTCCCGCTTGTCCGAAGGGATAAGGCTCAACACCTCCCCGATGGTTTCAAGATGGCTCTCATCTTCGCCGTCGCCGCCATCGAAGCCAGCCGCATTCAGGAATTCCATTTCCAGCATGCGCTCGATCACCGAATCGATGCCCGGATCGAGCTTCGGCGCCTCGACCATCTGACCAAGGGTCGGGCCCAACTTTTCATCTTTCAGATGGCAGATGATGCTGGAGGCAACGGAAGCATCCAGCTTGCGCAGGATCAGGGCGATAATGTTCGGTGTCAGCTTGTTGAGATATTCGGCAATCGCCCTCGGCTCACGGGAGCTGAGGCGGCTCCAGATGTCTCCGATCTCCACAAATTGCGGGATCGGCGCCATGATCTGCTCTTCACCGAAGATTGCCGTCATCCGCTCCGAATCGACCACGCCCTGGATCACTTCCCGTGCCCGCTCCCTGCCCCCGCGAAGGGCACCGGCGGACTTGCGCAGCTCTGTCAGGAAGCCGATCACCACGGAGATCAGGTCTTCACGCGACAGGTATTTGATCGTCTCCAGCGAGGAGGCAACCCGGGCCAGCGCGGCATCGTCCAGCCGTTCCACGATCGGCTTGGCGGCCTTGTCGCCCAGAAGCGCAATGATCACCGCCGCGCGCTGGGGCGGCGTCAGCGACGGGCCGGCAGGTTCAGCCTTGGCCGCAGCTGCTTCGCTCCGGCGGTTCATTCTCGACACATTACTCATGTCGCATAGCCCCTCAACACGGCTTCCGTAATCTTGAGCCAACCATCCGCGAGCACAAAGAAGCCAAGCTTGAACGGGAGGGAAACAACTGTCGGCGGCACCATCATCATGCCAACCGCCATAAGGACTGATGCGACCACCAGATCAATCACCATAAACGGCAGGAAGATCACAAAGCCGATCTGGAAGGCATGCTTGATCTCGCTCAGCATGAATGCGGTTGCCAATAGCGAAAAGCCGGGCTCCTGACCGTCCACGACCGGTCGGTTCACCGCGTCGCCGAGTGTCATCAGCGCTTCCGGGTCCGTCCTCTGCATCATGAAGGCGCGGAAGGGCTCTGTGGTAAGTGTCCAGGCCTGCTGCTCGTCCAGCGCGCCATTCATGTAGGGAGAAATGCCGTTCTCCCAGGCCGACATGAACACAGGCTCCATCACAAAGAATGTGAGGAACATGGCCAGCGCCATGATCATCATGTTCGGCGGTGCCTGCTGAACACCAATCGCCTGCCGCATGAACGAAAAGACGATCACCATGAATGGCAGACAGGTGACCATCATGGCGATGCCAGGCACCAGGCTCAGCACCGTCACCAGCAGGACAAGCTGGATCACCGAGCCTGAAAGCTGTCCGTCACCGGAAGAATTGAGTAGCCCTTCAAGGGCCGGCGGCACAGCTTCCTGCGCATGGGCTGCAAAGGAAAGGCATGCCGCAAAAGCGGTCATGAACAGGAAACGGTAGAAGACCGCCGCCCGGATCATTCGGCGTCTGCAGCTTTCTCGCTGATCTCGACAATCTTGACGGCGATCTGGCCATCTTCGGTCTCAACCAGCTCGCCCTTCGCGATCAGCTTGTCGCCGATATAGAGATCCACCGGGTCATCGATGCGG
This sequence comes from Hyphomonas sediminis, assembly GCF_019679475.1. Classification (NCBI taxonomy): domain Bacteria; kingdom Pseudomonadati; phylum Pseudomonadota; class Alphaproteobacteria; order Hyphomonadales; family Hyphomonadaceae; genus Hyphomonas; species Hyphomonas sediminis. Next base: position 540,724 of record NZ_JAIEZP010000001.1, read on the forward strand.
GATGTCAGCGCGATCACTGAGTCCGGCTGAAGCTCCAGGATCTCCTGAACGCTGAGGCGTTTCTGCCCGATCGAAACCGTAACGGTCACCGGAACGCTGTATATGGACCGCCGGTAGGAATTGCGCGCGGAAGGATCGCGGCGTTCGGCGCCGTCAAACTCTGCCGCCTTTTCGGGTTGGGCCATCACATTTGCTCCGTATTTGTCTTGTGAGTTGATCCGAGTTCGGCAAGGCAGTCGTTCAGGAGGCCTTCAAAATCGAAGGTCACCCCGCCCGTGCGCCAGGACACATCCGCCCGGCCGCCCGCCTGCCCCTCCCGGGAAACAATTTCGCATCGTCCTTCCAGAGAAGGATGACGACTGACCATCTCGGTCAGTTGCGCGGCCAGCTCCGGGGCGGCCGTTATCTCAACGACTGGCACCGAGGTCGGGATCAACCCTGGAAGGTGCCGGCCGATCTCTTCGGCCAGGAAACGGCGCGACAATTCGGGGAACAGCTGAGCTGCTATTGCCTGAATCGAGTCGACTGTCTGCTGACGGGATTCGAGGTCAATCCGGTCCATCAGCTTGGCAAGATTGCCGATTGCTGCCTGCAGCGCCGCGGTTTCCTGCGGAATAGGACGCACGGCCACCGGCTCGGACTTGACTGGCTGAGGCGCCATCGGCTCCTCTTCCATCATTGCCGACGCCATCGGCATGTCTGGCTCAGGCAGCGGCTCGCCGGCGGTCAGCGCGCGCAGCCAGTCGGCTGGCCGGCGCTCGGAAACCGCATCAAACCGTGGCAGGTGGGAGAACACGGCCTCACTCATTCACGGCCACCTTGTGATCGTCAAAGGCTGACGCGATCGGGTCATCATAGGCCGACTGCTGATCTTCCGTGAGCCATTGCTGGAGAAGCGCGGCGGCCTCGTCCTGTCGCTCGCTCGCATAATCCTTCAGGTATGAGAACGGATCGGAGTCGCCGTCGGCTGTACCTGCCCCGGCGCCTGCGCCAGCTCCGGCGACAGCGCCGCCAACGCCCGTGCCATCCGGCGCCAGCGCGCCCTTCGGCTTCTGCACCAGCATCGGGCGCACAACGCCCACGCCCAGCACAATCACGACCACGCCCAGCAGCAAAGCCTGCAGGCCAGACCAGAAATAGCGTTCCATCAGCTGTTCGAAAATACCAGGCGCCTGCACAAGATCATCCGCCGGCAGCACCTGGAACGGCATCAACTCCACGGAAATCGAATCGCCGCGCGCCGTGTCCAGCCCGGCCGCAGAGGAAACCAGCTTCTCGAAGTCCGCGATCATCTGCTGCTGCACCTGCGTGGCGTCTGCCGCCGTCGGATCAATGCCCAACGCCTGCTGGTTCAGCAGCACCGCCACGCTGATCTTCTGCACCTTGCCCGGCAGCGTCTCGACTTCGGTACGCGTCTCGTTGATCTCGTAGGCAACCGTCTCGGTCGACCCTTTATTCGACGACGAGCTGCCGGTCGCGCCGCCCGTACCTTGCGGCAGGTTGCTGGCCACGGTCATGCCGCCGCCGGAACCGGCATTGGTGGAATTGGTGTCGTTGGTCGTCCGGTTACGGATGACGCGGGAATTGGGATCAAATGTCACAGCCGAAGTCCGCGCCCGCTCCCGGCTCACATCCACGGTCGCCGAAACCCGCGCATTGCCGGCGCCCACGCGCGGCTCCAGCAGGCGCAGGATCTTCTGCTCCAGCAGGCTCGCCTGGCTTTCAGCGGCGATCGCGGGCTCTTCGGTCTTGTTGGCATTCGGCCCGGCAAGGATACCCTTCACCGGATCGATCACCGCCACATCGTCTGCGCTAAGACCCGCCACAGCCAGCGCCACCATGTACTGGATCGCTTCGGCCTGGCCGGATGTCATGTCGCGGGCGGTCGTCAAGGTTACCGACGCGGTCTGGTGGGGCTGCGAACGCGAGAAACCAGAACGAAGATTCGCGCCGATATGCACACGCGCCGACGACACGCCGGGAATCGCCAGAATCGTGCGCGTCAGCTCGCCTTCCTTCGCCCGCCAGTAGGAGGCGTTGTACATCTCCGAGGTTACCGAGAATCCGTTGACCTCGTCGAGCAGTTCATAGCCCTGCACAGAGGGACGCGGCAGGCCCTGCTGGGCCAGCGTAAAGCGCACCGAATCGCGCTTTCCCTGTGGCACGAAGATCGACTCCCCCTTGATTTCATAGGGAACTCCAGCCTGATCGAGTTCCTGGATGATCTCGCCGGCATGGGACGGCTCAAGCCCGGAATAGAGCAACGTCATCGGGTCACGGGTCGCGCCCTGAACGAGGAAACTCATGGCAGCAATGATGCCCAGCGCAGCGGCTGCCAGCATCAACTGCCGGGAAAGCGGCAGGGCTCGGAGATTATCGATGAACTTCATAAATGTGTGCGCCCCAGGCGGGTTCGAGTCAGCCGTAATGATTAAGATTTGAGGCCAAAACGTTAAGGTTATCTTTACCCCGGATAAGTCAGAAGAAGCTTGCCTCACCAGATAACCCCGGGGGCTAGATGGCCAACAAACCCGACACCGACGATTCGGGTCAGACGGAATCCGGAAAGAAGTCCGGCGGTGGTCTCGCCGGGCTGCTGATCGTTGCTGCCGCTTCCCTGGTCAGCTCGTTCGGCCTGTTCTACTTCCTGAGCCCGCCTGCCCCCTCCGCCGCGGCCTGCCCGCCCGGCGAAGGCGCCGCCATGACCGTCACCCAGCCGCTCGCGCAGGATCAGGTCTATGTGGAGATGAAGGAAATCCTCATCACCATCGGCAGCGCGCCGGCAGACCGCTACCTGAAGCTCAACCTGTCGATCGTCACCTCCGGCAAGGACAACGCCGCCAAGGTGAAGGCTGCCGAGCCGATGCTGATCGACGCTTTCAACAACTACCTGCGCTCGATTGAGCTCAGCGATCTGGAAGATCCCGGTTTCTATCCGCACCTGCGCGAACAGCTGGCGCGCCGCTCCGAACTCGTCCTCGGCAGCGCTGCTTCAAACGGTGTGCTGATCACGGAATTTCTGCTGAGGTAGCGCCATGGATATCTCGAGCACCCTTTCCGCAATCCAGCCCACAGACGTTGCGATCTTCCTCGTGTCGTTTGCGGCCTGCATCTACTGCATCGTCCTCTCCCGGCGCCTCAAGGCGCTGCAGGATACGAAAGACGGGCTTGGCGCCACGATCACGGCGATGACGAACTCAGTCTCTGCCATGTCTCAGGCAACCCATGACACGCGCACGCGCGTCGAAACCATGGCGACCCGCCTCGCTCAGCTGATCGGCGACGGCGAAAAGATGTGCAAGCGCCTGGAAGACACGATCATGACCATGGAAAGCTCGCAAACGAGCATGACCAATCAGGTCCATACCGCCCAGACGGAGCTGAATGTGATGATGCGCGATGTCCTCGACCAGTCGCGGGCGCGCATTGTCGAGATGACCACCCTGATGCGTCAGATGCGCGCCATGTCCGAAGCTGGCGAACCTGACATCACTGCCCCCCTTACCCGCGTTAAATCGGCCTGACCCCGCAATGAGTACCGCCATGAGCAATCGTTCAAATGTTCTCCTCACCCTCGGCGTGCTGTTCACGATCGGGGGCGCGACGCGCTTCCTGCCCGATGCCATCGCCTTTGCGGAGCAGACACCGGCGGCAGACAAGCATGACAGCGCCGAAGCAGCGGCAAAAAGCGAAGTTCCGAAAGCCGATACCGCCACCGCGAGCCAGGTGCCGAGCCAGCTCAAGGAAGTCTGCTTCTCTTCGGAAAGCGCCTCCCTTGTTCAGGAAGACCAGTGGCTGTTCGAATCCGAGCGGCAGGAACTGACGCAGAAACAGCTTGAACTTCAGGTCTGGGAAAATCAGCTCAAGGAACAGACCGCCGAGCTGAAAGTCCTGCAGGCGACGCTCGAATCGCGCTGGCAGGAAATGCAGGCCAGCTCCGACAAGGATCTCGATCATCTGGCGCGCATGTATAGCGCCATGAAGGCCGACCAGGCCGCACAGATCTTCAATCAGATGGATGCCGGCTTTGCCGCCGGTTTCCTTCGCCTGATGGCGTCCGATCAGGCCGGCCTGATCCTTGCCAATATGGAATCCCAGAAAGCCTATCTCGTCAGCGTCAAGCTCGCCTCGATGAATGACGACGTGCGCAATCTGCCGCCTCCGGCGAACTGACGCAGCGTCCACGCCCTTCCTCCCTATCAGGAATGACAGGTCAGTCCCGCGAGGGCTCGTGATACTGTCCAGCAAGTTGCCGCCCGCTGTCGCGGGTGGAAGTTCTGCATTTGCGTCGGATGACCTCTGGGAGGACACTATGAGCGAGCTTCAGACCTATCTCGGCTGGAAGGTGGATTACACGACCCCGCCCGGCGAATCTGCCCTGATCGCGCCAGACTCGGTCAACTGGCAGGTCTTCAAGAATCCCGTTGCCCTCGCCATCGGCGGCATCTGCGCCGTGCTGCTGGAATTTGCCGATGCGCGCATTCGCTCCGGCGTCTGGGATCATTCGGTTTTCAAGACGGACCCCATCGGACGTTCCAAGCGCACAGGCACTGCCGCCATGGTCGGCACCTATGGCCCCGCCAGCGCCGCCCGGCGCGTCATTCAGGGCGTCAACAATATGCACGCCCGCGTCAATGGCGAGACCCCAAACGGGGAAGCCTACCGTGCGCTCGATCCGGAACTTCTCGATTGGGTCAGCGCGACTGCCGGATACGGTTTCATCACCGCCTATCACCGCTTCGTCCGGAAACTGACGGAAGACGAGTTCAACAGCTATTTCATCGCCTCAGAACCCGTCACGCGTCTTTATGGCGTGCAGACACCCCTGAAATCCGTCGCAGATTTCAACGTCATGATGGCGCAGCTCCTGCCACGGTTTGAGCCTCACCCCATCAATACCGAGTTTCTGGACATCATGCGTTCGGGCCGCGCGGCGCCCAACGTGCCCAAAGGCCTGCAAAGCGCGCTGGTTCATGCCGCCGTGGATATTCTCCCGGCGCCAGTGCGCGAGCGCCTTGGTCTTGGCGCGGAATATAACCTCTCCCCGATTGGCCACCTCACGGTCAAAGCGATGGCCAGGATGGCGGAGCGCACACCCGATCTCAACGGCCCGGCTGCGCAGGCAAGCGAGCGTCTTGGCCTGCCCCGCTCTTTCCTCTGGAAATCCCCGGCAGAACGCAAACGCCTGCTGGAAGATGCCCGCAGCCGCGGCGCGCTGCAGAAGGCAACGGCATGAACCTCGCCTTCACCCGCGCCGAAGAGGCTTTCCGCGAAGAAGTCCGCGATTTTCTCGCAGATTGTCTGACCCCGGAGCTGCACGCCTATGCAAAGCGCATGACCAGCGTCTACGCCACCCGCGAAATCGGCATGGCCTGGCAGGCGATCCTCGTGAAGCAGGGCTGGGCCGCGCCCTCCTGGCCGGTCGAATATGGCGGCACGGACTGGACCGTCGCCCAGCGCTATATCTTCGATGTTGAAATGGCCCGCGCCGGCGCCCCGCCGCTCTCGCCAATGGGCATCGGCATGTGCGGCCCCGCCCTCATCGGCCATGGCTCGCAGGCGCAGAAGGATTACTACCTTCCCCGCATTCTCTCGGGCGAGGATTTCTGGTGTCAGGGATACTCGGAGCCCCATGCCGGCTCAGATCTTGCCGCCCTCACCATGTCGGCGGTCGAAGAGGGTGACGACTTCATCTGCAATGGCTCCAAGATCTGGACCACTCATGCCAATGAAGCCAATAAGATGTTCTGCCTTGTACGGACCGATGCCACCGGCAAGCCACAACAGGGCATCACCTTCCTCCTGATCGACATGGACCAGCCCGGTGTTACCGTCGATCCGATCATCATGCTCTCAGGCGAGCATATCCAGAACGCTGTCTTCTTCTCGGATGTGCGTGTGCCAAAGGCCAACGTCATCGGCCGGGTCAATGATGGCTGGACCGTCGCCAAATACCTGCTGGAGTTTGAGCGGGGCGGTTCCTCCTATGGCCCGCGCCTGCTCGCGCGCGTCCGCGCCCTCCGCCAGGCCGCTGGCGAGGAAGGCCTCCTTGACGCCGGATTCGCCCGCAAGCTTTCCCTGGCCGAAGCCGAAATTCTCGCCCTTGAGGCCGCCGAGCTTCAGCAGATGTCTGTCCTCGCCAGCGGGGGCACGCCGGGCCTCAAAGCCTCGATGATGAAAATCCGGGGAACCGAACTCAGCCAGCACCTGACCGAGCTGTCCCTCGAACTCGCCGGCGTCTATGCCGCGCCCTTCCAGCCGCAGCATTTGTCCCCCGGAGGGCCCGTTCCCGCCTCAAAAAGTCACGGTTTGTCCTCAAAAGTACACTATGTGGGCCCGGAAAGTGCCCTGACGGTCTCTTCGAAGTACCTGAATGACAGGGCCGGATCGATCTATGCCGGCTCAAACGAGATCCAGCGCGGGATCCTTTCCAAGGGACAACTCGGCCTCTGAAGAACCTTCAGAAGCCGCCGCCCGTCTTGAATCCGCCGCCGCGCTTTCCTCCACCGGATGGGAAGGATCGCCCGCCGCTGCGCGATGGCCGGGAGGTCCGCTTCGGCGGTCCGGGGAAGATCGGGCCGGATCCGTATCCACCCCCTCCCCGCGTGGTCTCGCGCATCACTTCCTCCAGCACTTCGCCCAGTACGCCGCCGATCACGCCGCCCAGCACATCGGGAAGACCGATGGTCTGGCTGCGTCCCTGTCCCCCAAAATCCGGGTGCGCTTCGGCCGGCGCCTCTGCCCGCCGCACGGACCGGCTGAGCCGCTGCAACGCCCCACGGACATCAGTCTTGCCTCGCATCAGATCGGCAATCATCTCATCAAATGCCGCCCGCGATACAATCGCATAGGGACTGTCAAACCGCGCCTGCTTGAACTGCCGCCGCAGTGCCTCCACCTGCCCCAACTCATCCCGCATTACCGCTGGTCTTGCAGCTATTCTGCCAGCCTCCAGCTCCAGCGACATCTCCTCCGACCGTAGCCGGACGAGCGTATCGACTATCCGGTCATCATCGAGTTCGACCGTTTCCGCCGCAAGCAACCTGAGGTCAGGAAAACTCGCCTTTCGTAGCTCCGTTTCCAGTTGCTGGCGCGCCTCGACTGCTGGTCCCGTCTCCCGGCGAAGCGCAGCTTCGTGCCGTTCGGCCGTTTCCCGATGGCGTGTTTCGGCCAGCGCTATTTCGACGTCGCATGCGGCAATCTCTGTCTTGATCCTGTCGGCTTCCGCCTGCAGCACCTGCGTGCCCGCATGTGCCATCGCGCGCGCTTCTGCTTCCACAAGCTTTGCTTCCGCCTCATCCGCCAGCCGCTCCATATAGGCCGCGTGCTCAGCGATACGCTGGGGCAGCTCAGTCAGGCGCTGATAGTTCAGGAACGCCTGGTCATACCGGCAGAGCTTCGCCACCCAGCCATCCAGCATGCGGATAAACGGCGCTGCCTTGTATTCCGGCGATCGGAATTTCCGCTCCCACAGATAGCTGAACAGCGCGTCCTGCCGGTAAGGTTTGCCCTTCTCGTCCCGGTCTGCGAGCGCGATTTCCAGCTTCTGCGCCGCCCGCAATGTCATTGCACGCGCCTCTTCGGCAGCCCCTGTAAGCACAGCGTACTCGTTGCTCTGCTTCAGCCGCACCTCAGCTTCGGCGACTTTGGCTTCAAAGGCCGCGACGGCAGCATCATGCTCTGCGGCAAGCTGCGCGCGCGCCTCCTCCTTTGCCTGAACGTCTGCAGCGGCCGCTTCAAGCGCCTTGCGCTCAGTTTCCACGAAGGCGGCATGGCGCTCAGCAATCGCCTGCGCCGAAGCCTCGAGCGCGCCGAACGAATTCTTCTCCGTGTTCGCCTGCATCAGCCCAAGCCGCAGATCGGCTAGCTGGGCATAGGCGGCGGCCTGCTCACGCTGAATCCCAACCCGGCGCGCCTCGGCGCTATCAGCAGCAACCAAAGCGTCGCTCAATGACTGACGAGCGCGAGCAACCAGAGTGTCAATCTGCGCCAGCGCTTCGCGTCCGTTGAATGAGTTGCTCATGCCCTCACCACTCCAGGATCGCGCCGCCGGGTGTTTCGACCGAATATGCCGGCGACAGATAACCTGCCAGTTTTCGTCCGATCACGGCGTTCTGGATGATCTGGTCGTCGCCCTTGTCTTCTGCGACCGCGCGAAACTCTGCCTCCGTCACGCGCTGCCCCCAACGGGTTACCCGCGCGGTGCGCCGGTCTTCCTCGCTCGTGATGGGAACATCTACAAGCCGGCCATTGGGATCAACCGCTTCCACAATCAGATAATAATTTCGCGCGCCGGGCACATCATCCGGAATCCGGAAGACACCCGATCGCGCTTCGTTCGGCCCATACACGATACGAACCTCATACACCCGGAGCAGGTCTCCCTGGAGCTCGGCCAGCCCATCGCGGGCTGCGCGCGCACTCTTTGCGTCGCCGGCCGCTATCGCGCCCTGCCCCTCAGCCTTGAGGGCATTCGCCTTGAGAGTTACCTCCTCTTCCAAAGCGGTTTCGGCGACAACCCGGTGCAGCCGGTCGATTTCTTCAGGCAGGGTTTCGCTGAGTTCGATCCGGGCTGCCTGCTCGGCCTGCCGGGCCGGAACGGCGACGCCGAAATGCCATGCCGTTCCCAGCGAACCGAGCGCGATGACCGCGAGCACCAACGGCGCCATCCAGCGGCTGCGAGAGATATAGAGTTTCGCCAGGCTGACAGACAGAGACGGCTTGGGCGGTTCATACTGAAACCGTCGCTCCTCAAGCGCCTTTACGCCCTCCTTCAGGATGTGCTCAGGAACATCTATGCCTTGGGCGGCATAAATTTCCTTCAGCCGGACGAGCAGGGCTTCCTCCCGCGCGCCGGCATCAAGCTCGCTCAGGACGAGCTGTTCCCGATGCCGCAGCGTGTCGACCACGTCCATCGCAAGAAGAACATCGTCCAGCTTGCTCTTGTCCACGGCAGGAGGCGCAGCGCGCTGGTTCACGGCTTGGGAAGCAGCGCGAGGGCCGCGCCCTCCTCAACCAGCTTCGTCAGGCGGCGCTTGCCATCTTCCACCGCTTCCCGGATTTCTTTTGAGTTCTCTGTCGCAAGAACCCGCATCTCGGCGATGATCGTCTGTGTACGCTCCTGATAGGAAACGACGCTGTCGACCAGCATTTTCACAGATGCCGCAGAGACCGTCGGCCCATAACCCGCCTTGACGGCGGCTTCCTGGATCTGCCCGCCAATCTCGGCCAGCACTTCAAGGCTCTGGTTCACGCCCTTCTTCATGGCTTCCAGCGTCTGCGTGCTCTCATGCAGGCCATGCATGCCGGTGAAGCTCGCGGTCAGCGCCGTCAGCACCACTTCATTGGTCGAGAAGAAACTCACGGACTGGGCGTAGACACGCTCCTTGGCGCTCGTCGTCTGAACGAGGCGCGCCATGATCACTTCGGACGTGTTGTAACCGATAGTAATGTTGTCGGAGAGATCCTTGGAAACCTGGTAGCGCTTCTCTTCAGCCTGCAGCAGGCGGAGCTGTTCGTCGCGCGCAAGCTCCAACCGCGCACGCTCGGCGGGATCTTCTCCGGAATACCCAGCAACAGTTGTAACTGCTTCGCCAACTTTCAGCCGGGCGGCTTCCAACTCGCCCTCAGCCGTCTTGAGCACTTCCAGCGCCAGCACTTCGGATTGCTTCATCGCGCCGCGGAAATCTAGATACGCTTCCAGGATCTTCCTTTCACGGTCGATCTGGTTGGCGGTCTCGTCCTGCACCTCGAGGTAAAGATCCTTGATCTTGCCGAAACGGCTGGCGATGTCGCCGCGCGTCATCTTCATCCAAACATTGGAGACGCGCTCCATCGTGGAAATCTTGCCATCGGCATACTGGTCGACGAGGGATTTTGCGTCGTCGCGGATCGTATTGAACGCGGTCGTCACGCCTTCGTAGCGCTCGCCAACCGTGATGCCGGACACCTGCTCGCGCACCACATCGTTGAACAGGCTCGCCTGATCGAGCGTGCGCGCGATGGCGGCCACCTTCTCCGGTTCGAGATCAGCGATCTGCTCAAGCAGGGCAACAATCGGCGCTGCCGAGTTCTTTCCCTCATCGGGAACAAGGCCGAGCTGTTTCAGCCCGCCCATCGCCTTGTCGAGATACTGAAGTGCCGAAGGGCTCGCCGTCTGGGCCATTTTGCTCATGTCTCCCTTGCAACCGCGAGGACGCGGACCAGAGCAAAAGGTATCAAAGCAAGGTCTGCACGCAAGGGGAATTTATCGAAAAACGGCAAATTTCGAATATTGAAATGCCATCAAAGGCCCCTATTGGAACAGCCGGAAACGGCTGCAAGCGCCTGGCAGATTCAACAAATCAAAGGGGAGAAAGAATGGTGGGCGGTACAAGGTTCGAACTTGTGACCCCTACGATGTCAACGTAGTGCTCTACCGCTGAGCTAACCGCCCTCTCGTCACCGCAGCCTGATGGCCCGTGCCGGAAGAAGAGGCGTAATGGACAATCCGCGCTGGCGCGTCAAGCGGCCTTTGTGCGTGATCTACAGATGATCGCCGCGCAAGGCCTCAGGCGGCCATCACCTTGTCCACTTCTTCGACGATTTCGCGAAGGTGGAACGGCTTGGACAGCACCTTGGCGCCAGCAGGAGTCGGGGAGCCCGACGACAGGGCGACAGCCGCGAAGCCCGTGATGAAAACAATCTTCATGGCCGGATCGAGTTCGGCGCCGCGGCGCGCCAATTCGATCCCATCGAGACCCGGCATCACAATGTCGGTCAGGAGTAGGTCGAATACTTCGCGCTCAAGCGCCTGCAGGGCGGTCTCGCCGTCTGCATAGTCCTGCACATCATGTCCCGCCCGGCGCAACGCCGAGGCCAGGAATGTGCGCATCGAATCATCGTCTTCTGCAAGCAGGATCTTGGTCACGCAGGGTCCCCTGTGATGCGACTCATGTAATTAACACATTAACACCACCGATGGTAAATCGGCGGTGAACACTGAGGCTTGCAAGGCTCACGCCAATACGCAGGCGCTGAAAAGCCCTTGACCTTGCGAACGATTGTCAAACCATTGCGCAGATGCCGGATACGTCGCCCTTCCTAACGATTCATGAAGACAGGCCCTCCGGGCCTGAATCTCTAAGTGCGCCGTTCGTTCTGGCAGCGCCTGACAGCGACCTTGCTCCCATCGTCTTTGCCAGCCCGCATTCAGGCAGCCTTTATCCCGATCAGATGGTCTCGGCGCTGTGCGTGCCGCTGATGGACGTGCGCCGGACAGAAGATGCCTTTGTCGACGAGCTATTCGCCAGCGCGCCGACCCATGGCGCATCGCTACTGTCGGCCCGCTATGGCCGTTCCGTGGTCGACCTCAACCGCGACCCGCATGAACTCGACCCCACCATGTTCCATGACGGCCCTCCGCGCGCCTGCGCCTTGCCGACCCCCAGAGTTGAGGCCGGTCTCGGCTGCCTGCCAAAGGTCGGCGCCAAGGGAGAGGCGATCTATGCCCGCCTCCTCTCCCGGGAAGAGGGCGAACAGCGCCTCGCCGGCGTTCATGATATTTATCACGGCCAGCTTGCCGCCATGCTGGAAACGCTGCGCGCCGCTCATGGTCGAGCGCTGCTGATTGATTGCCATTCCATGCCCTCGGTCCAGCCGGGTCGCCGAAACCTCACGGATATTGTGCTCGGAGATCGGTTCGGATCGAGCTGCGATCCCCGGCTGATGAACAGGTTGGAGCGGGTTTTCCGCAATCACGGCCTGACGGTAGCACGCAATGCGCCGTATGCGGGGGGATACACGACCCGCCGGTATGGCCGTCCTCGTCGTGGCCTTCACGCCCTTCAGATCGAAATCAATCGCGGCTTGTATATGGATGAGCAGATGATCACTCGCACCAGCGGGTTTTCCCAACTCCGCCCGGTCATGGATGCGGTAATCCAGGAGATGATCGACGCTATCGGACACCTCATCCCAAGATAACAGTCCCATGTTTTTCTAACTTGAAAGAAAAAAGGCCGCGCCAGTGGGCGCGGCCGAAGTCAAAGGGAGGAAACGCCAGAGGCGTCTGCACCGAAGTGCAAGTTCAACCTATGTTGCGACGCACAATTGACCAACAACCTATTCACCTCTTCCCCGCCCCCGCCTCGCGAGTGCCTGAATTTGAGGCAGTTTCCCCGGCCCGGCACGGCAATTGCGTAGAAACCGCGCGATTATCCTGTTTTGGGACTGATAGGCGGTCCCGCACCAGAAGGGAGAGGATCATGGCTGACGAAACTGATCTGCATGTTGGCAAACGGCTTCGCCGCCGCCGCCGGCTGCTTGGCATGACACAGCAGGAACTGGCGTCCCAGGTAGGCGTCCGCTTCCAGCAAATCCAGAAATATGAATGCGGCGCCAACCGCATCACCGCCTCGCGCCTCTACGATCTGGCGAAAGCCATGAACGTCTCGGTCCAGTATTTCTTCGACGGCATGGTCTCCCAGAGCACGATGCCGAATGCAGCGAATGACGCCGAACATATGGAAGGCGACATCCTCTCCCAGAAAGAAACCCTGGAACTCGTGCGCGCATATTACCGCCTCGGCGAGCGCCCGCGCCGCCGTCTGCTCGAACTGGCGAAGGCCCTCGAGCAAGACACCTCCAGCACCGGCGCTGCTTGACCTGATGTCACGGGCGGGGCATCGCCTCGCCCATGACCTCCCAACGAGACTTCGCTTCCGATATCGCGCTCGCCCGCCGGCTCGCTGACGCCGCATGGAGCGCGATCCGTCCGCATTTCCGCAATCTTGCGGAGATCGACCATAAATCTGGAAACGGAAACGCCGGCTTCGATCCTGTTACCGAAGCAGACCGTGCCGCCGAACTGGCGATGCGCGCGATTATCGCTGCCGAGCGCCCGAATGACGGCGTAACCGGCGAAGAATTCCCTGACACCGACTCAGCCAGCGGCTGGCGCTGGTATTTCGATCCGATCGACGGCACGCGCGCTTTCGTGGCCGGCCTGCCCGTTTGGACCACTCTGATTGCGCTGGTGGACCCCGACGGCCACCCAGTCATGGGCGTCATTGATCAGCCTGTACTGGGCGAGCGCTATATTGGCGGGCCGGATGGATCGGTGCTGGAGACGCCGGCAGGGTCATCCCCCATCTGCGTCTCCGGAAATCCGGACCTGCGCACCGCAACCATCTCCACCACCGACCCGTTCATTCTTACGCCGCCTGAACAAGGCGCCTGGAACCATCTGCGCTCGGCGGCCCGCATCACGCGGTATGGCCTGGATGCCTACGCCTATGCCCGCCTTGCCGGAGGGACGCTGGATCTCGTCGCCGAGTCCTGCCTCAAGGCCTGGGATGTGGCGGCGCTGATCCCGGTGGTTCGCGGCGCGGGTGGCCTTGCCACCAACTGGCGCGGCGAAGCCCCGGCTCTAAGCGGTCAGATCGTCTGCGCAGCCAGCGAAGGCATTCTGGAACAGGCGCTCCTCGCGCTGCGCCGGGCGGCTGACTGACCCGAAAGCTGCCCGAGTATCCTATCGGTGCCTCAAGGCCCTTCTACCACGTGGCCCTTCTCGCGAAGCATCTCGATAACACTGCCCTCCCCAGCAAGGTGGCCCGCGCCCACAGCAACGAGGACCGTTCCCGGAGATTCCAGCATGACCTCGATCTTCGGAACCCAGCGCGCGTTCCGGTCGGTCATCATAGCATCATAGATCGGTTGGGATCCGAGCATTTCGGGATTGGACATCAGCGCGCCCAATCCGTTCACATCGCCGTCTGCCCATTCATCGACGAGCAAGTCTAGCGCGGCGGTGCCGTCTTCAAGACCATCCACAGTCGCCATCAGGAAATCGATCTGCTCGCAATTGCCAAGCCCCGCGAGGCCGCCAAGCTGGTCGTCCACCGTTTCAAGGAACGCAAAGCTCGCGCCGTGCTCCAGGGCAGCGCGCTCGATAACCTTTTCAACGCCGGCTTCCGGGTCAAAACCCTCATCGATCATCTGCTTTACAGAGATGTTGATCGCCGCCATCCAGGGCTTGTAGGGCTGAAGTGCCTCCACCGGCAGGTCTACCAGTTGCAAGGCCTCGGTCAGCTCCTCGGTCTCGGTGCCGGAAAGCAGGCTGGTCAACTGCGTGCCATCCGCAAAAAAGCCCTGCCCGGTATAGAACTTCATCAGCTCCCGCTGGGCCTCAGGGCTCGACACATCGGCCTCGAAAACCACGGTATCGGCGCTCGCAATCGCCGCTTCGATCACCGGTGTCTGCCACTGCATATCCGGCCGCAACAGATGGACCGTTCCGAACAGGTAGACCACCGTGTCCTCATCCGACATCTTCCAAAGTGCTGGCGCCCCGGCGCCCCGGCTCTCCTGGGCGGCGGCCAACGCGGCCTCTTCCAGCGCCGGGCGCCGGGCCCGGGCGTCTGCTCGGCTTTCCGCACTACATGCTTCAGCGACAACCTGCGTGGCTGGCGCTGCCGGCGTCTCGGCAACCTCTGCGCCGCCACAGGCAGAAAGCAGGGCGCCAGCGCAACAGACAAGAGCGGTTCGCAAGAAAGCTGTTTGCATGAAGGAAGCGGCCTTTCAGGTCAGATGAACAGGTTACACCAAAACACCTAAGGCCCCCGCCCGCCGCCGTCCATGCCATGGCGCAGGCAAACGCGGTTGCGCCGCTCCCCAGCTTCGCATAAACACCGGCTCGGCCTGCACCCATAGCTCAGCTGGATAGAGCGTTGCCCTCCGAAGGCAAAGGTCAGAGGTTCAAATCCTCTTGGGTGCGCCATTCGCCAAATGAGCGAGCCGCCAACTCACAATTCCCCAAATTCAGTCGCCGGACCTTTGATCGAGGTGGCGCGTGGGAAGTTGGCTTTCGTGCAGGATGGCGACAACGGCGATTATACCCTCAATCAGCATGTAGAAGATGGCATGCCGCTGGACGCGGAAGCAGCGATAGCCCGGCTTCAGATGATCGATAGGAAACCCAATGTCCGGATTGGCGCGTAGCGCTTTGAAGCCTTCCTTGAGGTGGCCCATATAGAGCGAAGCCTGTCGCGCTCCGAACTCGCGGCGAGTGTAGGTCCGAATATCTGTCAGATCGCGCTGGGCATCTTCCGTAATGCGGAGCGTCGTCATCCAAGATCAGCCTTCGGCAGCGAAAATCCGGTCGATATCTTCATCCGAGTTCAGGTCTGTATAGGCGCCGTCGCCAAGCTGCTCTGCCCCCGCTTCAAGACGGGAAAGCAGGTAGGCCTTGCGTGCTTCCTCCTCCTGATCACGGCGCACGAGATCGCGGAAATATTCGCTCTCATTGTTGAACTGGCCACGCTCAATTCGCGCCGTGATCCAGATCGCCATCTTGTCGGGCATGGAGATGGTCTTGCGCATCATGGGAAGCACTCCTTCAGGACACATCAATAACATGTATGAACTATTCATACAATCGACTTCCAGCTCTACGCCTTTTCTCGAAACTTCGATCAATCACAATCCGGAAAGAGTTCTCGTCTTCACCCTCCCCGGTGCGCCATTCTCCCGCGACCGCCAGCACGTTGCCCCCCTTCAAATGCAGGCCATTCCTCCGGCATCGACCACCACAACCCCGCGCGCGGGAAAACAGTTATGCACTGCCTGGAGGAAACGCTTACCTTTTATGGTCAGCCACGCCCCCTATTTTTCTGTCACTCGTCAAGGATGACGGGCTATCAGCATGCCAACAGGAAAGGAGGCAGCACATGAACAAGAAAGTTCTCGGCCGCTTTGGCAACAATCAGGGACATTGGGTCGGCGACGGCTTCCCCGTTCGCTCGCTGTTTTCCTACCATTCCCTGGGACAGCACGCGAGCCCGTTCCTCCTGCTCGACTATGGTGGCCCACACGTGTTCGAACCGACCGAGCATCGCCGGGGCGTTGGCCAGCATCCCCATCGCGGGTTTGAAACCGTGACTATCGTCTATGACGGGGAAGTCTCCCACCGGGACTCCGCCGGCAATGGCGGCACGATCGGCCCGGGAGACGTACAATGGATGACCGCCGCAGGTGGCATCATTCACGAAGAATACCACTCCTCTTCCTTTGCGAAGACGGGCGGCCCCTTCAAGATGGTGCAGCTTTGGGTGAACCTTCCGTCCAAGGACAAGATGGCACCTGCCGGCTATCAGGGTATTCTGTCCTCGCAGATCCCGGTGGTTGACCTGCCTGGCCATAAAGGCGAGGCCCGGATCATCGCCGGTGACCTCTATGGCGCGAGCGGCCCGGCCAGAACGTTCACTCCCGTGAACGTCTGGGATGTGCGGCTGGAACGGGACGCTGACTTCACCCTTCCCTTGCCGGAAGGCCACACCACGATGCTGGTCGTCCTGGGCGGCCATCTCACGGTCAATGGCACCGAGCAGGTCGGCGAAGCTGAAGTCCTACTTCTCAGCCGGGAGGGCACTGATGTCACTATCCATGCCGATGGCGACACCACCCTACTCGTCCTCACAGGCGAGCCTCTGAACGAACCGATTGTCGGCCACGGTCCCTTCGTCATGAATACCGAGACGGAAATCCGCCAGGCCATTGACGACTTCAATTCGGGCCGGTTCGAACGCCTGCCCGCCTGACGGCAGAAAAACAGCGGCCCCCGGATCATCTCCGGGGGCCGTTTCATCTCCTGGCGATTCTGCGAATGCCTGCCTGAAAAGGAAAGGCCCCGGCTTTCTGCCAGGGCCTCCGGGTTTACTAGAAGTTGGCCTTGAAGCCGAACTTCGCCGTCCAACCATACTCTTCATACTGCAGAAGGCGGTCGCCTTCCGGACGCTTCTGGTAAGCGGTGTAGGTCGCATCGTTGATGTTCACCATTTCCGCGAACAGCTGGAAGTTCTGATTGATGCGATACTTCGCCGAAGCGTCCACCTGGAAGTGCGGCTTCACGTAACGATCCGCTTCCGGATCGCTGCCAAGCTCATCGAGATAGGAAGACCGGCCAGCGCCCGAAAGACGCAGGCTGATCGGACCTTTCTCATAGCCCAGGACTATGTTGTAGGTGTGCTCGGCAGAGGTCGGCAGCGGAATGGAGCGAGAGCCGTCTTCCGTCAAAACGTCACCTTCAGCGTCGGTGTAGGTGTAGTTCAGGTTCGTCACCAGGCCGTCGAACGGTGCCGGAAGCATCGTGAAGGCTTGTGCGTAAGAGAACTCAAACCCGCGAACCTCGGCTGTGTCGCCGTTGATCGGGATGGTCGCTTCGTCATAGGCGATGCCGTTGAACTCGCCGCTGAGGAATTCCGCGTCCACGATGAAGTCGTCGATCTTCTTGTAGAAGACGCCGCCCTGGATCACGGCTTCCGGAGAGAAGTAATACTCCAGCGTCGCGTCAAAGTTGGTGGCGCGATAGGGATCAAGATCCGGATTTCCGAATTCGCCCGTGCGCTCATTGTCATCATTCTCTTCGATGATGAAGCGGGGGGCCATCTTGCCGAAGCTCGGACGGACGATCGACTGGAACGCGCCGAAGCGGGCGACAATCTTGTCGCTCACATCGTAACGAATGTTCAGGCTGGGGAGTACATCCGTGTAGTCCTTGCTGATCGAGACAGGCGTCACGAACAGGGTGTCTTCGTCGAGCGGCAGGCCGTCAACGATTGCGCCCTCTTCAACCAGCTCTGCACGGTTGCCGTTTGCGTTCAGCTCGGTCTTCTCAACGCGCACGCCGCCGATCACCCGGAGCGGACCCGACTGGTACTTGCCCATCAGGTAGCCGGCCAGGATCTGCTCGTCTGCTTCATATCCCTCTACTGTCGAAGCAAATGCGGTGTCGAGTTCATTCAGCTCGAAGGCGCCGAGACCGTTGACCGCGATGAAGGCACGCGCACGATCGAGCGCCGGAACAACGCCCAGATCTGCCAAACCATAGGAAGGCGAACCGGCGACATCGGCCAGCGTAAAATCGCCATCATAGTCGTCATAGATATCGTACTGGAAGGCGAGCGTCTTGTCGCGCTGGCGCAGCTTGGCGCCGGACTTCACTTCCAGCGTACCGTTGGAAAGCGCAAACTCACGGGCCACGTCAAACTTGACGGAGGTTTCCTTGTCCTTGGCACGCTCCCTGGTCGTCCGCTCAAGGAGCGTAAATCCGTAATTGGACGGGTCGTTGAATGCGGCCTCGCCGAAGTCGATGTTAAAGGCAGGCTTGTCCATGTCGGAATAGTCAACCGTCACACCGAGCGCGCCCGGCGTCTGGAAGCGGGCCTGGAAGCGCATCGGATCAAGCGAGCCATCTTCGGTCTGGTCTGCTTCCGAATAAGCGATGTCATAGTTCACCGTCCACGGACCGCTGACGGTTTCACCGCCAGCCGACACGGTGCGGATGGTCTGGATTTCGCGGCGGTCCTTGAGGTCGCGGCGAACCTGGATGCGGCCGTCCGCAGAGTCGAACGATGCCGAGTTGCCATCGATCGAAGTCGGCTCGTCAAAACCGAAAACCAAGCGGCGGCGCAGTTCAGTGTCGTCGAATTTGGAATAGAGGCCGCGAACATAGAGATTGGTGTTCTCGGTTGCGCGGAAATCGGCGCCCAGCGTGAAGCCGTAGCGCTCGCGGCGGACATCATAGTCGCGGTATTCGAGGTCTTCGGCGTAGCCATCGTCCTGCCAGCCATCCATCTCGATATTGTCGGTGGAGAATTGGCGGTCGTAGTAGCTAAAGCCGCCCGATAGACCCACTCGATCCCCAATCAGCTTGATGAAGTCGATGGAGCCTTTCGGCGAAGTCTTGCCGTTGAGATCGTTGTAGGACCCCTCAAACGACATCGAGAAGAGATCTTTCTTCCGGTCGAAAGCAGAGGTCGTGTTGATCTCGATCGAGCCACCGATGGTGTCAGCATCCATGTCCGGGGTAAGGGATTTCTTGATCTCGATCGACTCGATGAGTTCCGACGGGATTACGTCCAGGGCCACAGCGCGCTCGTCACCGCCGGTTGCCAGGACGCGGTTGCCGTTGATCGAGGCGGAGTTGAGGTTCGGGTCAAGACCGCGCACCGAGACGAAGCGGCCTTCGCCCTGGTCGTTCAGAACATTCAAGCCAGGCGCGCGGCGCAGGGCTTCTGCCACGTTCTGGTCCGGGAACTGACCAATAGCATCGCGGCTGAGAACGGTATCGACCGTATCGGATGCGCGCTGACGGGCCAGAGCGTTGAGCAGGTTCGCTTGCTGACCGATCACAAGCACCGTGTCCATGACGGCCGTATCGCCCTGCGCGCCGCGTGGCGCAAGCGCAAAGGATTCAACCGTCGCAGCGTTGTCAACGAGCGTGATCACGCGGGTCTGTTCCTCTGCACCCGGATAACGAACGCGCAGCGTGTAGGTGCCAGCCGGCACGTTAACGAAGCGGTAGGAGCCATCCTGACCAACCTCAGCACTCTGATTGAGCTCCACAAGCGTCACTTCTGCGCCGCGAAGCGACCGCGTGCCGCTGGAGTCAGCGACTTCGCCCGTCACCGTGCCGGCCATTGCGGCAGGAACGGCGATGGCAGTTGCCAGAATACTGGATGCGAGCAACCGGGCGGTCAGACCCCGGCCAAGGAAAGTAGAATCGAACATGGGACAGCCCTTCCGCTTTAATTCGAAGCGGCGGGTAACAGTCGATTATCTCAGACTTGCGACAGTTTTGCGTAGTTATTGTTGCGGGGATCACGCGCCCCAGCCAGCGTGACCCGGAAAGCACGGATTATACGGTATTTTGTATGTCGTTCGTCGTGTTTCGGTGAATTAAATGACAGCATCCGGCCTGTTCCCGGCACGTTGGTTACTTTGTGGCGCCGCGCCGATCTCCCCTTATGGGCTCTCGCCAACATTTCTGGCTCTTTCTGTATCGGTGTCTACCGAATTACGCCTGCCCGGTCGCAGCGCGTTCAACTTCTTCCAGGCCTGGCTCAACATGTCCGCTATCAGCGCGCCCGTGCCGGGGTCTTCCTCACCGATCACGATGCCGACTGTGCTCACATCACCCGCTTCGTCCAGCGCGCAGACAACCAACTCCACGTCCCCGATCGATACCCTGTCTCCGATCACCGGATTTCCATCGAAGGCCTGATCGAGGAACTGGCCCGCTGTCAGCCCTTCATGACCTTCCACATCATCAAGGCCATACTGCTTGATGAGGTCGGTCATCCGTGTGGAACCTTTCATCCGAAACTGGATATCGGATTCCGTGACAGTCTCATCCGAGGGACCGGCATAGATCTGGTCAAGCAGACGCACCCGGCGCAACGACGAGAAAAGGTAGACCTGATCATTGGCCTGAAGCGGCCCGATCGTATGGATTGAATAAGACAGCCCGTCGCGGATCACCATCGCCGGACGCGCCCAGCGCGGCACACGCTCGCCCTTCGCAATCGCGCTGTCGGGATGGATCTTGTAGCCGACCAGTTCCATCTCCGCGCCACCGCGCAGCTCCAACTCCACCCGGTCGACCAGCCCCTGCTCGGTCGGCAGGCTCATGTTGAGCGCCTTGGCGGCCGGTTGCAGCGTCCAGCCCTGCACCAGCAGAGAGACGAGCACCATCACGAACACGACGTTGAAATAGAAGCTGCCATTCTCGATGCCGGACAGGCCCGGCAGGATCGCCAGCAGGATCGACACAGCGCCGCGCAGACCCACCCAACTCGTGAACAGCGTCTCCCGCGACTTGAACCCGAACGGGATGAGGCAAAGCCAGACAGCCAGTGGCCGGGCCACAAAGATCAGCACTGCCGACAGCACTAGCGCCGGGATCAATATGCGGCCGAACTCGGACGGCGTCGCCAGCAGGCCAAGCGCAAGGAACATCCCGATCTGCGCCAACCAGGTCATGCCCACCTGGAACCGGCGCAACCGGTGCGCAAACCGCACCTTGCGATTGCCCGCCACCACACCGGCAACATAGGCCGCCAGGAAGCCGCTACCGCCAAACAGCGCACAGACCGCAAACACCACCAGCGCGGCCGCAAGGCCCGAAATCGGATAGAGCCCCGGATCGAGGTTCACCAGCTTGTTGAGCAACCAGGATATACCGAACCCGCCCGCGATGCCGAAGATGACGCCCAGACCCATCTGTTGAATGAAGCTCAGGAAGATGTGGAGCCCAAACAGGGAGTCGGTGCTGGCCCCCGCCGCGATCAGCTCGATCAGCAGGATGGTGAGGAAGATCGCCATCGGGTCGTTGGCCCCGGATTCGATCTCCAGCGTCGCGCCCACGCGCTCGCGCAGGCGTATGCCCCCTGCCCTCAGGAGGAAGAACACAGCCGCCGCGTCCGTCGACGCGATGATCGAGCCAAGCAGGAACGCTTCAAGCCATCCGGCCCCGAACAGGAAGTGCGCGGCAACTCCCGTCAGTCCCGCTGTCAGAAGAACGCCCACCGTCGCCAAGCTTAGCGCCGGCGCGGCGGCCACGCGATAGCTGCGAAACGATGTTTCAAATCCGCTGTCAAACAAAATGATGGCAAGCGCCAGCGAGCCGATAAAATAGGCGGCATACCCACTGTCAAAATTGATGCCCAGAAGGCCGTCTTCGCCCGCCAGCAGGCCAATGCCCAGGAAAACGAGAAGCAAGGGGGCGCCAAAACGCTGCGATACAAGGCTCGTCAGGGCGGCAAGGGAGACCAGTGCCGCACCGATCAGAATAGCGATGTTGACAGCATCAAACAGCGTCCGGGCCTCCTATTCCCCGACGCTACCGCCGGGACCGAATTTTCTAAGCGAAATCTGAAACTAGGGACGAGAGCTCTGTTGCGCTAGAGCGCCAAAGTCATTTCCTGAGCCCTATCGGAACTTTTATTTTCCGTCTGTGCAAAAAGATCACGGAAACGTGAGAACAAGAGAGACGGAATCTTCAGCGTCATTCGTTTAAGCAATCGCGCGACCGGTTAACTGCAATGTGCCTGGCATTGCCTTGATCGGTAAGGTTCTTGGTCTAGTTCGGAAACACATGGCTGAAAAAGCATTTACCCGGTACGCGTGCCTGAGCGGCGCAGCGGTGATCGCGTTTGTTCTGGCGGGCTGCGCCTCTGTGCCACCTGCGCCCAAAGCTGAGCCCCCGCATGCGTCCGGGGACGCTTTCCGAGCCGTCACCAATCCCGGCCCTGTTTCCAGCGAATGGTGGACCGGCTTTGATGATCCCCTTCTGGCCGAACTCGTCCGCACATCGCTCGATGCCTCCCCTCTTCTCAAAGGCGCCGATTTCTCCGTCGCAGGCGCTGAGGCCTCACTTCGCCTTGCCCTGCTGGGCACAAGCCCCACCGCCAGCAGCCGCGCCGGCGCAACAGTCGCCCGCCCGACTGGGGCGAACGCCGATACCCTGACCGCCAGCGCCACTGGCACGCTCGCCGCCAGTTGGGAACTCGACGCATTCGGCCGTATCGCCTCCCAGGTTGAAGCCGCCCGTTACGACGTGTCCGCTGCCCGCGAACTTCGCCGCGATGTGGCTGTCTCGCTCGCCTCGGAAACTGCCCTTGCCTATATTGACCTGCGCACAGCCGAGACGCGCCTCGAAGTCAGCCGCGGCAATGCGCAGAGCCAGTCCGAAGGCCTCGCCCTCATCCGCACCCTGTTCGATAATGGCCGCGCGACTCAGCTCGATCTTGATCAGGCAGAAGCCCAGTATCGCACGACCCTCGCCAACCAACCGGTGTACGAGGCCGCCCGCGAAGCCGCCCTTAGTCGCCTGGCGGCCCTGACTGCCGCGCCGGCGACCAATCCGGACAGCCTCATGGCGCTTGTTTCGTCAGGCCCCGGTATCATTCCTGCGCTAAATGCCCCGCTGGCCGCTGGCTCTCCGGAAGACCTGCTACGCCGGCGCCCGGATATCCGCGTGGCCGAAGCCCGGGTCGGCGCCGCGCTCGCGCTTGGCGACGCGGCTCGGGCAGACCTCTTCCCGCGCATTACGCTGAACGCCAGCCTGCTGGGTCTCGTGCGCAACACTGGCGTTGCGCTCAGCGACGAGAGCATCGGTTTCGATTTCGGCCCCGCCATCAGCTGGGCCGGCCCGGACCTGCGCGGCGTTTACGCAAATATCGACATTACTGACGCCCGCACGGGCCAGGTGCTTGCCAATTACGAGGCTACGGTTCTTGATGCTCTGGCAGATGCCGAAACGGCGCTGACGGGCCTCTCCTCCGAACAGCGCCGCACCGCTGATCTCGAAGCAGCCCTTGCCTCTGCGCGCAGAGCGCTCGATCTGGCCCGCCTCAGATATCAGGAAGGCCTTGATAGCTACCTCAACGTCCTCGACGCGCAGCGCTCGCTGCTCGACGCGGAAGACCGCCTTGCGGTAAACAGGGCCGATACGGCCCGAGCCGCCGTCCGCGCCTACAGAAGTCTGGGCGGGATATGGACCGACGAAGAACTCGCCGCCTACCGGGCGGAATAGGAAATCCCATGTTGAAGCTGAGCCGACCGACCATCCTGAAAGCCGCTGGCGCTGCCCTCCTGGTCGCCGCCCTTGTGGCCACCCCTGCCCTCACCCAGCAGCGCACCGGCGGCGCGGGCGGTCAGGCTGGCGGCCCGCCGCCAAGCAGCGTGTTTGTCGAACCCATCCGGGAGCAGACCTTCTCGAGCCGCGTCGAAGCCATCGGCACGCTGGAACCGAATGAGCGCGCAGACCTCACACTGACGGCGACCGACCGGGTCACAGCCATCTTCTTTGAAGACGGCGACCGCGTGAAGAAAGGCAAGACGCTGCTTTCCCTCGCCCAGCGTGAGCAGGTAGCGCTGGTCGAGTCCGCTGAAGCAGATCTCGCTCAGGCCAATATCGATCTGACCCGCATCCAACCGCTTGCCGAGCAAGGCGCCGTTTCGGCCTCTGAACTCGATGTCGCTCGCCGCAATGTCAACACCGCAGCTGCCCAGTTGCGCGCTGTCCAGTCGCGCCAGAACGACCGTGTCCTGATCGCTCCGTTTGATGGTGTTCTCGGCTTCCGCCGTGTCAGCGTCGGCTCGCTCGTCCGCCCCGGTGATGTCGTGGCCACCCTGATTGATGACAGCGTCATGCGCCTCGAGTTTGCCGTTCCGTCTACATATCTTCGTGTGCTGCGTCCGGGTCTCGAAATCCAGGCATCAACCAGCGATCTTCCCGGCCAGACCTTCACCGGCACAGTCGACTCCATCGACAACGCCATCGATCCGGTCACCCGCTCGGTACGCGTCCGCGCCAAGGTGCCTAATCCGGCCGGCATCCTCACCTCAGGCATGTATATGTCCGTCAATCTGATGGCCGAGCCGCGCCGCGCGCTGGCCATCCCGGAAGTGGCGCTCCAGCCGCGTGGTCCTGAGACCTTTGTCTGGGTGGCCGACACCAGCGGCGCCGCTCCCGTCGCCCGCCGTGTGAAGATCGAGCCGGGCCTGCGCCATGAAGGCCGCGTGGAAGTTGTCTCCGGGCTTGAGCCTGGCCAACTGATCATTTCCGAAGGCACGATGCGACTGCGCGAAGGCGCCGTGGTCAAGATTGAAGACAAGGCGATCCTCCAGCCTGGCTCTACCAAGGCAAGCAGCTCTGCTGCCGGCGGTCCCGTCGTGAACGGGAGATAAGCCGATGCTTCTGTCGGATGTGTCGGTCAAGCGGCCCGTATTTGCGTCGGTTATTTCTCTCATCCTCATCGTCTTCGGCCTGGTCGCCTTCTCGCGCCTGCCTCTGCGTGAGTTTCCGGATATCGATCCGCCGGTCGTCTCGATCAGCACCAACTATCCGGGCGCGTCCGCTTCGGTTGTCGAGACACGGATCACTCAGCTTATCGAAGATCGGATCGCCGGCGTCGAAGGCGTTCGTTTCATCAATTCGCGTTCTTCCGACGGACGATCCAATATCTCCATCGAATTCCGGATCGACCGGGATATCGAGTCAGCGGCCAATGATGTGCGCGACCGTGTGGCCAGCGTGGCCGACCGGATGCCGCCCGAGGCCGATCCCCCCGAAGTCGAAAAAGCAGATGCGGACGATGATGTCATTCTCTGGCTCAACCTTGCCAGCTCCAGCCTTTCAACGCCCGAACTGACAGACTATGCCAACCGGAACCTGATAGATCGCTTTTCCGCGCTTGATGGGGTTGCCCGTGTCCAGATCGGCGGCGCGCGCGACTATGCCATGCGCGTCTGGCTCGACCGGCGCGCGCTCGCTGCGCGCGGCCTTACTGCAGGCGACATCGAACGCGCTCTGCGCGCCGAGAACGTTGAAGCGCCTGCCGGTAGTCTCGAATCCGGTTCCACCAACTATACCCTCCGCATCAACCGCCCGTTCCGCACGGCTGAAGACTTCGCCGGCCTCGTGATCGCACAGGGCGATGGGTATCTCGTGCGTCTCGGTGATGTCGCCCGTGTCGAGCGCGGCACCGCCGAAGACCGCACCATGTTCCGTGGCA
This sequence comes from Hyphomonas sediminis, assembly GCF_019679475.1. NCBI lineage: Bacteria > Pseudomonadati > Pseudomonadota > Alphaproteobacteria > Hyphomonadales > Hyphomonadaceae > Hyphomonas > Hyphomonas sediminis. Next base: position 566,061 of record NZ_JAIEZP010000001.1, read on the forward strand.
ATGGCGAACCCATGGTCGGCCTCGGTATGGTGAAACAATCGACGGCAAATACCGTCGACGTCGCCAAAGGCGCCAAGGCGCTCGCCGAAGAACTGAACAAGACGCTGCCAGACGGGATGCAGATCTATCTCTCCTTCGACAGCTCCGTCTTCATCGAAGCATCGATCCGGGAAGTCTGGTCGACGCTCGCCATCGCCGTCTGCCTTGTCACGCTGGTCATCTTCCTCTTCCTCGGAAGCTTCCGCACGACCATCATTCCGGCCATCACGGTTCCGGTCTCGGTGATCGCGACCTTTATCGTGCTCTACTCGCTCGGTTTCACGCTCAACCTGCTTACCCTGCTCGCGCTCGTGCTCGCCATCGGCCTGCTCGTCGATGACGCCATCGTGGTGTTGGAAAACATTCACCGGCGCATGCAGGAAGAAGGCGAATCCCCTCTGGTTGCCGCTTTCAATGGCACGCGCCAAGTCGGCTTCGCCATAGTTGCCACCACACTCGTCCTGATGGCCGTGTTCATCCCGATCACGTTAATGGAGGGCAATACAGGCCGTCTGTTTACGGAATTTGCCGTGACGATTGCGGCAGCCGTCGGTTTCTCGAGTTTGATCGCCCTGACGCTATCGCCCATGCTGGCTTCGAAAATCCTGAAGCCCCACAGCGAGTCGCGCAGCGGTCCTCTCTCCGGCTTCATCCAGGGCATCGATTCCACCATCGACAAGGTACGCGCCGGCTATTCCCGCATCTTTGACGTGCTCGTTCGCCGCCCCCTGGCCGTGGCCCTTGCAACGCTCGGCATCATGGGTGCCAGCTGGTTCATCTTCCAGGATCTCGGCACCGAATATGCCCCGCGCGAAGACAGGGGCAGCTTCTTTATCTCCGTGCGCGGACCGGAAGGTGCCTCATTCGAGTATATGGAGCGCTATCTGGACGAGATCGAGCGCCGCCTCCTGCCCTACACCGAAACCGGCGAAATCAGCCGCCTGCTGCTGCGCGCGCCCGGCTGGGGCGGCGGTTATAACCAGGCCAATGTCGTCGCCGTTCTCAATGATTGGAGCGCCCGCCGCCCGGCAGACGAAATTATCGCCGAGATCAATGGCAAGATGGCCGACCTTCCCGGCATTCGTGGCTTTGCCATGATGCGCCAGGGCCTCGCCGGTGGCGGCGGAAAACCCGTCCAGTTCGTTATCGGCGGCCCATCTTACGAACAGCTGGTGGAATGGCGCGACGCTTTCGTCGAGGCGCTCGAGGCAGACAATCCGGGCATCACTGACCTCGACTGGGACTTCAAGGAAACCCAGCCGCAATACCGCATCCAGATCAATTACGAGCGCGCCGCTGACCTTGGCGTCACCGTCACCGAGATCGGCACCACACTCGAAACCATGCTCGGCTCGCGCCGCGTCACCACCTATATCGACAATGGCGAAGAGTATGACGTGCTGCTGGAAGGCATCCGTTCCGACCAGAATACGCCAACCGATGTGCAGAACATCTATGTCCGCTCCACGCGGTCGGGCGAGCTAATCCCGCTCTCGAGCATCGTGACGCTTGTCCCCTATGCCGACAGCCCGACGCTCAACCGCTACAACCGCGTGCGCGCCATCACCATCAACGCAGACCTCCAACCCGGTATCACCCTTGGGGATGCGCTGGACGGTATGGAACGCATCGCCCGTGATGTCCTGCCAACCGAAGCCACGATCGACTATAAAGGCCAGTCGCTGGAGTTCCGCTCCGCCGGCGCCTCGATCACCTTTGTCTTCGGCGTCGGCCTGCTGATCGTCTTCCTCGTTCTGGCCGCACAGTTCGAAAGCTGGATCCACCCGATGGTGATCATGCTTTCGGTCCCGGCAACTCTTGCTGGTGGCCTGCTCGGCCTCTGGCTGACCGGTCAGACGCTCAATATCTACACCCAGATCGGCCTCATCATGCTGATCGGTATCGCGGCCAAGAACGGCATTCTCATCGTCGAGTTCGCCAACCAGCTGCGCGATGAGGGCAAGGATTTCGACACGGCCCTAAAGCAGGCCGCCCTTGCCCGGATGCGCCCCATCCTGATGACTGGCCTGACGACCGCCGTCGGCGCCGTTCCTCTCATCGTCACCAGCGGCGCCGGGGCCGAAACCCGCATCGCCATCGGCGTGGTTATCCTGTTTGGCGCAGTCGCCGCCATGCTGGTCGCCCTGCTGGTCGTGCCGACCGCCTACACCCTGCTTGCCCGCCGCACAGGCTCGCCGGGAGACGTAGCCCGCAAGCTCGAAGAGGAACAAGCCCAGGCTGGCACAGGCAGCGCCGCGCCTCATCCTGCGGAATGATCTGAGGGGGCCGGCAACGGCCCCCTTTTTCCTTGCTGCACTGCGCCTTGCCTTTCCGGCATGGGCTTCGCATAGACGGTCCCCGCCCCATTAGGGGCTTGTGAACACCGCAATGCGTAGAGTGCCGCCGCTATGAACCTATTTTTCCGGTTCCTTCGGATCTTCCTGCCTGCCCTGCTCAGCCGGGCACGCACCCATCTCATGGACCTGCACATCATTCGGTCTGCTGTCTGGCTGGGCGATCAGGACCCGATGGGCCACATGACCAATTCCCGCTATTCCTCGTTCACCGATCTGGCGATCATGAACTATATGGGCCGCACGGGCGCGCTCATGGCCTTCCGCAAGCGCGGCTGGATGCCGGTCATCCAGTACGAATCCTTCGCTTATCTGCGCATGCTGCGCTTCCCCCAGAAGTTCGAGGTACAGACCCGCCTTGTCGGTTGGGAGGATACTCGCCTCGTCTTCCAGCACACCTTCATTGCCGCCGATGGCCGCGTCCATGCCGAAAGCACGATGATCGCCCGCCTTACTGGCCGCAAGAAGCTCCGTGTCACAGCAGATATGGCAATGGAAGCCCTCGGCGTCACTTTGGAAAGTCCGCCGCTTTCCCCGTCTGTAGTCGCCATCCTTGAAGACCTGAAAGCCCGCACAGTATGACCCCGCCCCTTCCGCTGATCATCGATTGCGATCCTGGCATCGACGACGCCGTCATGCTGATGATGGCGCTGGGCTCGCCCCGTTTTGACGTGCGCGCCATCACTACGGTTGCCGGCAACGTGCCGCTGCGCCTTACCAGCCGCAATGCGCGCCTCATCTGCGAGCGGATGGGCCGCCCGGACATCCCCGTCTTTGCCGGCTGCCCCCGCCCCCTGCTGCGCGCGCCTGTCACGGCGGAAGATTTCCACGGCGAAAGCGGCATCTACGGCATTGAAGTGTTCGAGCCCAAAGCTCCGCTCAAGCCCGCCCATGCTGTCACCGAGATCATCCGCCAACTGAAATCTTCGCCCGCGCGCAGCTTCACCCTCGTCGTCACCGGCCCGATGACCAACATTGCCTGCGCTCTTGTGATGGCGCCCGAAATCGCAGACGCCATTTCCGAAATCGTCATCATGGGCGGCGCGAACGTTGAAGGCGGCAACATCACGCCCTTTGCCGAGTTCAACATCTTCGCCGACCCCCACGCCGCCGCCACTGTTCTCGACAGCGGCATCCCGGCAACCCTGCTCAGCCTCGACGCGTCCCATCAGGTCCGCGCCACGGAGGCGCGCATCGACCGTATCGCCGCCATCGGTGGCCCGCGCGCCGAGATGATAGCCTCTCTGCTCCGAGCCGCTAACAATCTGGAAGCCCGCGCCCGCCCTGGCACCAAGGTGCCGATGCACGATCCTTCGACCATCGCCTGGCTGCTTGCGCCTGAGATGTTCGAAACGGTCCAGACCCGCGTCAGCGTCGTTACCAGGCCGGGCAAGGAATTTGGCCGCACGCGCGTCAAGTCCTCAAAGAAAGGCCCACATCGCTGGGTCACCAGAGCAGATGCCGATGCTTTCTTTACACGGATTGAAGATATCTTGAAGGCGCAGCCATGATCACGGTCGTTGGCTCTGTAAATCTCGACATTGTCGGCACAGGAAAAACCCTGCCCAAGGCGGGCGAGACAGTCACCGGCGCACGCCTGGCGCGTCATCCCGGCGGCAAGGGCGCCAATCAGGCGCTCGCCGCGCGCCGCCTTGGCGCCGAGGTCCGCCTTATCGCGGCCGTCGGCAATGACGATATGGCCGAAGAAGCCCTGAAACTCCTCCGCGCCGGCGGCGTCGACCTGTCCGCCACCCAGTATATCAATGGCGAAACCACCGGCGTTGCCCTGATCGCTGTCTCCGAGGAGGGCGAAAACCAGATCGTCGTTTGTCCGGGGGCAAACGAAGCGCTCGATCCGGGTGATGTCGAAGGCATGGACATTAAGCATATGATGGGCGTGCTGGAAGTGCCTGCCGCAACACTGCTGGCCGCTGCTGAACGCACCACCGGCTTCATCGCGCTCAATCTCGCCCCCGCCATGCCGGTGCCTCCGACCCTTCTGGAACGCGCCAGCCTGCTCGTCGTCAACGAAACCGAAGCCGCGTTCTATGGCGACGCGCTGCACGCGCCAGGCCGTTATGTCGCCATATCCCTTGGCGGCGCTGGCGCAGAACTTTGGAAGGACGGCGCGAAGATCACATCCGCCCGCCCGCCGGAAGTCCATGTCATCGACACGACCGGCGCTGGCGACACTTTCAGCGCCGCCCTCACGGTCAGCCTCATCAATGGGAAGCCCCCTGAAGAAGCCCTGCGCTACGCCGTCACCGCCGGCGCGCTAGCCTGCACCCGCCCCGGCGCCCAGCCCAGCCTTCCCCGCCGCGCCGAAGTCGAAGCACTGCTGCGGGGCTGACCTCGCAGGATAGATCCCACCCTATCCAACACTGGCACACCCCCTCCCCGCGTCATCCCGGAATCGCGGAAGCGATTATCCGTGACCCATAAGCCCTTGAAGTTCCAAGCCTCGCCCTCCCGAAGCTCAGGGTGAGCGAAGTCGAACCATGGAGCGGGCTGGCCCAACTTATCCGGCAGGCCTCCCCACGCCTGCAAACTCACCCCCATCCTCCCACAAGGAGCCGGGCCGGTACCGTTCGGTTTGTGGGAGGGCGCCCCGGAGGATGGCAAACGCCAGTCCGACCAAAAAACGATTCAACCAACCCCACATGCCCTGACGCCCCCACAAGCAAGGCGCAGGCACAGCGGCTCCGCGTCAAAGACGCGGAAACAGCCGCGAGCAAAACAGAAATGGTGATCCCGGCGAGATTCGAACTCACGACCTACAGATTAGGAATCTGTCGCTCTATCCGGCTGAGCTACGGGACCAGCCAGCGGTCCCCGTACCGGAAATCGGCCTCAATTTGAAGAGTAAAAGGTCGCCTCGGATGGCTTGCCTCGCAGGGCGCCAACGCGCGATAGATGAAATGTGGACGAGACAGGGCGCTGAATGCCGGATCTGAAAATTGCCCTCCTGGCGATGGCCGCGCTGCTGACAGCGGCCTGCGGCGGCAAGCCTGTCGACCCACTCGACGGTCTTGCCGAAGGCGAACGCGGCCGCGTTGTCCGCGTTATCGATGGCGATGCCCTCGTCCTCTCGACTGGACAGAGCGTGCGCCTCATCGGCATCGAAGCACCCGCTGGCCCCTCTCGTGGCAGCGAGGGCGATCCGGGCTTTGAGGATTCCAAACGCGCGCTGGAAGACATGGCGCTCGGCCGCGAAGTGGAGCTGCGCTATGGCGGGCTGACACGCGACCGATACGACCGCGCGCTTGCGCATGTGATGACGATAGATACGCTGGGGCCCAAGCTCTGGCTGAATGCGGAGATGGTAAAGCGCGGCGTCGCGCGGGTTCGGGTCTATCCTGACACCGCCATTGCCAACGCGCCCCTCCTGCCGATGGAAGCTGATGCGCGCGCCGCCAAAGCGGGTCTCTGGGCCAGGCGTGCCTGGGCAATCACCGATGCGACGCGATTGCCCGACACATTCGAAGGGTTCCAGATCGTGGAGGGGATCAGCAGCGGCATGCAGGGATCAGATGCCCGCGGCGCCTCATGCGATGTGTTCCTGGAGCGCTCGCTGCTCGTGCTGGAAATCGAAACCTCTGCCGCGAAGCTATGCCAGCTTCCGCCTGAAGCGCGCGTGCGGGTTCGCGGCTATGTCCGGAACCTCCGTATGGAAATTAACCACGAACTGAATGTGGAGCTTCTCGAAATTCCCTGACCCTTTGACGCGATTCAAGTTGACGTGTCGAAAAACTTGTTGAACCCAAAGGTTGCATACTTTGTCGGGGAAACCAAAATGCACTCACCCATTGCCAGGAGCGCCGCTGCGCTCCTTACGGGATTTCTTTGCCTGAATCTGACGGCAATCGCTCAATCCGATGGCGAGCACGCCGCGGAGTCTGCGGAGGTCGCGGCCCTTGCGGCACCCGCTGAAGCCAGCGCCATAGATGAAGTGAGTGCCAAAGCGATTGCAGTCGAGGCGGACATGGCGACGCTGCCAGAGGCCACGGCGGTGCCTGTTGTTAAATATGCGGATATCCTGATGATGCCGCCGAAGGCACAGGTCGTATTTATCACAACCGGTGGTGCGGAGACGCGCGCTGACTGGTCTGAAGCGGCGAAGGAAAATTTCCACAATCACATGATTGCCAACCTCGAAGGCCAGGGAAAATCCATCGTCCATTTCGATCCGCAAACCGTTGATGCTGATCCGGAACTCGGCCAGCTCCTGCTACTTTGGGATGTCGTCGCGATGTCAACGGGAACGCCAATGCCCCACAAGGGCAAAGCGTTTACATCCAATCAGAAGCTGACGCTTGGCAAGGACGCGGGCCGGCTCGCCGCACTCTACGGCGCCGACAAGGCAATGTTCGTCAACCACTATAGCCAGATTGAAAGTGGCGGTGTTTTCCTCACCCAAGTGATGATTGGCGCAGCCACCGGCTATGTCCCGGCCTCGGCCAACATGCGGGCAACCACGACCCGTATCGTCGACCTGAAAACCGGCGACATTATATCGACCAGCACCGCCGCCGGCGGTGATGCGCGGGATGTGGAAGAATCCCAGGGGATTACCTCCCGCATGATGAAGAACATCACCCTGAATTGAGAAGCACAGATGATTGCGAAACCCCTCGCGCTGATGGTCGCGCTGGCGACACTGGCGGCATGCGCATCAACCGACCACGGCACCCGCACCGCTGGCCAGAAGCCGTCGAACCTTCAGTCCACAGAAGCCAGCATGTGGTATCAGATGGAGGATTTCGAAAAGTCGCTCCGCCACTCCGGCCGGGTGATTGACGACCCGGCCTTGCAGGCCCGCATATCCGATCTCGCCTGTACCCTGTCGGGCGCGCACTGCGCCGACCTGCGCGTCTATATTATCAGAGAGCCGTCCTTCAACGCCTCCATGGCGCCCAATGGCATGATGCTCGTGCATTCCGGGCTGCTGCTGCGCGCAGAAACCATTGATGAGGTCGCCTTCGTCCTGGGTCACGAGTTCGGCCATTTCCTCGAAAACCACTCGCTCGAACAATACGCCGCGATGCGGAACGCAAATATAACCGGCGCCGTTGTCGGAAGCCTGCTGGCCGGGGCCGGCGGAGGCGCCTTCTCGTCGATCGGATACGTTGCGGGCTTCAGCTCCGCCTTTGCTTTCAGCCGGGAACAGGAACTGGAAGCCGATCGTCTGGGCCTGGAATTTACTCAAGCCGCCGGACTTGATCCGGCGGGCGCCGCCGCGATCTGGAAGAACCTCTATTCGGAAATGGAAGCGACCAGCAATCGCCGCAAAGCCAAGGATCTGAACAGGAATGGGATGTTTGATACCCACCCGATGATCCAGGAGCGAGTTCGCTTCCTCGATTCCACGATAGTCTCGCCGCCGCAATCAAACGATCAGCGGCGCCAGTATCGCGAACTCATCCGTCCGCACCTGAAAGACTGGCTGCTCGATACCGTCGCCGGCGAGGATTATGGCGCAAGTCTGGCGCTCAGCGAGCGTATGCTCCGCCAGGGGGAAGATATCGGCATTCTCCAATACGCGCGGGCTCGGATATTCCTCATGCGCGGGGAAACGGATGACAAGGCGCAAGCCGAATCCGCGCTCCTTATCTCCATCGGCGCCGCAGACGCACCTGCTGAAGCCTACCGCGAACTCGCCGCTATCCAGCGAGACAAAAGCGATATGGCCAACGCAGCCCTGAATCTCAGAGTTTATCTCGAGAAAGCTCCTGACGCGGCCGATCGCGCACTTGTTGAAGCCCAGATTATCGACCTTGAGGACACTATCCAATGATCCGCTTAACTGTCGCCTCCCTCGCCCTTCTCTCCGCTGCGGCGTGTGCGGTTACTCCCCAGGCCGTTCCGGCGGGTCTCGTGTCCTCGCCGGCCGGCTTCGACGTGACTCTGAAAGAAGACTGGTCCCGTTGGCCCGAACAGCTGAACACAACCACGGTCGGCGAATATCTGACCAAGGACGGGCTGCTGCTCAACCGGCTGCACTTCGCCAGCATTGAAAGCGGAAAGCCTTGGATCAGAGCCGCGAAAGATGCCGACGTTCCGCGCTACCGCCAGTCGGCCAGCGAAATTGAAACGGTTGACTTCATCGTGTCGAGCCTGAAGCGCATCGGCTATAGCGAGATGGCGGCGTCCAACATTCGTCCTGAATCGCTGGATGACCAGAAAGGCATCCGGTTCGACCTTCAGGGCAAATGGGAAAATGGCCTCAATGTCCGGGGCGACGCAGCCTTCGTTCCGTCCACAGACGGTTTAAAGCTTGTGCTGTTCATGGCTCCCGCCATCCATTATTATGACGCCTCGGCGGAAGAAGTGGATGAGGCGATCCAGTCGATAAACCTGCTCTGATCAGGTATTCGGGATTAATCCGGCGGTCTCCGGATCGCCGGCAATCGACTCCAGGGCCTGCTTCAGCTTCTGCATCGCCTGATGCTCAATCTGGCGTACCCGCTCCTTAGAAACACCGAGTTCCCCACCCAACGCCTCCAGCGTAATAGGTTCCTCAGCCAAGCGGCGCCGGGAGATTATGTATGTTTCCCGGGGATTGAGGGCAGTCATGGCCTCCTGAATCCAGAGATGCCGGCGCTCGGCGTCCCGCGCCTGCATCACCGCCTCTTCCGGCACAATGCCCTCGTCCGCAATCAGATCTTGCCATTGGGTATCGACATCGCTGGCGAGCGGAGCATTCAAGGACCGGTCCGACGCCGACAGACGCGCCGACATCGTCTCTACGTCGCGCATCGTCACGCCCAGATGCCGGGCGACCCAGGCCTGATTCTCGGGCGTCATCGAGCCCTCTCCAGTGTCGTCGATACGCGCCTTCAGTCGTCGGAGATTGAAGAACAAGGACTTCTGCGCGGCCGTCGTTCCGGTCCGAACGATCGACCAGTTGCGCAGCACATAGTCCTGAATTGCGGATCGTATCCACCAGCTCGCATAGGTCGAGAAGCGGACTTCACGTTCCGGTTCGAACCGCGCTGCAGCCTGCATCAGGCCGACATTGCCTTCAGAAACCAGATCGGCCATCGGCAGGCCGTAATGGCGAAATCGGCCTGCCATCGAAATGACCAGACGCATGTAGGCGGTCGTCAGTTCATGCAGCGCAGCCTCGTCGCTCCCTTGCCGCCAGCGCCGGGCAAGCGACGCCTCATGCTCAGGCGCCAGCAAGGGCGCCTTCATGGCCGACCTGACAAACTGCCTGTCGGCGGGGTTGGCTGCCGAATACGCACCCGGCACGGGCATGCTCCTGAACGGTTGAAATTGACTGTCCTGACTGTCTCTACGCAGCGTCGCGCTAACTGGATCATCCGGCAGCGCCAATTCACGTCATCTCCGGCCCACCGGCTTGACGCCGCCTTTCGCCGGGGCCTAGGGTGCTCCGGAACAATACCGGAACAATCACCATGGCCGCCGCCTTCAATGAGGACCAGCCTGTCCGCCGCGCCGCTGAAATCTGCCGGGGTACGATGCGCCTCATTGCAGCGCTGGGCTATTACGGTGTGACGGAGATGACCCTTGCCAACAACCGCCGGGCCGATATTGCCGCCGTCGGGCCGGGCGGCGACATCTGGATGATCGAGATCAAATCCTCGATCCAGGATTTCAAATCCGACCATAAATGGCGCGAATACATGGACTATTGCGACCGCCTGACATTCGCGGTGGCCTCCGACTTTCCGCAGGAGCTGATCCCGCCTGAAGCCGGGCTGATCGTCGCTGATGCCTTCTATGGCGCCGTGATCCGGGATGCCCCGGAAGCCCGCTTAGCGGCGGCCCGGCGCAAGGCTGTTACGCTCCGCTTTGCACGCCTCGCGGCGTCCAGACTCACAAGCGTGAACGATACAGGCTGGACGCCGGGCGAGGACACGCTTACCTCGCCGCTGCCATGAGCCTGTCCTATCCTGTTGCCCGATCCCTCGAAGACGCCCTGAAGCCCGACGCGCCCGCCGCGCGCAGCCGTCGGGAAGCCATGACATTTGCCCACGGGCTTGCGCTGGAGGGCCTGGAAACAAGCTGGCTGCACATGCCAGAGGCAGAGGCAGACGCGCTTTTCAAGGCGCTCGGCGCGGATGGCGCCGCCGGCCACATCCAGCGGTATGAAGATACGTCCGGCCATGCCGTGGTGGCGGTCAGCTGGTGGAAGCTGGTTGATCCCAACCATGTGCGGCCGCCGGAGAAGCGGGCTTTCGAGCCCGCCCCTGCCCCGGAGCCCACAGAAGACCACACAGATGACCTCTACTTCCGGCGCGGCCGCACCAAGACCCGCCGCAAGAAAGTGACCGATCCCAACCAGATGGACCTGTTCAGCAAGAATCTGAAAGGCTGAAGATCGCCTAAGCCATCTCCGGCACCGGCCCCTTGTAAACCGAGCGCGGGCGCACCAGCCGCCCCTCCTCGATCTGTTCACGCGCATGCGCCGTCCAGCCTAGAACGCGGCCACACGCGAAGACGGCAGTAAACGCCTCTCTGGGCAGACCGATCGCCTCCAGCAGGAGCGCAGTATAAAACTCGACATTCGTTTCCAGCCGGCGCTGGGGATATTTGCGCGCCAGCCGTCCGAGAACAGCGCTTTCAATATGTTCGGCAAACGCAACGCGCCCGGTTGTTCCCGGCAGACGCGCCACCGCCGCCTTGAGCGCATCGGCGCGTGGATCCCGAACGCGGTAGACCCGGTGGCCAAAACCCATCAGACGCTCCCCCTTGGCGAGCGCGCTGTCGATCCAGCGTTCGGCATTTTCCGGTTCGCCAATCGCATCCAGCATATCGAGCACCGGCCCAGGCGCGCCCCCATGCAGTGGACCTTTGAGCGCGGAAATCCCGGCGATCGCCGCCGAAGTCAGCCCCGCCCGGGTTGATGCAACAACACGCGCGGCAAATGTCGATGCATTCAGTCCGTGATCGCATACCGTTACAAGATAAGCATCGAGCGCGCGGGCTTCAGCCTGCCCCGGCACGACGCCCGTCAACATGCGCAGGAAATCCGCTGATTGGGAGAGATCCGCATCCGGCGCAATCGGCGCGTCGCCTGCCGCGCGCCGGATTGCGGCTGCCGTAAACACCGGGCCCGCGGCCGCAAGCCGGATCGCGGTATCGAGGCTTTCATCGTCGGGCAGCAAAGCCCATCCCGCCCGAAGGAACGACACGACATCCAGACCATCGGGCAACTCGGAAACGAGCCCGAACACCTCCCGCCGCGCCGCGCCCAGCCGCGCGCCGAGTTCTCTCACATCCGGCAGATCGTCAAAGAAGCCCTGCCACACAAGATGTGCCGCATCTTCAAACGCCATGGACGCCGATAGCATCTCAATGGGCCACCCTCTGATGACAAGGCGACCATTCTGTCCGTCTACATCCGAAAGCACTGTCTCGGCGGCAACAACATTCTCCAGTCCGGAATCCATGAGCTTCTCCATTAATCTATGGAGCTTATGTCGACCTGGCACTGGTCAGCGTCAATCTTGATCAATATAATCAACATATGACGTGGATACACCGCCGAGAAGCTTTGCGTGAGTTGGGGGTAAAGCCCCAAACCCTCTATGCGTATGTCAGCCGCGGCCTCGTGTCCGCCAAGCCGGATGCGGACGACCCCCGCGCGAGCCTCTACTCATCGGCGGATATCGCCGCCCTGGTGGCGCGCCGCCGCAGTGGCCGGGGCCGCAGCGCGATTGCCCATGCCGCCATTGCCTGGGGCGACCCGGTCATGGAAACGGCAATCACAACGGTTCGCAGTGGCCGGCTGATCTATAGGGGAAAGGACGCTGTTCGTTTCGCGGCCGATGCAACGCTGGAGGAAGCCGCAGCCCTTCTATGGAACGCCGATAGGTTGTCGCCGCCCAGAGCAAGCGACACACCCGCAGGCGGCGCGAGCGGCAAGGAACGTGCCCTGAACTTTCTCGCAGGCAGGGCTGCGCGCGATGCGGCCAGCATCGGCCGGAACACCACCGCGCTCGCCAGTGAAGGCGCCGAACTCGTTGCAGGCTTCTGCTCTGCGATAACCGGTGCAAGCGGACGCGGCTTTTTCCATCAACGCCTGGCACGGCACTGGGGCCTGTCGCCAAGGGGCACGGATCTTGTTCGCCGCGCCCTGGTATTAGTCGCCGATCACGAACTTAATCCATCCACCTTTGCAGCGCGGGTGGCCGCGTCTACCGGCGCGCCGCTCGCGGCCTGCGCTCTGGCGGGATGCGCTACCCTGACCGGCCCCCTGCATGGGGAAGCTTCAGCGCGTGCGCTGACATATCTGAAACGCGCAATAGCTGTCGGCGCGAAGCCTGCCCTGGCCGCCCTGTCCGCACACGGATCTGCTATTCCAGCGATAGGGCACACGCTTTATCCGGAGGGCGACCCCAGGGCCGCTGCCCTGCTCCGCTGGCTGAAGCCGGATGCGCGGCTGAAGGCAGCTATCCGAGCGGCAGAAACGGAAGCCGGCGCAAAGGCAAACATCGACATGGCCCTGGCCGCAATGACACTGCAGCTAGCTTTGCCGGATGATGCACCCTTCCTGATATTCGCCAGCGGGCGGATGGCCGGCTGGATCGCACATGCCATAGAGCAGCGCGCCAGCGACAAGCCAATCCGCCCGAGGGCGAACTATATCGGAACTTAGATCAGACCCGTTCCTTCACTGCGGCAACAACGGCTTCCGCCGTGATGCCGAAATGCTGGTAAAGCTTCTGATAGGGGGCGCTGGCGCCGAAGCTGTCCATGCCAACAAAGCCGCCCTCTGCGCCGATCCAGCGATCCCAGCCGAAACGGACGCCCGCTTCAACCGCAACCTTCGGAAGGTCCTTGCCAAGCGTTTCAGTCCGGTAGGTGGCGTCCTGCTGTGCAAACAGTTCCATGGAGGGCATGGAAACAACGCGCGCCGCGATGCCGTCAGCTGCCAGCATCGCCTGCGCCTTCAGCGCAATCTCGACTTCCGAACCGGTCGCGACGATGACGGCGCGCTCCTTGCCCTTGCCTGCCGGCGAAAGGACATAGCCGCCCTTGGCGGTCAGGTTCTCTTCCGTATGCGTCTTGCGGGCGGGCGCAACGTTCTGGCGGGTCAGCGCCAGCGTCGTCGGGCCGTCCTGGCGATGCAGGGCAAGTTCCCAGCACTCAGCCGTTTCCACGCCGTCTGCCGGGCGGAAGACAACCATGTTCGGCATCGCGCGCAGAGAGGCAACCTGTTCCACCGGCTGGTGGGTGGGGCCATCTTCGCCAAGGCCAATGGAGTCGTGGGTCATGACGTGCACGACCTGCGTTCCCATCAGGGCTCCCAGGCGGATCGCCGCGCGGCTGTAATCGGCGAACACGAGGAAGGTGCCCGAATACGGAATGATGCCGCCATGCAGCGACATGCCGTTCATCGCAGCCGCCATTCCATGCTCACGTACACCGTAATGGATGTAACGCCCACCCCAGTTTTTCGGGGTCAGCGGCGCCGTGTGGCTGGTCTTGGTGTTGTTGGAACCGGTCAGGTCGGCCGAGCCACCGATCATTTCCGGCACCAGACCGGTGATCACTTCCAGCGCTTCGCCGCTCCAAACGCGCGTTGCTTTGGAAGCGCCGCCTTCCGCCACGGCCTTCTTGTGCTTGGCGATTGCCTTGCCAAGGTTTTTGGGAAGGCGGCCGGAAATGGCGGCGTTGAACTCGCCTTTGTGGGCATTGGCCGCGAGGCGTTTTTTCCAGGCGGCGTGTTCGGTCGCGCCACGCTCGCCGGTCTTCGCCCAGGCCTTTTCAATTGCTTCAGGCACTTCAAACGGAGCATGCGGCCAGTTCAGCGCCTTGCGGATACCTTCGATCTCTTCAGCACCATAAGGGCCGCCATGTGCCTTGCCGGTGCCTGCCAGCTTGGGGGCACCAAAGCCGATAACGGTTTTAACGGCCAGAAGAACAGGCTTCTTCTGCTTCGTTGCCCATTTCAGAGCCGCCTCAACGTCTTTCTCGTCATGGCCGTCCACGCGGCGGGAAACCCAGCCGGAGGCTTCAACGCGGGCGCACTGGTCGGTCGCGTCAGACAGATCCGTGCCGCCATCAATGGTGACTGCGTTGTCGTCGAACAGGACAATCAGCTTGTTGAGCTTCAGGTGCCCGGCCAGCGTGATCGCTTCCTGGCTGATGCCTTCCATGAGGCAGCCATCACCAGCAATGACCCAGGTTCTGTGGTCAACCAGGTCATTGCCGAAGCGCGCATTAAGGTGGCGCTCTGCCATCGCCATCCCCACAGCGGTAGCGATGCCCTGCCCCAGCGGGCCGGTGGTAGTCTCGACGCCGGGCGTTACGAAGTTTTCCGGGTGACCAGGCGTGTTCGCGCCCAGCTGGCGGAAGTTCCGGATGTCATCGCGGCTGACCGAGGCATAACCCGTCAGGTGCAGCAGCGAGTAGATCAGCATGGATCCGTGACCTGCAGACAGGATAAACCGGTCGCGATCAGCCCAGTTAGGGGCTTTCGGATCAAACTTCAGGAATTTGCGGAAAAGGACGGTAGCGGCGTCCGCCATGCCGAGCGGTAGGCCCACATGGCCAGATTTGGCGGCTTCGACTGCGTCCATGGAAAGGGCGCGCACGGCGTTGGCCATGTCGCGGTTCGTGACAGCCATTCTGCTGGTCTCCCGGATTTTTTCTGCCCGTGCGTGCTAGGCCAGACTTGCCCGCCCCCGTCAAGGCGCTTGGCGACGCAAACCAATGCAGATAGTCCATTAACTGATGGAAGAGATGGACTCGGCAGCGACGCGCCTCGACGCAGCCCTAAAGCGCCTTGAAGTGGCGCTTGAAGCCCATTTGGCCCGCGCAGGCGACCCGGCTCTGCTTCGGGCAGAGATTTCAGCGTTAGTTTTGGACCGGGCACAGATTGCTGGTCAGCTGGACGAAGCCCTAGCCCGGGAACAGGAACTCCAGGCCCTTGCGGATGAAGCCAGCGAAGCTCTCGGCTCTGCGATTGAGGAGGTCCGGGCGGCGCTGGAACCGGACGAGAGGGAGACCGGCGATGGCCAAGGCTGATATCCACATCCGTGGCCGCAGCTATTCCATAGCCTGCGCGCCGGGCCAGGAAGTCCGCGTAAAACGGCTGGCAGAACAACTGGACGCGCGCCTTACTAGTATTTCCTCGGCGGTGGGAGATATTGGCGACGACAGGTTACTGCTGATCGCCGCCCTTGCGTTGCTAGATGAGCTGGACGCATCGCGCCAATCAGATGTCCCGTCAGCGGCCGAACGGCGTGCCGCCCTGCTCGTCGGGGCCATGGCGGCCAAGGTTGAAGCGCTGGCGGCGCGGCTGGAAAACGGCGGAAGCGTGTAATGCGCGCCCTTGGCGCTATTCTCGGCGGCATCGGGGATCTGATATTCGGCCGCCTGACTCTGTTCGCATTACTCAATCTTGCCATCGCCATCGCCCTGACGGGCGGCGCGGCCTATAGCTTGATCCGCTACATCCGGCCGCTCATTCCCGAGGGATCCGGCTGGCTAAGCTATGCCAGTTCGGCAGGAGAAATAGCCGCCAGTGTGGTGCTTCTTATAGTGGCGATTGCACTATCGCCCGCCGTCTCAATGCTTGTCGGAGGCTTCCTGTTCGATTTTGCAGCCGAGCGCGTGGAGAAAGCGATTGGCGCGCCAAAGGCCCGCACTCCCCCTTTGAGTGAAGGCATTGCAAACGGCCTGAAGATTGCCCTCCCGGCCCTTGTGCTCAACCTTGTGGTTATTCCCCTCTATTTCATTCCTGGGGTGAATGTGGCGGTGTTCTTCCTGCTGAACGGCGCCCTTATGGGCCGGGAATACGCCACGCTCGCCGCAGCTCGGCAGATGAGTTTTCGACAGGCCGTCACCCTGCGCAACCGGCACGGCATCTCGGTATTTCTCGTCGGCCTCGCTTGCTCGGTCGTCCCGTTCTTTGCACCCTTGGTCGGTGCCAGCGCCATGGTCCGGTTGGTGAACAATCTGCCGCGACCTGATGCAGCAGGGCGTAAATGAGCGTAGAAGTCTAGGATCGCTCTAACAGGAAGATGAAAGGCGAGGCGCCATGCAACAGTTTCTGACAATCGGCTTCTATGCCGCGCTTATCGGTGTTGCCGTCGTTCTCGTGATAGGTGTGGCAAACCTTGTTCGCCGGGATGAAAATCAGGTCAGCCGGTCTAACAAGCTGATGCGGATTCGGGTAATTTTCCAGGCCGTGGCAATTGCCTTCCTCGTCCTGATCGGGATTGCGGCCGGTGCCATCCGCTTTGGCGGCTGACGGATTAGAAGGATCGCTCATGGTACGGCTCGACAAGATCTACACGCGCACCGGCGATAAAGGCCAAACCCGCCTCTCCACCGGAGAACAGGTTGCCAAATGGCATCCTCGCGTCGCCGCCTATGGCACTGTCGACGAGCTCAACGCGGCGCTCGGCGTAGCAGCGCTCGAGGCAGATGGAGAACTGCTTGCCCGCATCCGCCGTATCCAGAACGATCTCTTCGATCTTGGCGCAGACCTCTCCACCCCAGATCGTGGCCGCGTTCTGGAATGGACACCGCTGCGCATCATCACCTCTCAAGTGACCCGCCTCGAAGAAGAAATCGACGCCATGAACGAGCACATTGCGCCGCTCGACAGCTTCATCCTGCCGGGTGGCTCCCGTCTCGCTGCACATCTGCATGTTGCGCGCACGCTTTGCCGCCGTGCGGAGCGCGCCATGGCAGAGCTGGCCAGCATGGATGACGAGCCCGTAAATCCGGAGGCGCTGGCGTTCATCAATCGCTTGTCGGACTGGCTGTTCGTCGCCGGACGCGCCGCAAACAGTAATGGCACAGACGACGTAAAATGGGTGCCCGGCGCCAATCGCTGAGCCTCAGCGCCGCTGCGCGTCCCTTACCTCCGCCATCAGCGCAAAGAGCTCGATCACTGGGGTCACCTTCCCATCACCCCGGTATTCCCGGTAAAGACTATCTACATTGACCGCGATCCGCTCCGCATCACCCCAATTGGAAAAATCGCCTAGCGCAATATCGAGCGCCGCCTCCCGAACGCCAAGCCCAGCCTCAAAGCGTTTACGCGCCTCCTGGTCGACATAGGCCAGATAGTCTGCAACCCGCCGAACGCCAGCCTTGTCCGTAATCGGACCATGCCCCGGAACAATGACATCGACATCCATGGCGATGATTGTCTCGCAGGCGCGGATCCAGTTCGCCACCGGCCCTACCCACATCAGCGGCGTGCCATCGATAAAGAGGATATCCCCGGTAAACACTGTCCGGTCTCCGGGAACATGCACGAGCACATCCCCGCCTGTGTGCGCCGGCCCGACCTCGATCAAGCGAACGGCCTTGTCGCCAACCTTGAGATCAAGCGATCCCGAGAATGTTCGCGTGGGCGCCCGCTCATCCACATTTTCGAAATCGAAAGGCGCAAATATGTCAGCGAAATAGGAACCCGCAGGGCCAAGCTGAGAACCCAGCTTCTTGAACTGCGCCAGCATGGCTGGCGGCACTTCTGCCATCTCGCGGGCGCTTGCCTCTGACGCAATGATCTCCGCCTGCGGACAACAGCCATTACCGTGGCAATGATCGCCATTGGCATGCGTGTTGACGATGGTTCCGATCCTGGCCGCTTCAATGCCGGTCGCGTCGGCCATTGCGTCCAGCATGTCGCGGGTAAGCGCCATGTCGAAAAGTGTATCGACCAGAAGGGATGCTTCCCCGTCGCGGATCAACCCCGCATTGGACCAGCCCCAGCCACCATCGGGCTGGAGCCAGGCATAAAGCCCATTCCCGATATCCTTGAGGCCTTTGGAATATTCCCAACGCGCCGCCATGATTTCCTCCCGTCATTATTTTGGGCGGAGGAGACCACGCGGCGTAGCGCCCCGCAAGTCCCGGCTCAGAAGCGCTCCAGCAAGCGCCGCAGGTACTCACGCTCTTCTTCATCCTCGGCTTCGCCATAACGGCGGCGGAGTTCCTCAAGAATATCCTTCGCGCGCTGGCGTTCGGATTCAGACGGGATGTCGATCCCCTCCCCGTCATTGCCAGCGCCTGTGAGCGGGCGCCCCAGCGGATCGTTGGAATTTTGTCCCTGCTGGCCAAGGCGGGCGGAACGCATCTCATCGATCTGCCGCGCCATCTCGCGGGAAAGCTCGGAAAGCATCTGCGTGGCGCGTTCCTGATCCATGATCGCGCGCCCCTCATTTCCTCCCTGCAGGGAGCGTTCAGCCCGGCGCTGGGCATCGAGGATTGACCTCAGGGTTTCTTCATCGAGGCCGGCGCCCGGCACAGATGCGCCCTCTTCACCATCCTCGCCGCTGCGCCCACCGCGCCGCGCAAGCTCTTCAACGAGTTTACCCAGCTCAGCCTGGCGCTCTGCCAGCGTGCCGCCCCGGCCAGAGCCGCTTTCGCCCTCTCCCTCGCGCACGCCGCCGCCGTCTTCACCGGGCCGCTCTCCCTGCCCGGTTCCCTCACCTTCCATGTCACCGCCCTCACCCTGCTGCGAACCTTCGCCGGGCTGCTGCTGGCCATTTGGCTGGTTGTTGGAATTGCCGCGGGGTTCTTCGCCGCGTTGCTGCGCAAGCGTATCATCATTCAGTTGACGTTGTTCACGGAGGATCTCCGAAAGCCGCCGCATGGCATCTGTCATTGCTTGCTCTTCCGGAGGAAGATCGCTCTCTTCCCCTTCCGCTTGCTCACCGGGCATTCCCGGCATCCCGTTGCCATCCCCCTGCCCACGCTGGAATTCGAGGTTCTGCAGCATGTTGGTGATGTCGGAAAGCAGTTGGCGCGCCTGTTCGCTGGCGCCGGTCTCCGTGAGGTCCTGCAGCGCATTCAGCATGTCTTCGAAGTCCTGCCCACCGAGGGAGTCTCCGCCGGCCTGCGCCTCGCTGTCTTCCTGCTGCTCGGGCGCATCGAGGCCGCCTGCCATCGCTTCGGCCATTTTGGCGGCGAGATATTCATTCGCTGCGTCGCGGAACGCTTCCATCAGCCTGCGGATTTCTTCTTCCGGCGCGCCCTCCCGCAAAGCGCGTTCCAGCGCGGCGCGGGCTGCTTCGAGGCGTGCGCGCGCGTCGGCCACGCTTCCGTACTCAAGCTTCAGCGCAATCGACCAGAGCAGAGGCTCAACTGCGTCGGCTTCCGCCTTGGTTCCCGCAGACTGCAGCGTCCCGAGCGCCATACGCAGGCCCATGAATGCGCCAAGGTCATTGAAGAACATCTCTCCGCGATAAGTCAGCGCGTCCAGCATGAGCGCGGCTTGCCGAACGCCCTCAGGAGCGGAATCCAGCCGGCCCGCGGCCGCCGTATTGATCGCTCCGTCCGTCAGTGCTTGCCCATTCTTTTCAAGCTCAGCGTATGAGCGCGGTTCGCGCAGCACGGTCACGCGCGCTTCCTGCGTCGCCTTGGCAAGCGGATCGAGGAACAGCTTCTCTGGCAGTATGAAAGGAATGGACTCGCTGAAGCCCTCCTGCCCCGAGCCATCGCGCGCGACGAGGCGAACATCCACCGGAAGTCCTGCCCAGCGGTGGCGCGTCAGGTCGAGCTGCGCTGCCGCCGCTGCCTCCTTGGCTCCTGCCGCGCCCGGCATCGGAACCGGCACGCGGTCCTCCGCCTCCGGATCAGCCGGATGCGGCTCCCGCAGGCGAATGGCCAGCTCAACGGCCACGACGCCATAATCGTCGTCTGCCTTCCATTTGAACTGCACCTGATCACGCGGCCCTGGTTCCGGCAGGGTGTCGAATGCAATCAGCGGCGCTTCGTCCGGCAGGATCGAAAAATTCCAGCGCGCCCGCTCGCCCCACCAGTTCACGGTGAGCCGTGTGTCACTCTCAATTCTCGCGCGGGCTTCGTATGCGCCCTCCGGCGTCTTGGAGAACCGCTTTGTCTTGCGCTTGTCCCCGCGCAGGACGAGC
The DNA here is from genome assembly GCF_019679475.1 of Hyphomonas sediminis. NCBI lineage: Bacteria > Pseudomonadati > Pseudomonadota > Alphaproteobacteria > Hyphomonadales > Hyphomonadaceae > Hyphomonas > Hyphomonas sediminis. The sequence continues at coordinate 586,318 of NZ_JAIEZP010000001.1, forward strand.
TTCGGCGCGGACGGCGCCTGCGTGCGCAGGGTCACTTCAGAGCCGACCGGAATGCGAACATCCTTCATACCTGCCTGCAGGAAGATGGGCGCCCGCCCGGTATATTCCGGCGGCGTAACCCAGGCCTCCACAACCATCTTGTCTGCGCCCGCCAGGGCGCCGAGGTCGGGGCTCAGCGCGCGCATGATCCGGCCCGGCCCAGCAGGCCCCGCTATCAGCGCAAGCGCGATGACAGCCACGGGCACCACAAAGCGCAAACGATAGGGATCAAGCGCGGTCCATTCCCGCTTCAGGGACGGCAAACGCAGATTGCCGATTTCAGCAATCAGGCGCGCCTTATGCACCCGCCAGAGACTTGCCGGAACCGCAGACGGGTCTGCCGGGCGATCGGTCAGCGAACTTACCGGGCGCAATTCCGACTGCCCGTCGAGCGCGCGGGTTACCTCATCTTCAGACGGCTTGCTGTAACGCCGCCAGGAGAACGTTGCGAGGCCAATGCCGGCCAAAATCAGAACCGGCAGGATGGCCGCCGCGAGGAAATTGCTCAGCCGGTCAAACCCTCCCGCGAGCGCAATCGCGAGAAAGAAACCAATGAATACAAAGGCGGGCCAACAGGCGCGGCCGAGCGCCAGAAGCGTCAACCGGCGGCGCGTGGCCGCCAGCTTCTTCCCCAGCGTGTTCAGGCCTTCGTCCTGATCCAATCGGGCACCTCTTCCAGCATCGTCATTTCCTCAAAGTCCGGCCGGCGGCGCACGATGCTATAGTGCTCGCCATTGACCAGAACTTCCGGAACCAGTGGACGGGCATTGTAGGCCGAAGAAAGGACCGCGCCATAGGCGCCTGCAGACATGAATGCGAGACGGTCCCCCGCCGCCACCGCCGGAAGGCTGCGGGCGGTTGCAAACTTGTCAGTCGACTCGCAGATCGGACCGACAACATCATAGGTCTTGTCCGGCGTGCCTGCTTTGGGTTCGGCAAGGGGACGAATGTCATGATGGGCGCCGTAAAGCGCCGGACGGATAAGATCGTTCATCCCGGCATCAATGATCAGGAAGGTCCGGTCCGGCGCTTCTTTCTCATAGAGAGCGGTGGTCAGCAGAACGCCGGCATTGCCAGCGATCACCCTGCCCGGCTCAAGGATCACCTCAAAGCCGTGCCCTGCCGTGACCTCGGCAATCATCGCGGCATAGTCCGAGGGCGCCGCCGGGGCGTCGGTCTCGCGATAGGGAATGCCCAGGCCGCCGCCGACATCGATCCGGGCAATGTCATGCCCCTTCGACCGCAGGCGCAGCGCCAGCGCGACGACTTTTTCAAACGCCGCGCGCATGGGGCCGAGCTCGCCAATCTGGCTGCCGATATGCACGTCGACACCCACAACCCGGATGCCCGGGAGGCTTCCGGCTTCGGCATACAGCGCTTCGGCTTCGCCCCAGGGCACACCAAACTTGTCGCCAGATTTGCCGGTCGAGATGTTCGGGTGGCCGCCAGCGGCGACATCCGGGTTCACGCGCAGGGCGATGGGGGCTTGCTTACCCAAGCCGCTCGCCACTTTGGACAGAAGGCGCAGTTCGCCTGCGCTCTCCACATTGAACTGATGGATGCCGGCTTCCAGCGCCAGCTTCATCTCTGCAGCCGTCTTGCCGACGCCGGAGAACACGATCCTTGAGGCCGGAATGCCCGCCTTCATCGCGCGCTGCATCTCGCCGCCGCTGACAACATCTGCGCCGCATCCCTGCGCCGCCAGCGTTGCAAGCACGGCCAGGTTGCCATTGGCCTTCACCGAATACGCGATCAGCACCTTCTGGCCGCTGAACGCTTCGGCGATCACCTGCGCATGGCGCTCCAGCGTCGCTGTCGAATAAACGTAAACCGGCGTGCCGACTTCATCGGCTATCCGGCCGAGATCAACGCCCTCGCACTGAAGGCGGCCACCGGCATAGTTGAAGTGATGCATGTCCGCTCCGGATCAGGGGATATCGCCAAGCCCGCCCTCGTCGACATCGACGGCTGGCTTGTTCTCAGGCACTTCCCCGCCCCACTCATTCACGCGCGGTTCGTCCGAAGCCGGCGGCGCGGGCAACTCGACAGCGGGCGGCTCTTCCACGACAGGCTCAGGCGCAGGCGCGGGTTCCGGCGGTGTTTGGCATGCAGCCAGAAACATACCGGCAAAGGCGGCGGAAAGTGTCAGGCGAAGTTTCATCAGGAACCTCCCGGTCCACCGAGCAGTTCGTCTTCTTCAGCCTCACTCGGCTGGTTGGAAGGACGGCTGGGCAGCTGCGGCAGGTCGCTTGCCTGGCCATCAGGCAATTCAGCTTCCGGCGCATCCGAGGGATTGCCGATCAGTGGACCGGGGCGCTGCAGAGGGCCGGTCAGACCGCAGGCCGAAACACTGCTTGCAAGAAGGATAACCGCCGCCAGGGCGAACGTGCGTTTCATGGGATTACTCCAGTCGAAGTCTCTGTTTCCACTGTGCCACCTGTTCGGTCACGCGAACAGGGCTCGTGCCGCCATAAGAGGTGCGCGATGCAGCCGACGCTTCCACGCTGAGAACGCTGAATACATCTTCGGTGATCGCCGCATGCACAGCTTGCATCTCCCTCAGGGGCAGATCGGCCAGATCGATCCCTTTCGCCTCCGCCGCGGCCACGATGCGACCAGTGACGTGGTGGGCATCGCGGAAGGGCATTCCCAGATCCCGCACGAGCCAGTCGGCCAGGTCGGTCGCCGTTGAGAAGCCTTTCGCCGCCGCCGCCCGCATCACTTCAGGACGGAAGGTGACAGTCTCGATCATGCCGGTCATCGCCCGGACACATAGATTGAACGTATCAAAGGCGTCGAAAGTGAGGCGTTTGTCGTCCTGAAGGTCCTTCGCATAGGCCAGCGGCAGCGCCTTGATCGCGCCCTGCAGCGAGGCGTATTGCCCGGTGATCAGCGCCGCCTTGGCGCGGATCAGCTCGGCCGCATCCGGATTGCGCTTCTGCGGCATGATCGACGACCCCGTCGACCATTGGTCGCTGAGGCGGGCAAAGCCAAATTGCGGGCTCGTCCACAGAACGATTTCTTCCGCCAGCCGGGAGAGATGCGTCGCGGCAATCGACAGCGCCGCCAGCGCCTCAAGCGCAAAGTCACGCGCCGACACAGCGTCCAGCGAGTTAGCCATCGGCCGCGCAAAGCCCAGCGCTTCGGCCGTCATGTCACGGTCGATCGGGAACCCGGTGCCCGCCAGCGCAGCGGCGCCCAGCGGGCTTTCGTTGAGGCGTACCGCGCAGTCGAGCAGGCGCGAGCGATCCCGCTCCAGCATCTCCGCATAAGCCAAAAGGTGGTGGCCCAGCGTCACGGGTTGGGCGGTCTGCAGGTGGGTAAACCCTGGCATCACGGTGGAGACGTTCTCCTCCGCCCGGCGCACCAGCGCGCCCTGCAGGGCAGCCACCAGATGTCCGGTTTCATCCAGCGCCCGGCGGGTCCAGAGGCGGAAATCAGTAATCACCTGGTCATTGCGCGAGCGCGCCGTGTGGAGGCGCCCGGCAGGCTCCCCGATCAGCTCCTTCAGGCGTGCTTCGACATTCATGTGAATGTCTTCCAGCTCGCGCCGGAACGGAAACGTCCCTGCCCGCAGCTCTTCGACGACCTTGTCGAGTCCCTCCTGGATCGCCTCATTATCGGCGACCGACAGGATGCCCATTTCGGCGAGCATATCGGCATGTGCGCGGCTGCCCGCCACATCTTCTTCCGCCATCCGCCGATCAATATCGAGTGATGCGTTGATCTCTTCCATAATGGCCGAGGGTGTCGCGGCAAAACGCCCGCCCCACATCATCTGGCCTTTGCCATCCGCCATTGCCATATCCTTTACTTCCGTCTGACGTGAGTGAAGGGCCCCATTGATGACCCGCTACGCCTATCTCGGCCTCTTCTTGGTCGGCCTTGCAGCGATTGTCTACGTGCTGATGAGCGCTGCGACAGGAAAGCCTGCCGGAAATCCATTCGAAGCCTATGCAACCGGGCAAATGACCAAGCTGGATTTCACCGGAGCGGGCCAACCGATGCCGGAAGGAACCTTCACAGACGCCGAAGGCAACAGCCTGACGCTCGAAACCTTCAAAGACAAAGCCATCCTGGTGAACTACTGGGCTACCTGGTGCCCGCCGTGCGAGAAGGAAATGCCCTCTCTGGGCGCACTACAGACGGCGCGCGCCGGAGATGCTTTTGAAGTGGTCGCGCTCAGCGTCGATGCTGAGGAAGACGTTGAGTACGCCAAGCGCCGCCTTGTCGAGCTTGGCGCTTCCAACATCGCCTTCCGGCACGCGCCCATGGATTCGGGTGACATCATCTATGGCGCCGGTGTGCGTGGCTTCCCGACCACCATTGTCTACGGCGCTGACGGCCTCGAAGTTGCGCGGCTTTCAGGCGAGGCTGACTGGGCCTCTGCCGAAGCCGTCCAGTTCATCGATGCTGTGATCCGTAAAACCCGTTAGGGCATCTGGCTCAGCACCAGTTTCACCCGTGCAAACTGGTCCGCCATCTGGAACTCGGGCGGCGGCGTACTCCCTGCAAGCGGACCTGCGGAGGGCCACATCAACACCAGCAGCTTCAGCTCAAGGCTGAGGCCTCCGTACGTCTCCGGATCGAGCGGCTCGACCAAATTGCGCGCAGCGACAGCATAGCCATAAGCCGCCTGATATTCTTCCAAATCCTTGATCTCGCTGAAGCGCACCGAATGATCATAGGCTTCCGCCGACAGGCGCATCAGGAACGAGACAACGTCTTCAGGGGCTTCGTCCGTAGCTGCGATCGCCTCAGCCAGATTGGCAGAAGCCGCCTCAAACAGCGCAGCAACTTCTTCGGTTGGCCGATCAAGATCGAGAGCGCCTGACAACGCGCTGAGCGGGCCGGCATCAAACCCCAGACGCGCCAACGCGGCCATGTCTGCGGAAGTCATTCGTTCGGCTAGCCCCTTCACTTGTACCGCTGCTGAAGCGGTGTCTGCCGAGTGATAGGTTTTCTCCGCCGCAAGCACCCTACCCCACGCGTAGGCCAGGCGTTCAGCCAATGCCCACCGACGAAACTCTTCCGCTTTAATTGTCTCGCTTGTTACCTTTGCGGCGGGCGCGACTGCATCTGACGCGACCCGAGGCGGCGCAGGATCACCGCACGCTGAAACTGGAAGCAGAAAACAGGCGCAGACAAGAAGCCGCAGATAAACTTTGAACATCCGGGCCTCACCTGATCGTCAGCGCTGAAGGCTAACGGTCACACCCCACAATTCAAGCCCGCTTGAAAAAGTTCATGGAGCCGCGCGCAGATTTCCGGAACCCGCCGCCGCACACCAATCGGGCTTGGCCTCGCCGCCGTCATAGTCCCATTGCTGATGCGTGCCGCCATTGACGAGCAGGCCTGCCACATCTTTCCCGTCGAGAGACAGTGACACGACATTGCGCCCATAGCGGTCACGGCCCATCACCTTCGTCACGAAAACTTCGCGCCCGCGGGTAAGCTCGGTCGCCGCCGCCTTCGCTTCATATCCCAGCTCACGCTCGGCTTCGCAATTGGCGCCGCCGCGCTGCTTCATGGAGCCGGTTTCAGGTGCGTCGACACCATGCAGGCGAAACTTTGTACCGTCGGATAGACGTCCGGAATCTCCGTCGGACCAATAAACAGTCCCACCAAGCTCGGTCGATGCAGACGCGCTTTCAGACGCAAACCGCGCGCCTGCCAAAGCCACCATCACAAAGATCACGAATCCCAGAACGGGCACGATACGTGCGCGGACAAACATAGCTCAGCCTCCGGAGTACCCGGGTCAAGCCTGCCTGAAGGGTCTTAACCGGACGTTTAGAATTCTGTCCGGAATGCAACGATCTCTAATAAAACTGGTTAATTTGGTAACCAGGATTACCGGCTGGGGATCGGAACCTCGCCGGAATAGTCATAAAAGCCCTTGCCGGACTTCTTGCCCAGCCAGCCAGCCTCCACGAACTTCACCAGCAGCGGGCACGGGCGGTACTTCGTATCGGCCAAACCATCATGCAGAACTTGCATGATCGACAGGCAGGTATCGAGGCCGATAAAGTCCGCCAATTGCAGCGGCCCCATCGGGTGGTTCGCGCCGAGCTTCATCGCCGTGTCGATGGAGGCAACCGAGCCAACGCCCTCATAGAGCGTGTAAACCGCTTCATTGATCATCGGCATCAGGATGCGGTTCACGATGAAAGCCGGATAGTCTTCGGCATTCGTCGTCGTCTTGCCGATGGCCTTGGTGTAGCCGATCACCGTTTCATAGGTCGACTGGTCAGTGTTCAGGCCCCGGATCACTTCCACCAGCTTCATCAGCGGCACCGGGTTCATGAAGTGCAGGCCGATAAACCGGTCCGGACGGTCAGTCACGGAAGCAAGGCGCGTGATCGAAATCGAGGACGTGTTGGTCGCCAGCAGGGCATGGGCCGGAACAACCTCGCACAGCGAGCGGAAGATCTGTTCCTTCACTTCCCGCTTCTCGGTTGCCGCCTCGATAACAAGATCGGACGCTTCATGAGCTTTCACCGACGCAGAGATACGAATGCGCTTCAGCGCAGCCTGCATGTCCTCAAGCTTGATCATATCGCGGGCCACCTGGCGCGCCATATTGCGCTCGATGGTCTCCTTACCGGCCTTGAGAGCGGCTTCGGAAACATCGCTCAGCACCACATCATAGCCTGCAAGCGCTGTCACATGGGCAATACCATTGCCCATCTGGCCTGCGCCAACCACACCGACTGTCCGAATTGCCGTCATTCTGCTGCTTCCTGATCTTTATTTTTGCGAATGGTTATACCCCATTGTGCACTGCGTCAAAGCTCGGCTGGCAGGTGCCCCAGAACTCTGAATACAAAAGAAAAAGCCCGGCGCCATGTGCGCCGGGCTCTTAAATTGTTGTGGCCGGGCCACAAATCAGAGCGCGTTCGTCAGTTCCGGAACGGCGACGAAGAGATCTGCCACGAGGCCGTAATCAGCCACCTGGAAGATCGGGGCTTCTTCGTCCTTGTTGATCGCAACGATGATCTTGGAGTCCTTCATACCAGCAAGGTGCTGGATGGCGCCCGAGATGCCGACGGCAATGTAGAGTTCCGGCGCGACGATCTTGCCGGTCTGACCAACCTGATAGTCGTTCGGTGCATAGCCCGCATCGACGGCGGCGCGCGATGCGCCGACAGCGGCGCCGAGCTTGTCGGCGAGCGGGAAGATGACTTCCTGGAACTTCTCCGATGAGCCGAGCGCGCGGCCACCCGAGACGACGCGCTTGGCGCCGGCGAGTTCCGGACGGTCCGACTTCACCATCTCTTCAGAGACGAATTCGGATTTGAACGGGCCAGCAGGCGCCGCCGCATCTTCCACCGAAGCCGAGCCGCCTTCAGCCGCAGCCGGGAAAGCCGTGCCGCGAACGGTGATGACTTTCTTCGCATCGCCCGACTTTACGGTCTGGATCGCGTTGCCGGCATAGATCGGACGCACGAAGGTCGAGGCGTCTTCAATGCCGATGATTTCGGAGATCTGCATCACGTCGAGCTTGGCAGCGACGCGCGGAGCAATGTTCTTGCCCGTGGTGGTCGCGGCAAAGAAGACCGCATCATAGCCCGCCATCAGCGGAACGATGAGGGCTTCCATGGCTTCGGCGGTTTGCTTGCGCAGCGTCTCGCCTTCAGCTTTCAGCACTTTGCGGACGCCGGCGATTTTCGCCGCTTCGGGAGCAACGGCGCCGGCGTTCTCACCTGCCACGAGCAGGTCGATGTCTCCGCCAAACTTGGTGGCAGCGGTCACAACCTTGTGGGTCGCGTCCGACAAGGCACCATGATGATGTTCTGCAACAACGAGGACGGCCATTACACAGCTCCCGCAGCTTTGAGTTTCGAGACGAGGGTTGCAACGTCTTCAACCTTGATACCAGCGCTGCGCACCGGCGGCTCAGTTACTTTCACAACCGTGAGGCGCGGCGAGATGTCGACGCCGTAGGCATCGGGGGCCTTCTCGTCGATCGGCTTCTTCTTTGCCTTCATGATGTTCGGCAGCGACGCATAGCGCGGCTCGTTGAGGCGCAGGTCAACCGTGACGACAGCCGGCAGGGCCATCTTGACGGTCTGCAAGCCGCCATCAACCTCACGGGTGACTTTCAAAGCGTCACCGTCTTTCTCAACCTTGAACGCGAAAGTGCCCTGCGGCCAGTCGAGCAGCGCAGCCAGCATCTGGCCGGTCTGGTTGGAATCGTCGTCGATTGCCTGTTTGCCAACGAGGACGAGGTCCGGCTTTTCTTCTTCGGCGACCTTGGCGAGCAGCTTGGCAACAGCCAGCGGCTCAACCGTGGCATCGGTCTTGATCAGGATGCCGCGGTCAGCGCCCATGGCGAGCGCGGTGCGGATGGTTTCCTGCGCCTGTTGCGGCCCGATGGAGACAACCACGATCTCAGTGGCAACGCCGGCTTCTTTAAGGCGAACGGCCTCCTCGACGGAGATTTCGTCGAAGGGGTTCATGGACATCTTGACATTGGCGAGATCGACGCCGGTCTGATCCGGCTTCACGCGGACCTTCACGTTGTAATCAATCACGCGCTTGACGGGCACGAGGACCTTCATGCGGGCGCTCCCAGGCTGGTTATGGTTCTTGGCACTTTGAAGTGCGCCGTCCCTACCGTTGCGGCGCAACAGAAGCAAGGCTTGACGCTTACGTCAGGGGCAATTTAGCGCGGTTGATAGCTATGCAGCGGCGCCGGCCGGTCGTATAAACATATTTATTCAATTGGCGCGCACCCCTGCGCCCCTCGAAGCAGGAAGGAGACCCAAGCCATGTGCCTCACCCGTCTCCCCTTCCAGCTTCAAGGTTTCCATGAAAACGTTTCAACGCTTGGCGAATGTCGCCAGACGGGTCTTGCGTCTACCCGCATTCAATAGCGCCTCTTCAGATACCCAGTCTCTGAAACGCAGGGCAAATGCCCAGCTGCAGCCTCGACTATCTCAGCATCTTCTGCGCGACATTGGCGCCGACGATGGCTGACGCCTATTCCGGCTCCTGCCCATTCAGGGCCAGAATCTCGCCGGCAAGGTACAATGAACCGCAAATCAGCACCCGGTCTGCCCCGCTTGCCGCGGCCGCCGCAAGCGCGCCCTGAAGGCTGTCAAATGACAACGCCTTCAACCCGGATTGACGAGCAACGGTCGCCAGCGCTTCAGGAGTTGACGCCTGGTGCCCCGGCGCATTCGGGCAGGTAAACACGTCTGCGCCAATGGCAACAAAAGGCGCAAAAAACCCGCCCGCATCCTTGCTGGCCAGCATTGCAGAGACAAGCGCTGTCTTTCCCCCCATCGCGGCGAGATGAGCCGCGATCGCCCTGCCAGCGTGCGGATTGTGCCCGCCATCCAGCCAGACCGGCAGCCCGCCTGCCGCTTGAGTCAACGGCCCGTCTTTCAGCCGCTGCATCCGCGCCGGCCACACTGCTTTGCGCGCGCCTTCGAAGATCGCTGCCTGATCAATCCGCGTGGAGTTGCCAAACAGTTGCATCGCCATCGCCGCCAGCGCGGCGTTCGCGCGCTGGTGTACGCCGGTCAACGCAATATCTTCCGGTATGGCGTTGATGAAATATGGCTGCAGCCGGTAGAGCGGCGCGCCAACTTCCAAAGCGCGGGCCGCTATCACCGCATCTGCCACCGGCTGCTGGATTGCTGTCAGCGCCGGGCATCCGGCCTTGATGATGCCCGCCTTCTCCCCAGCAATGCCTGCCAGATCCGTGCCCAGGAAGGCGGCATGGTCATAGTCGACAGGAGTAATCACGGAGAGCGCCGGCGCACTGATCACATTAGTCGCGTCATACTTCCCCCCGAGGCCGACCTCGAGGATCAGCACATCGGCAGGTACTTCAGAGAACGCCAGCAAGGCGGCTGCCGTCGTCGCCTCGAAATGGGTAATCTCGCCGCCCTCGATGGCCGCGTGGGTGCGTTCCAGCCAGCCGATTAGCGCGTCATCTTCCACCAGCCGTCCGGCTAGCCGGATGCGCTCATTGAAGCGGACAAGATGCGGGCTGGTGAACACATGCACCTTCAGCCCCGCTGCCTCTGCCATCGCCCGCATGAACGCGCAGGTAGACCCCTTCCCGTTCGTGCCCGCCACATGGATCACCGGCGGCAGCCGGTCCTGCGGACGGCCCAGCCGCTCGAGCGCACGTTCAATGCGCCCGAGCGAAAGCTCGATAACTTCGGGATAGAGACCCTCGAAACGCTTCAGAGCAGCTTCAAGGGCAGGAGAATTTCCGCTCAATCAGGCTTGCCCTTCAGGCCGGGCAGGCTTCTCGGCATGGGTCCGCGGCGCGGTCAGCTGCAGCGCAGAGCGGTCATCCTTGCGACGCGACATCGGCAGCAGATGGCCCAGAACACGGGCAACCGTCTCCTTCAGCTTGCGCCGGTCGACAACAATATCGACCTGGCCTTTTTCGCGCAGGAATTCCGACCGCTGGAAGCCTTTGGGCAGGCTTTCCCGGATCGTCTGTTCGATCACGCGCGGGCCGGAGAACGCGATCATCGCGCCCGGCTCTGCAATGTGTACGTCGCCGAGCATCGCATAAGACGCCGAAACGCCCCCCGAAGTCGGATCGGTCAGGATCACCACATAAGGCAGTTTCGCATCAGCCAGATCATTGATCGCCAGCGTCGTGCGCGGCATCTGCATCAGGCTCAGCGTGCCCTCCTGCATCCGTGCGCCGCCCGAGGCGGTGCAGACAACAAACGCAGACTTCCGGGCAAGCGCCAGCTGGGCAGCGGTCACAAACCCTTCGCCAGCGGCCATGCCGAGCGAACCGCCCATGAAATCAAAGTCCTGAACCAGCACGACCGACGGTACGCCGCCAATCTTGCCATAGGCGGCCACCATGCAGTCTTCCTGCAATAGCGGAGCCCCGCCCTCTTCAGTCTCTTTAACGTCGCGGTTCTGGATCTTCGCCTTCGCCGCCTTCAGGCGCGCGGGGTAAGGCTTGTCGTCCTTGAACTTCAGCGGGTCCAGCGCCACCGGCGGCAGTGAGATCGGCTCCCAGCGCTCATCATCGAACAGGATACGGAACCGCATGCGCGGCGAGATGCGAAGATGGGCGCCGGCCGGCGTCACATACCAGCTCTGTTCCAGGTCGCTGCGATAGATCAGTTCGCCTGACGCCGGACACTTAACCCACAGGTCGTCCGGTGTGTCCTTCTTGGACATCATCGTCTTAAGGCCCGGCGGGGTAACCTTGTTGATCCAGTTCATCTGAAGAAATCTCCCGAATGCCCGGCGGTATCAGCCTTTAGGCACAGTCGCGAGCGCGCGACGCAGTTCGCCGGCAAGCTCGCCCATAGCAGGCGCTGCAGTCTCATACTTTCCAGAAGTGTGCGCATCCTGCGCCTTTTCCACAAAAGCCGAACCAACCACGACCCCGTCCGCGATCTTAGCCATTTCTGCGGCCTGCGCACCAGTTTTTACACCAAAACCTACACAAACCGGCAGGCCAGACACCTTTCTGACCATGGCAACTTTGTCAGCAATCGCTGCAGGATCCGCGCTTCCCGCGCCGGTTACGCCGTTCACCGCGACAAAGTAGACAAAACCGGATGCGCCGTCGGCAACTTTCGCTGCGCGGCCTTCATCGGTGGTCGGCGTCGCCAGCCGGATCACGGACAGGCCGAGTTTCTGATAGGCTGCACGCAGCTCGCCATCCTCTTCCGGCGGCAGGTCCACAATGATCGTTCCATCGACCCCGGCCTTTGCGGCGGCCTCGGCAAATGCCTGATAGCCGAGTATATGAACCGGGTTGGCATAGCCCATCAGGATCAGCGGCGTGGTCTGATCATCTTCGCGGAATCGCGCAGCAAGCGAAATCACATCGGTCAACTTCGTGCCATTGGCGAGCGAGCGCAGACCCGCCCGCTGGATCGAGGGACCATCCGCCATCGGATCGGTGAACGGCGCGCCCAGCTCGATGATGTCGGCGCCATTGTCCCGAAGGGCGCACAGCGCGCGGTAGCTCTCTTCCAGATTGGGGTCGCCGGCCATCATATAGGTCACAAGCGCCGCCCGGCCCTCGCCTTTCGCCTTGGCGAAGGCGGCTTCAATTCTTTCCCGGCCCATTGTCAGCTTTCCGTATTCTCGATGGCCCACGCTTCGTAGGCAGGACTTACATGGCTGAGCGGCATAGCGACGATTGCCGGCACATCATAGGGGTGCAGCGCCTGAACTAGCGCGTCCACCTTGCCCCAGTTGGCTTCAGGCGCCTTGAGCCAGAGGATGAACTCGAAGGACTGCTCGATCACACCTTTCCAGCGATAGGTGGAGGAAACCGGTCCCTCCAGATTGGCGCAGGCCGCCAGGCGCTGCTCCAGCGCCGCGTCAGCAATATCCTCGGCCACGCGGCGCGAGGGACAGGTAATGCGGATAAGAATGAGCTTGGTCACAGGCCTCAATAGTCCTTGCCGTTCACTTGCTGAATGTTGAGCGCGCTACGGTCGATCCCGTCGACGCATCTCAGATTGATTGCTGCCATTTCCGTTCCATCCGGCCCTTTGCCGAAGCCAAAAGCCTGAACGCCGCAAGTCGTGCAAAAGTTATGGTCAATGGCGCCGCGATTGAAATGATAGGTCGTATACGCACCTTCTCCGCTCACCAGGCTGAAATCCTGTTTGGGAATGAAAGCGAGCACGAACCCCTTCTTGTCGCAATGCGAACAATTGCATTCGATACCGGAAGAGAAGTCACCTTCGGCTTCGAAACGTATCTTTCCACAATGGCATCCGCCCGTCACATGGGTCATTCCCCGCTCTCTCCGATTGCCTTCAAACTGTCAGGTTCGCATTTGCCGATCTGCACCGCCGCCATCGGCACGACCGAGGCAGAGCGCCCTTCATACGGAATGCCGATCCCGGCCAGCTCAGGCCAGCCATAGCATTCCACGCCGTCATGGTCGCCGGCTGGCGCGCGGGCCTGACCGCAGATGCCGTCATCCGTCCACGCCGCATCACGCACAAGCGCCGTTCGTGCATCCGCAAAACATAGCGCCGTGGACGCCGCAACCAGCGGGATCTTCTCGCCATTCTGGGCCGCGTCAAAATTCTCCCGGCTAACCGGAACATAGGTGTACTTCGTTGTCGGAACGCAGGCCGCAACGATCATCGGAAGAAGGAGGATAGCCGCCCGCTTCAAACATCCACCCCCAGCGCCTTGGCGACAGAGAAAACGTCCTTGTCGCCGCGGCCACACATATTGAGAATGATCAAGCCATCCTTGCCGACATCCTTGGCCACCTCACCCACACGGGCGAGCGCGTGCGAAGGCTCCAGCGCCGGAATGATGCCTTCCAGGCGCGTGCAGAGCTGGAACGCGGCGAGCGCCTCCTCATCCGTGCACGACAGGTATTCAGCCCGGCCCGCATCACGCAGGAAGGCGTGCTCCGGCCCGATGCCCGGATAGTCGAGCCCGGCAGAAATCGAGTGTGCGTCGATGATCTGGCCGTCATCGGTTTGCAGCAGGTAGGTCCGGTTGCCATGCAGGATGCCCGGCTTGCCACCATTCAGCGCCGCCGCGTGCTGCCCGGTTTCAATCCCGTGGCCAGCCGCCTCGACGCCGATCAGGCGCACGCTCTCATCCTCGATGAAAGGATGGAACAGGCCGATTGCGTTGGAGCCGCCCCCGATACAGGCAACAACGGCGTCTGGCAGGCGCCCTTCCCGCTCAAGTATCTGTGCGCGCGCCTCAACGCCGATCACCGACTGAAAGTCGCGAACGATCTCCGGATACGGATGAGGGCCAGCCGCCGTGCCGATGCAGTAGAAGGTGTTGTCCACATTCGTCACCCAGTCGCGCAGGGCTTCGTTCATGGCGTCCTTCAGCGTGCCCGTGCCGGAAGAAACCGGAACGATCTGCGCGCCCAGCAGGCGCATGCGGAACACGTTGGGCTTCTGGCGCTCGACATCGGTCTCGCCCATGAACACCACACAATCGAGGCCGAAGCGGGCGCAGATCGTGGCCGTTGCCACGCCGTGCTGTCCCGCGCCGGTCTCCGCGATGATCCGCTTCTTGCCCATGCGGCGCGCCAGCAGCACCTGCCCGAGGCAGTTGTTGATCTTGTGCGCCCCGGTGTGGTTGAGCTCATCGCGTTTGAAGTAGATCTTGGCGCCGCCGAAATGCTCGGTCAGCCGCTCAGCGAAATAGAGCGGTGACGGGCGGCCCACATAATGGGTCCACAGATCCTGCATCTCGGCTGCGAAAGCGGGGTCTTGCTTTGCTGCGCGGTATTCGCGCTCGAGATCGAGTATCAGCGGCATCAGCGTCTCGGCGACATAGCGTCCGCCAAATTCGCCGAACCGTCCATTGGCGTCGGGCCACTGATCCCAAGTGTTACGCAGGTCCATTGCTCTTCCTCTGGTCCCCGCTACGCGGATGCGCCGGGGATGCTCAACTATCCTTCGCCGCGCGAATGAATGCGCGGATAAGTTCCCTGTCCTTTAGACCCCGGATACGCTCAACACCAGAGGACACATCAACTGCAGTCGCGCCGGTTTCGGCAATTGCCTGCGCGACGTTCTCAGGTGTCAGCCCCCCTGCCAGAAGCCAGGGCTTTGGCGCGGTCCATTGCTTCAGAATCTGCCAGTCAAATGTCTGGCCATGCCCCCCGGCAATGGCTGCCCCCTCTGGCGCTTTTGCGTCCAGAAGGAACCCGTCAGCGTCCGCAAATGTCCCGATTTGTCCCAAATCGTCACTGTTATGCACCCCGATTGCCTTCCAGATGACCTTTCCGGTCATGCGTTTCAGCTCGGATACCCGCTCAGGGCTCTCCTGCCCATGCAGCTGAAGGATCGGAAAGCCGAGCGCGGCCACAGCCATCGCCTGATCATCGCCAGGATCGACCAGCAACGCGACCGGCAGCGCCTTCCGGGTTGAAAGCAATAAGGTTTCTGCGTCCTTCAGCGTGACCTGCCGCGCACTCTTTGCAAACACAAAACCGATCCAATCCGCGCCCTCCCGGGCCGCGAACTCAACCATCTCAGGGTCTCTGAGCCCACATATCTTCACGCTCGCCATAACTGCCCGTTACGCCAGCCAGCGCCCGGCGTCCACGGCCGGCTAAACTTCCCGTCATGGTTATGCCCGGCCTGTGTCGCGCCTCGCTGATCTTTAGCTGCAGCGCGGCCGGCACTCCTCCCGGCCGCGCCCACTGGACACACCCTCCCGCAACGGCCACTAAAAGTGACGGAAGCGTCACGGAGGGACAATCAT
Organism: Hyphomonas sediminis; assembly: GCF_019679475.1. Classification (NCBI taxonomy): domain Bacteria; kingdom Pseudomonadati; phylum Pseudomonadota; class Alphaproteobacteria; order Hyphomonadales; family Hyphomonadaceae; genus Hyphomonas; species Hyphomonas sediminis. Next base: position 601,573 of record NZ_JAIEZP010000001.1, read on the forward strand.
GCAGAAGAAGATGGGAACAGGCCCCCTGCTCGACGCGAAGGGACACCTCGCAGAGTGTGGCTGGAGCAATTCCGAGGTTCGCAGCTATGATCGCGCCGCCATACGCGCCAACGCCCTGCGCATTAAAGAGTGGGACTATTACTGCATCCTGACGCCAGAATACGGCCTCGCCCTCACCGTTGCCGATAATGGCTATCTCGGCTTCCTTGGTGTTTCCTGGATAGACCTTCGCGCACGCAAAGCGACCAATCACGGTGCCGCAACATTCTGGCCGATGGGAAAAATGAACCTACCCGCCAGCGCCGACAGCGGAGATATCGACCAGTCAGCATCCGGCGTATCCCTGGCCTTCCGCCATGAGGCGGGTGGGCGCAGGCTGAAAGTGGATGCCCCCGGTTTCGACAACGGCGCCGGCCTCTCCGGTGAACTCTGGCTCGCGCAGCCGCCGATGGACCGAATGGTCATTGCCACCCCCTTCCCGCGCGCGCCGAAAGCCTTCTACTACAATCAGAAGATCAACTGCCTGCCTGCCGAAGGCAAAATCACCGTAGGCGGAGAGACTTTCGCCTTCACCCCGACCGCCGCCTACGGTGTGCTCGACTGGGGCCGCGGTGTCTGGACCTATAGCAACACCTGGTATTGGGGATCAGCCTCGGGGCGCCAAGGCAAAGACGTTATCGGCTTCAACATCGGCTATGGCTTCGGCGACACGTCAGCGGCCAGTGAGAACATGTTCTTCCTCAATGGCAAGGCGCACAAGCTCGATCAGGTAACCTTCCACATGCCTTGCGGCAAACTCGATGAAGCGCCGTGGAAATTCTCCAGCAATGACGGTCGCTTCACGATGGATTTCAAACCTGCCGTAAACAGGCATCACACTACCAATCTCGGGATTTTCAAAACGGCGCAGGATCAGGTGTTCGGCCACTTCTCCGGCAATGTCGGCCTCGATGATGGCAGCCTTTTCCATGTCGAACGCTTGCCGGGCTTTGCCGAGGAAGTCCGCAATCGGTGGTAAGCCTATGGAAGATCAGGACACATTGAACGACGTCACGATCACAACCACCCGTCTGTTTCCTGACGGCCTTCCGCTGTTGCATTTGAATGCGATAGGCTGGTGAGCACCTTCCCTCCCGGACGGCTTAATCTTCGCCTTTCTCTTTAACCCGAATTTTGCTGGCCGTTGGTGTCTTCACCTTTGACGTTTCCGTCACTGATACGCCAGAACTTGTAACCTTAATCTCGCTCTCTGGAGGTTTCACCGATTGCGCGGTCTCGCTCACCTTCACGCTGCCTCCCGTTACGGAGATGTTCCCCTGAGGCTTCTTGATGCTGCTCTGATTTGGTGCCGGAACCTTCCCCCCCTGCACTGCAATCCCACTCTGCTCCACCTTCACCTTGGAAGAATTGGAGGTCTGCACCTTGCCATCGGAGACCTCCATCCGGCTCTCTTCCATCACGATCTTGGATTGATCCGTCGTTGCGAAACTTCCCTGGGCAATGGCGGAAGGAGCCAACAGGAGGTGCGCCGCAAGAGCAAAAGGGCGAAGAAGTGATCGGGTTTGGCGCATCTACCGGTCTCCGAAGACTGAGGTGACAGACAGTTTGCTGCCTATCCGCAGGCCGGTCAACGCCGCGCCCACCCCCAACCCCAATTGTTCAGGCCTCCGCTGCCTTCTTCTTTTTGCCCGGAACCAGATGGTTCAGCGGATAGAACGCCTCTTCCACCCAATGGGGCTGTTCGCCGGGTACACCGTACCGGGACGGCTTTCCATCCGGCAGGTACAGGGTTCCGAACATCCAGTCGAACACTGACAGGCAGAGCCCATAGTTCTTGTACATCTTCCCGTTCTTGCCATAGCCATGGTGAGCATGATGCATACTGGGCGTGATGATGATGTGCATCAGTCCACGGAATGCCGGGTTCGTGAGCGCGCGATCGTCAACGCGCCAGTGCATGTGCGTCAGCGTATTCCAGATATAGAGAACGATCAGCGAGACCGCGACGCCGGATTCCATCCCGAAATACACGAACAGAGCCACCATCCAGATGTGCGGCGTGAACAATGCCCAGAAGATGTTCTGGCGCTGGACGACCGTTACATTGATCTCCGTCGCCGAATGATGTGTGCGATGGATCTTCCACAACCAGTTAAGCCAGTGCCCCATCTTCTGGCCTTCATGCGACCAGCGATGAACCCAGTAAAAGACAAACTCCATAGCCACGAAAGTGATGAGGATGGACAACCGGAGCGGAATGCTTGCCCCTGCCCCCGCATAAGCTGGCACCAACCAGGCGGCCAGCATGCCAGCCCCAAGCCCGAATAGCGGCCGGGTTACCGCCGAGTTGGTCAGGAAGCACAGAAGTGTCAGGCCAAAGTCACGCCGGGTGCAATCCTTCAACTGCCCCGTCACTGCTTCACCAATGAGAATTGCGAGCGTTGCGATGTATATCCACCCGGCATCCGCCAGTGTGATCGTATGTTCAGGCATGGGGTTCCGCCTCTCCGAAATGGGAATTCAACACCGATCGGTCCGGCCTTTTTATGCCGCCTCCCCCGATCTTCGAAGTCAATTTAATGCATTTGCATTAAATGTAAAGCTGCTGGTATTGATAGGTTCTCGCCCTGAACTTCTGCATCGATGAGGACGCCGACTTGCCCGCAAGAACCGAGACACTCGATGGCCGGACCGCCCTCATCCTCGCCGCTGAGCAGCTGTTCGCGGAGTATGGACTACACGGCGCGTCCTTCCGGCAGATCAGTGACGCGGCAAAACAGAAAAACGGCTCGGCCATCCAATACCACTTCGGCACCCGCGACCGGCTGGTCGAGGCAGTGTTCGAGAACAGGATGCAGAATATCAACCCGCGACGCCTCGCGATGCTGGAAGAGATCGCGACAGCAAAAGACACGCAGATCCGCTCGCTGGTGTCTGTGCTCGTCTGGCCGCTGGCTGAAGAACTACGCCCCCGCGCTGAGGGGAATCATTATCTGCAGTTCCTCAGCCGCGCGACGCGGGAGAAACAGATGGTTCTTAAGCTCGCCCCCTGGCCCTTGATGAGCGGCTGGTTCCAGGCCATCGAAGCCCTCAGCGGGCTGATATCGGGATTGCCGGAGCTGATTATACGGCAACGCCTGCTGATCGCTGCGGATCAGTGCGTCAGTAGCCTTGCCATGTTCGAGGCTGAACAGGTCGGACAGTCCCCGGAGTTCTCGCTGCAGGTCGAAACTCTGATCGACATGATTACCGCCGCGCTGCTCGCACCGGTGTCTTTCCAGGGTGAGACGGAATTCAAGAAGCTCCGGGCAAAGCCCCGCGCCTGAATACCGCGAAGTCATCCAGGCCTCTCAGGGATGGACGATAAGGGATACCGGGTAGTTTTCCCAACGCCCAGCTTGCCCTCGCCTCAAACGGGTCGCGCGACGGGTCAATCTGGAAGGAAGCGTTCAAGAGCACCAGCGCCTTCAATGGCCATGGCGCCCTGAGTACGTCTGACTGTCGGGTTCACTGCGGGACTGGCCGAAAACGGCGAAACCGAGAACTACACCTACGCCATAGCCCTCTGAAATGTCGGCTTTCTTCAAGACCACCCTCCCTACGTGGATTAGCATTGTAGTGGCAGTGTTGGAGACGCCTCACATGATCTTTCGCTACACGATTCTCTACGTGGACAATGTCCCGTCGTCGCTCGACTTCTTCCAGAGAGCATTTAACTTGAAACGTGGGTTCCTTCACGAAGGTGGTGACTATGGTGAGTTGATAACGGGGGAAACCAAACTGGCGTTTTCCTCAAGAGAACTCATGCGCCAGTTGGACAAAAACCCGGCTTCCCCAAGCGCTGACGCCCCCACGTTCGAGATCGCTTTCGAGACCGACGATGTGGCCTCTGCCCTTCGACGAGCCATCGACGCGGGTGCCACGCTCATTCAGGACATGCGCGATGAGCCATGGGGGCAAACAACGTGCTATGTGGCGGACCCAAACGGATATCTGATCGAAATCTGCACAGCAGTGCGGTTGCCGGGTTGAGACCACCATGGACGCGCAGGAAACAGCTGAGATTGTCGCGCAGTTAAAGGCCATTGTCGTGACGGTCGAGCCGAAGGTGGCCTTTGCCGCGAAATACGGTAGGACCATGGTCGAGAGCGTTCCCGGGCAGCCCAAATCGGAGTTCTGCGGGATCTTTGCCTACACGAGCCACGTCTCCCTAGCGTTCACCAACGGTGCCCAGCTGGACGATCCGGAGAAGGTGCTCGAAGGCGCAGGAAAGCATCGGCGTCACATCAAGCTTGCCAGCCTGTCCGACATCGCCAGAAAGCGATGCGAGGATTTCCTACGCCAAGCCCGCGATCTTCAGGCTGATCTCCCCTGACCAGTTGCCAAGCCCGGGTTGCGCCAGATCGGCCAAGGCAGCCGGGTTCCGGCGAAGTTGGACGGGCGTGCGGCCAAACCACCGCACGAACTCTCGCGTCATGTGGGCCTGGTCGCTGTAGCCGTAGTGTGCCGCGATCTCGGCAAGCGGAACGCGAGACGGCAAGGCCTGAACCGCCTGCCGGGCCCGCCCCAACTGGCGCCAGAAGGCCGGAATCGGGAGAGACAGGTCCCTGAACCGACGCTGCAGCGTTCTTTCCGATACGCCCTGTAGGCGGGCCACGCGATGAACACTGTTGCCCGTCAAACAAAGGGCATCGATAATCTCCGAGACCTCTTGGTCATGCCGTGCGAGGTCGTCGATCTCTGTCTCGAGAGTCGAAACATCACGGCCCGCGATCTCGATTTCGGCAAGGTCCAGGGTGGTGCCAGGCTGTAGCCGATATCCAGTCAGGCAGGTTCCTGCGTCGAGCCTGACCAGCCTTGGCGCAAAATCCCAGTCAGTGACGTGAAGAACTTCGCGTCCCCTGCTGCCGCAGGACAAGACGACCAGATCGACACACCCATCCGGAAGAACCACCGAGACTTCTTCGGCCTCGGCAGTGTAGGTCCAGCGATGAACACGGGGCGAGTTGGCTTGGGTCAATGCGGCCATGCCAGTCAGCATGAACGAATAGCTGCCATTGATCCAGACCGATGCAGCGGTGGCAATCGGCGGGGGCTGGCGGAGAGACAGGGATTCGAACCCTGGAGACGTTGCCGTCTACACACTTTCCAGGCGTGCGCCTTCGACCACTCGGCCACCTCTCCGTTCCGGCCCGCGAGCAGGAAGCGAGCGAGATACCGGATGACCCGCCCGCCCGCAAGCGTGTGATTGCCAGAAAACGCATCAATCCCCATATCCGGGCCAGAGAAGAAAGGCGCTCCCATGTTCTTCATGAAGAAAAACCTAGACCTCCCCACCGCCGAGACCGCCCTGAAGGGCCGCCCGGCCGCAATTCCGACCGCCATCACCCACTTTGTGTTCGGCCGCCCCCTTCAGGCTGAAACGCCGGAAGGCTTTGAAACGGCGATCTTCGGGCTCGGCTGCTTCTGGGGCGCTGAGCGCATCTTCTGGCAGACGCCGGGCGTCTGGTTGACGCGGGTCGGCTATGCTGGCGGCATCACACCGAACCCGACCTATGAGGAAGTCTGCTCCGGTAAGACCGGTCATACCGAGATTGTCGAAGTGCAGTTTGACCCCAAAGAGATCAGCTTCACGGCTCTGGTAAAGCTATTCCTGGAAAGCCACATCCCAACGCAGGGCATGCGCCAGGGCAACGACATCGGCACGCAGTACCGCTCTGCAATCTATTATGTTTCTTCCGAACAGGAGGCGACGGCCCGGCAGATGATTGCTGATTATGAGGCCGTCCTCAGTGCTTCTGGCCATCGCGAGCCGGTGACGACGGAAGTAAAACCGCGCGGCGAAGTGTATCTGGCCGAGGATTACCACCAGCAATACCTGGCGAAGAACCCCAACGGCTATTGCGGGATCGGCGGCACGGGCATCAGCTGTCCCCTGCCTCAGCCTGCCTGAGCGCGACAGAAATCAGGAACCGAAGTTCAGAGAGAAGCGCTTGCGCGACTCGATCATCGACTGCGCCTTGAACAGGGCGTCAGACGCTGATTGGGCGCGCAGGATCATCGGATCTGCCCGAAGGCCCTCAACTGCCAGCGACAGTTGGGCAACAGCCTCGCGCACAACGTTCTGGTCGAACCGTTTCTCAGCACGCACAATCAGCGCGCGCCCCAGATCCAGGCGCGCCTGAATGACCCGGCCTGTATCGGCGGCATCACTGGCCGCTTCCAGATGCTTGCGACGCATCACGATGACCTTGTCGAGCGCCGTCACATCGCCAAGTTCCTCAGCAACGCGCACGCCGGCAGCGCAAAAATCGGCCTCGATCTCGCTGCGCAGCGTTTTGGAAATCGCAGGTTCGCCTGCAAGCAGTGCGTCCAGCTCCAGAGCAAGTTGGCTGATCTTTTCTGCGCGGAACGCCTGCGGATCGCTAAGTGAGGGCTGCAGCTGCTTGGTCAGCAGGTAGGCTGCCGCCCGCGCCAAGTCTTCATTGCGCAGCCTCCGGTCACCGGGAAGTGCGATCGTGAACAGGCGAGCTTCCGCCGCAGACAGGCCACCACCACGGCTGATGCCGTGCAGTTCGAGGCCACGCTCTCCCTTGCCTGTTCGGCTGGCCCACAGGAACAGGTCCGCGTCCGCCGTCGCCATGCGCTTGCGCGCACGAGCAATGGTCGCCGCTTCGAGGCCACCTTTGAGAACACCCATTGAAACAAGGCTGAAAGGTGCCCCAAAGGCAAAGATCGGCAGGAATTGCGACAGCGCGCCTTCAAGCCATTTGCCAACGGGCCGATCACCGGCCGGCGGCGCGATCAGGATACGGAAACCCGGCGCTTTGCGCGCACGGGCGGCGCGTGCCTTGCCTTCATTGGAGAGGACGCCAGCGGCCCGAATAGCAATACGCAATAGCCAGACTGCCAGCAACAAAGCGCCGACAACGGCCATACCTGCGCCAAACAGCACGAGCCAGTCCGCGCCCGGCACGTGTGTCAGGATCCAGCTTTCAGCAGTGTGAGCCCATCCGGAGATCGACATCGGAGTTTACCTCATCTGGTTCAAGGCGATACGTTTCCTGCAATACTCTTGCAACAGAGAAACTCCGCTAAGGGCGCCGATGTCTGGTTATCTCACGCGTTTTGCGCCTTCGCCAACCGGCCGCCTGCATCTTGGGCATGCCGTCTCCGCTTTCAATGTGTGGGCTGCTGCGCAGGCAGCAGGCGGAAAAATTCGCCTGAGGATTGAGGACATCGACCAGACCCGCTGCAAACCTGCGTTTGAAGCGGCAATATTGGAGGATTTGCGCTGGCTCGGCCTGGAATGGGATGGGCCCGTTCGCCGGCAGTCGGAGCATTTTGCTGAATACCGTGCCGTTCTGGACACACTTCGGGCGCGCGGGTTGATCTATCGCTGCTTCCGCACACGCCGGGAAATCGCCGCAAGCCTGCCGGCAGGTGCAGATCCCGACGAGGCGGCCTTTGTCAGCCGGCCATTGCCTGCCACGGAAGAAGCTGAACGGCTGGCCCGAAACGCGCCCTTCGCCTGGCGCCTGTCGCTGGAAAGGGCCCGCGCCGAGCTCGGTGCCCAATGGGCCTCCCTTGCCTACACCGAGGAAACACTAGCTGGACCCCGGATAGTCCGCGCCGATCCGGCGCCCTTCGGGGATGTTGTGCTCGCCCGGAAGGATACGCCCGCCAGCTATCACCTCGCCTGCTGCCATGATGATGCCTTGCAGGGCATTACCCATGTTGTGCGGGGAGAAGACCTGCGGGACGTGACCGCCATCCATGCAATGTTGCAGGCTTTGATGAGCTGGCCGCAGCCGGTGTACCGTTTCCACCCTTTGATGCTGGGCGCAGACGGGCGGAAACTGTCGAAGCGCAACGCTGACAAAAGTCTGGACCAGTACCGCTCAGAGGGGATGACGCCAGAGGATATCCGGTCCATGACAGCGCCCGCATGACTGACTCCTCCCAGGCCGCTGTGCCAGACGTCATTTCCCTACCCGCCAGCCGGAGCTGGCTTGGCCCGCTGATGGTGCTCAGCGGCGGCGTCTGCATTGGCTTTGCGCCGATCGGCCTGCGCATCGGCGTCGAACAGTTCGGCAATGAACTCGGGCCCCAGGCGATCGCCATGTGGCGCTACATCTTCGCGACGCCAATCCTGTTTGCACTCGTGCTGCTCATCCGCCGGCGCCTGCCCCGGCCGCCCAACCTGTTCATCATCCTGGCGGGAACCTTCTTCGCCATCGACATCGGCCTCTGGCACTGGGCCCTGACGATGACGAGCGTGTCGAACGCCACTTTCATCGTGAACCTCGGCAATGTCTGCGCAGGACTTGTCGCCTGGTTTTTCCTGCGCGAACGGCCGGCGAATGTCTGGTTCGTGGCAGCCGCACTCGCTGTCGCAGGCGCAGCGGCCCTCTCGCTGGGCGGACCCGGCCTGCACAATGGTGGCCTGAAGGGCGACCTCTTCGCGCTCGCGGCCGCCTGTTTCGTCGCCGGTTACATGTTGTGTTCCAAGCTCGGCCGGCGCAACCTCAGCGGCATCGAAGCGATCTTCTGGCTCAGCGTGACCGAATCCATTGTCGCTTTCCTGATGGTGCAGCTGGCAGGAGAGCGCCCGGTCCCGCTCACGCCGAACGGCTTCATCATTCCGCTGCTGCTCGCCGTTGTCGCACATGTCATGGGACAAGGCCTCATCGTGTCCGGCCTTGGCTGGACACGAACTTCCGTCGCGGGCATCCTCGTCCTGTCCCAGCCGGTGGTCGCCGCTGCAGTGGCCTGGAAACTTTTCGAGGAACCCCTGACCGCTTTGCAGGCAGCCGGCGCAGCGACCATCCTTGTCGCTGTCTGGCTGGCCCAGCGCGAGCGCGCGCCGCGCAACCAGGCCGCTTAGGTCTCGCAACTGTCATCTGTTTGGTTTAAGGCGCTTCCTTCGTGACCATCGCTCGAAGGAGGCCCTCATGCGCCTGGCCGTCGCCGCCCTTGTTTCCTCGCTCGCCCTAGCCACCGCCTGTGCTGCTGCTGTTGCCACCGGCAACACATCGCTCACCAGCGCGGCGCCTGCGCACGAACCGATCCTGCCGATCCAGGCCGGGGACGCCTACTACACCAAGGCCGCAGAAGCCGTGGACACTCGTATCGCCCAACGCGGCATCAAGCCCGCCAAGAACATCATTCTCTTCATCGGCGACGGTATGGGCATTTCGACCATCACGGCGGCGCGCATCTATGCGGGCCAGTCTGCCGGCGTTGATGGCGAGAGCTACCGTCTCGCCATGGAAACGCTGCCCTCCTCCGCGCTTTCGAAAACCTACAGCCATGACTACCAGGTCGCCGACTCTGCAGCGACGGCGACGGCGATGACTGCCGGCCTCAAAACCAAATCCGGCTTCCTCGGCGTGTCCGGCGCAGTCAATTTCGGCAACTGCGCCAGCGTACCGGGCAATGAAGCCGACACGATCTTTGAACTGGCCTATCGCTCTGGCCTCGCCACCGGCGTCATCTCAACGGCGCGTATCACGCACGCCACCCCTGGCTCGACCTATGCCAAAGTTCCCCACCGCAACTGGGAAGCCGACAGCGATATGCGCGGCGCCTCTTCTGACACCTGCAAGGACATCGCCCGCCAGCTGATCGAAGGCGCCGCGAGCGACTTCGATGTCATCATGGGCGGCGGCCGCTCCAAATTCCTTCCCAAGGAAACTCAGGACCCGGAATATACCGATCAGACCGGCGACCGCGCCGATGGCCGCAACCTGATGGAAGAATGGGCCACCAAAGGCGGCGACCGGGCAACCTTCACCGATCAGGCCGGCTTCGATGCCGTCAACTTCGACTCCGACATCAAAGTGCTTGGCCTGTTTGAGCCCTCGCACATGCAGTACGAACTCGACCGCGAGCAGGATACCGCTGGCGAGCCGTCGCTCGAAGCGATGACCCGGGCGGCGATTACGCGCCTCGCCCGCAACGATGAAGGCTTTGTCCTGATGGTTGAAGGCGGACGGATCGACCACGCCCACCATGCCGGCAACGCAATCCGCGCGCTGGAAGACACGCTCGCCTTCGACGCCGCCATTGCCGCAGCACTCGAAATGACGAATGCGGAAGATACCTTGATCATCGTGACGGCGGACCATTCCCACACTTTCACGATCAACGGCTATCCGCAGCGCGGCAACCCGATCCTCGGCCTTGTTACCGCTGGCGCTTCTGCCGAAGGCGGCTCGCTTGGCGCAGACGGACTGCCCTACACAACGCTGAGCTATGCCAACGGCCCGGGCGCCTGCCGCGAAACTGGCAAAGATGAAGAGGGCAAGCCGATCTACGACTGCAAACGCTATGACCTGACGGGCGTGGACACGATGGCGCCAGACTTCCGCCAGCAGTCGCTCGTTCCGCTCTATTCGGAAACGCATGGCGGCGAAGATGTTGCCGCCTTTGCCTCGGGCCCGGGCTCGATGCTGATCTCGGGCGTGATTGAGCAGAACGAACTTTTCCACGTGATGGGCCGCGCTATTGGCCTCATCCCGGCACCGGCGACCGAAGAGTAATCTCAAGCGAGGTGGGGTGGCCACGCGCCCCTCACCTTGCGTCACTCTGGCCAAAAACACAGCCTTGCGCGAGACTTCCTCCCAACAAGAAAACCGGGAGGAAAACCAAGCCATGAAAGCCGCCGTAATGCGGGCGCCGAAGGCGCCATTGTCGATCGAAGAGGTAACGATCTCAAAGCCGGGACCGCGCGAAGTGCTCGTTCGTCTCAAGGCCATGGGCGTCTGCCATTCCGACGTTCACTTCTGGGACGGCGCTTTCCCGGCAGAACTCCCCGTCATCCTCGGGCACGAAAGCGCTGGCGTCGTGGAAGCCGTCGGCTCCATGGTCTCCGCTGTAAAGCCGGGCGACCATGTGATCTCCATTCTCTCGCCGTTCTGTGGCACCTGCGAATATTGCCTGACCGGCCATATGTCCGTCTGCCATACGGTGAACCGCGACCAGTTTCAGCGTAGCGTCACCGAAGCGCCCCGCCTCTCTATCGGCAAGGAAAAGGTCGGCCAGTTCCTGAACCTCTCATCCTTTGCTGAGCAGATCCTCGTGCATGAAAATACGCTCTGCGTGATCGACAAGGACATGCCGATGGACCGGGCCTGCCTCATCGGCTGCGGCGTAATCACCGGCGTGGGCTCCGTCTTTCATTCGGCGCAAGTCGAGCCTGGATCAACCGTTGCCGTCGTCGGCTGTGGCGGCGTCGGCCTTGCCGCTATCAATGGCGCTGCAATTGCCGGGGCAAGCCGGATCATCGCAGTCGACCTTTCGGATGAGAAACTGCAACTCGCCACCCGCTTTGGTGCAACCGATGTGATCAACCCGACCAAAGTGAACGCCATCGAGGCCGTCAAGGAGCTGACCAAGGGCGGCGTTCACTATTCCTTCGAATGCGTCGGCGCCAAGCAGACAGCCGAAATGGCCTACCACATGCTCCGTCCACGGGGTGTCGCCACCGTGATCGGAATGATCCAGCCGGGGGTAAATATCGAGATTCCCGGCATCGAACTTCTGGTCACGGAAAAGCGTCTGCAAGGCGCCGTGATGGGTTCCAACCGGTTCCGGATCGACTTTCCCCGCCTTGTGGACCTTTACAAACAAGGCCGCCTGCACCTCGACGATTTGATCTCTGATCGCATCGGGCTGGATGGCATCACCGCCGCGATGCAGAACCTCAAGGACAATAAGGGTTCCGTTGCCCGTCAAGTCGTCGTGCTGGACTAGCTTTGTATGCCCGCGCTAGAGATCCTTGCCGACTGCGTCGGCAAGGGTCGAATAGCCATCTTCCGCGAGGCAATGAGAGAGTTCCCGCGCGACCTTCTTGGCGAGCGCAGGCCCTTCATACACCATGAGCGAATAGAGCTGCACCGCCGAGGCGCCTGCGCGGATCTTTGCATAGGCGTCGCGTCCACTGCCGATCCCCCCTGCCCCGATCAGGTCGAACGCGCCATCGAGTGTCCGCGCAAACTGGCGAAGCACTTCCGTTGACGGATGAAGCAATGGCGCTCCGGAAAGACCACCGGCTTCCGACTTGTCTTCGCTGTGCAGGCTTGGCGGCCGGGCGAGCGTCGTGTTCGAAATGATAAGTCCGGACAGCCAGGCGCCTTCTGCTTTCACGACGGAGCAGATGTCTGCGATCGCTTCTGCATCAAGATCCGGCGCAAGCTTCAGGAAGACCGGCAGGTCTTTCCGGTCTGCGCCGCCGCAGCGCGAAAGCAGCTGGGACAAGGATGCCTTGTCCTGCAGGCCGCGCAAACCCGGCGTATTCGGCGAGGAGATGTTGATCGTAATGTAGCTGGCATGGGGCGCCACCGCCTCAATGCCCGTCACATAATCGCCGATCCGGTCATCGCTGTCCTTGTTGGCGCCCACATTGGCGCCAATCGGGACCGCATGGGAATATTTCTCCAGACGGCGGACGAAATAGTCGAGCCCGAAATTGTTGAAGCCCATCCGGTTGATCACCGCGCGGTCTTCGGTCAGACGAAATAGGCGCGGCTTGGGGTTGCCGGGCTGCGGTTTCGGCGTCACGGTTCCGCATTCGACAAAACCGAATCCGAACTTCGCCATCGCCTCTGGCACTTCACAATTCTTGTCGAACCCCGCCGCCAGGCCAACGGGCGAACAAAGCCGCAGGCCGGATCTGGGAAGCTCCACCCGCGTCGACACCGGCAGATCGGGCGCATGTGGCGGCACACCGGCACCGTATGTCAGCATCCGGATCGTCAGCGTGTGAGCCGTTTCCGGCGGCAGCAAACGGGCAAGCCGGGCTCCGGTTGATGCGATCATCAGATTTCCTCCGGCAGGATTGGCACGCCGCCCTGGTCTGGCTCCAGCCACCATGCCGCTTCAGCGCGTGCAATTTCCAAGGGCGCGTAAAGATGCGGGAACAGATCACCGCCCCGGCTCGGTCCCCAGCGAAGAGGCGCAATTGCCTGGCTGTCAAATTGCAAAAGTTTCACGCGGCCTTTTCCGGCGAAGTACCGCTCCGCTGTTCCGGCAAGCTGCGCGCGCGTGGAGAGATGGACATAGCCATCGGCCAGATCGAGCGCACTGGCGGCATGGCCTGCCTGTTCAGCGGCTTTCCATTCCTCTTCTGTGAGGAGCTTATAAACAGCGGCGCTCTGCATCTTCTCTGCTTTTGCAGGCTTTCCCGCGCGGCGCAACCGCCGCCTCAGACCGGACCGGCGCTGGCCACCGAAGCAGCCGTCCGCGCGAGCATCCAGTGGCCATCAGCGCCCTGGCAGGCAGAGAACCGGCCTCGCTCCTGCCCCGGAATGGCATAGGCCACATCACGGCACATGACCGATACGTTGACTGCCGGTTGCTCACTATAAGTCCGCGTCACAGGCGCTGAAGTATCGGCCGAATAGCCCACGGTGCGCAGGTTTGCCTGGGCGGTTCCGACAAGCTGCGTCCGCTCAAACGTCACCTCGACCTGGCGGCCATCGGGCGTTGAGAGGCGGTGCAACGTTGCGTCAGGGCTGGCACCGACCAGACGGACGAACTGCTGCTGCAGGCCGGACATTTCATCGACATTGATCGCAGCGCCTGCTGTCAGGGCTACACGCTCACCGAGGAAGACATCCGCGCCGCGCTGTGCATTTGCCGGACCGACGACGAAGGGGCGCACTTCTGGCGCGCCAGCCGTCAGGATGGTGGGCGCAGTGCGCGTGACCGGGGCCGGATCAGCAGAAACCAAAGGCTGAACATCCGAGCGAGCGGGCTTCAGCGAAGCTGCGCCCGGTGGAATGATTGGCTTTGCGGGCGCTGGAACCGCGCTGGCAAGAACAACCGGCTTGCTCGCTTCGGCAAGTTTGCGCGCTTCGGCGTCTGCAAGACGCTTGGCCTCGATGTCTGCAAGACGCCGCGCTTCAGCCGCATCGGACACGCGCTTGGCGTCGAGCGCGGCGAGCCGGGCGGCTTCCTCATCGGCGGCGCGTTTGGCGGCGATATCCGCAAGGCGCTTTTCTTCGGCGGCGGCGGCAGCTTTCTTCGCTTCCAGCTCAGCGAGGCGTTTTGCTTCGGCTTCAGCAGCGATGCGACGCGCTTCCAGCTCGGCAACCCGTTGTGCTTCGGCTTCAGCGGCACGCTGAACTTCGAGCTCGGCGAGACGGCGCTGCTCAACCAGCGCAGCGGCGGCCCGTTCGGCTTCCAGCTTTGCCAGACGGTCGGCTTCGGCTTTGGCGGCGGCATCCGCAGCGGCCTGCGCGGCGAGACGCTGGGCCTCTTCATTGGCGATCCGCTCGGCTTCTTCGCGTGCAAGGCGCTGACGTTCAGCCTCGATGGCCGCGTCGCGCGTGGCGAGGGCATCAGCTTCAGCGCGGGCGACGGAAGCAAGACGCTCGGCTTCCGCATCCGCGATCGCGGCGGCAGCGAGGCGCTGGGCTTCTTCCTGTTGCAGGCGCGCGGCGTCACGCTCTGCGGCCTGATGGGCTTCCACACGGGATTTGAGATAATCGGCAACGCCGCTGTAGTCGAACCAGGGCTGCGGCGCAGAGCCAGCAGGCGTGGCGACTTCCTGAACAGCGACGGCGGAAACCGAGGCTGGGCCAACAGCGGCGCCCGGATCGGCAGAGGCGCGGCGGACAGTATCGTCCCCCTCTTCCGGCAGCAGGCCGGGTTTGCCCTTCAACGTGTTGTCAATGGCGAGCAGCGACAGACCGGCAAGGCCGAGAACCGCAAGGCCCGCAAAGGCGAGCTGGGAATATTCCCCGAACCGGCCAAGGACCGTTTCGCGGCGCTCTTCTTCGGCGGCATCTTCAGCCGTATCGATGACTTCCTCGACCGGCGGCACGACAACCGCAGGCACGCGGCGGACTTCCTCACGCGGGCGAACAGGCTGGGGCCTTGCGGGCGGCGCCCAGGCATCAGGGCGGTTGGCAGGTTCAATCGGGCGGGTCGCGGGCGCAGCGGCGGCCACTGGAGCGACAGGCTTGGCAGTAGTTACCGGGGCTGCGGCAACAGGCGCCGGCCGCGGCGCGCGTGGGCGCGGCGCAATCTCGGCGGCGGCCATCTCCTTGGGCTCGTACCCGGCCAGAATGGCGAGCGTCGACTGGGGCCGCATGCCATCGCGGGCACGCAGCCGCGCGCGGAACGACGCGTCGGCGGTATTACCTGGTATCAGCGGCTCCTGCAGCATCAGCCCATCTCCTAGGCGCCAATCCTTAACGCGCCCCCTATTTCCAGTTTACTATAATGGACCTATCGGCGGGAAACCATAAAATTCCCTGTAAGCCGCCGCCTTGCCAGCGGGGATGCGGGACTTTAAGGCAACACTTCTCCTCTCTCCCCCCAGAAAGATGACAGAAACGCCATGTCCAAAGCTGCTTCCGCCCCGAAAAAGGTTGTTCTTGCCTATTCCGGCGGCCTCGACACTTCGATCATCCTGAAATGGCTCCAGGTGGAGTTCGGCTGCGAAGTCGTCACCTTCACTGCCGACCTCGGCCAGGGCGAGGAGCTGGAACCGGCCCGCAAGAAGGCGCTCGCCGCCGGCGTGAAGCCGGAAAACATCTTCATCGAAGATGTCCGCGAGGAATTCGTCCGCGATTTCGTCTTCCCGATGTTCCGCGCCAATGCCGTCTATGAAGGCGTCTATCTGCTCGGCACCTCGATTGCCCGGCCGCTGATCGCCAAGCGCCAGATCGAGATTGCCGACATGGTCGGCGCCGATGCCGTCTGCCATGGCGCGACCGGCAAGGGCAATGATCAGGTCCGGTTCGAGCTGGGCTATTATGGCCTCAACCCGGACATCAAGGTGATCGCGCCCTGGCGCGACTGGGCATTCAAATCGCGCACCGACCTTCTGAAATTCGCCGAAGAGCACGGCATCGAGATCGCCAAGGACAAGCGCGGCGAAGCGCCCTTCTCGGTGGACGCAAACCTGCTCCACTCCTCCTCCGAGGGCAAGGTTCTGGAAAACCCGGCAGAGGCGGCGCCGGAATTTGTCCATATGCGCACGATCAGCCCGGAAGAAGCGCCCGACGAAGCCGAAGTGATCACCATCGGCTTTGAAAAAGGCGACGCGGTTGCCATCAATGGCGAAGCGCTGTCGCCGGCGACGCTGCTGACCAAGCTCAACGAATACGGCAAGAAGCATGGCATTGGCCGGCTCGACCTTCTGGAAAACCGTTTCGTCGGCATGAAGTCGCGCGGCATTTACGAGACGCCGGGCGGCACGATCCTGCTGGTGGCGCATCGCGGCATCGAGCAGGCAACGCTCGACCGGGGCGCCGCCCACCTGAAGGACGAGCTGATGCCGCGCTATGCGGAGCTCATCTATAACGGCTTCTGGTGGAGCCCGGAGCGCGAGATGCTGCAGGCCGCCATCGACCATTCCCAGCGCTTCGTCACCGGCGAAGTGACGCTGAAGCTCTATAAGGGCCAGGCCTACCTCATCGGCCGCTCCAGCCCCTATTCTCTCTACTCGGAGAAGATCGTCACCTTCGAGGACGATCACGGCGCCTACGACCAGAAAGACGCAGCCGGCTTCATCAAGCTGAACGCCCTGCGCCTGCGCCTCCTGGCCGGCCGCGACCGGAAGTTCGGCAAGAACTGAGCCGCTTCTTCACATAGCCAACACCGGCGCCCTCCCCTGACCTTAAGGGGAGGCGCTTTTTTATGGGCGACCCGCCAGCGCCTCAGGACGAATTGAGCCCCGCCCAAGCCGCAGGCCGCGCTTCTTCATCCAGCCGCAGGATCAGCGCGTCGGTCCATGGCGCGAGGCGGCGGAGGATGTGGGCCGGGACGGGAATGTCTTTCAGGCTTGCGCCTTTCCGTCTGCGGAGGAGACGGGCCAATCGCTTCGCATGTTTCTCGGGATCATTGAGAACGAGCGCGAGGCGGCGGGCGGCTTCGAGCATCATCGCCCATTGGATGAAGGACGGGTCTGCGGTTTCGGAATTCGATGATCTTGAAGGCGCGCAGGCTTCTTCGATGAGGCGGAACAGGGCCTCGCGGCGCGCTTGGAGTTTCCCTGGAGTTTCGTTGGAGTTTTTTGCGGAAACGCCAACGGCGCGCTCGGGCAGGACGATCTCTGCGGCGAGGACATGGATGTAGCGGCGGATGAGGGCGGCAGCGGCCACAAGATGCGCGCGGGCCTCGCTGGCAATGCCGGTGAAGTGTTCAGGCACGACCGTTCGCAGGAGCTGGCGCAGGGCGCCGAGCACGGCGGCGATGCGGGTCCAGAGTTCCGGGCGGGGCATGTGATCGAACATGCGCCGGAGGATGGGGGAGACGGGAAGCCGGGCGGATAAGGTGCCGGGAATTGCGGGTGCCCGCTCTATCCTTCGACCTCATCCTGAGCCCGGCGAAGGACGCTCAGGATGAGCTTCGCGGGCAGGGGCGCTGGAATTGCGGGGCTTTCTGGGTCCCGGACATTTGCTTCGCAAATTCCGGGATGACGGACGGAGGGGGCGAGTGGGCGTGGACAGGCCAGCGCCTGTCCCCTGCCCGATCAGCCGGCGACGACCTGCAGGCGGGGCGTTTCGGCGAAGGCGCCGGGGCGGAGCCAGGCGCCGATATTGCGCGTGAGGGCCGGTTCACCCTGCACTTTCAGGTCACCGGAATTGATCGCGTCCCTGAAGGTCCGGTCGCCCATCCAGACCTCATACATCGTACGGATGGCGCAATTGAGATAGACGTTCACATCCTTGCCCGGATCGGTGATGCACAGATCGACATTCTGGCCCTTCACCAGCAGCCAGAAATCCTTCTGCTCTTCCAGGTCGATAAATTTGAACTGGATGACGCTTTCATCCCCGATCAGCTTCGACGGATCGACCGCGCGTTCCAGATAGAGCATCAGCATTTCGACATCGAAATCGGAATCGAGCATGTTCTCCTTCGTCCAGACGATGCCCCATTCGCCGATGGCTAGGATAACCGGGAGCAGCGCCTGACAGGCGGGCGTGGGATAATATTCGAATGTTTTCTGGCCCTGCACCCGGCGCTTTACCAGCATCCGCTGCTGCTCGAGCGATTTGAGACGCGCGGTGAGCAAGGCGGGCGAAATATCGCCGAGGCCGCGCTGGAGCGTATTGAAGCGGCGCCCGCCCATCAGCAGCTCGCGGATGATCAGGATCGTCCACTTCTCGCCAAGAATTTCCGTTGCCGTGGAAATCGGACAATATTGCCCATACTTCATAGCGCGTCCCTCCGTCCGTCCCCCGACACCGGTAACACGGAGTAAAACCCCAAAACTGTAGTGTGTCACTTCAAAATCTGTAGCCCGTTACTTCAATCTGAGAACTCAAATGCGCCGGCTGGCTCTGGCAAATGTCTCCCTGTCGCCGGACGGTCCGGCCACGATCAAACCAAGGAGACTTCAGATGCCCCTCGTTACCGTTGACGTTATCAAAGACGTGTTCACCCCCGCCCAGAAAGAAGAAATCATCCGCAAGGTGACCGACGCCATGGTCTCCATCGAGGGCGAAGCCCTGCGCAGCGTGACCTGGGTGCGCATCATGGAAGTGGAACAGGGCGACTGGGGCATCGGCGGCCAGCTGCTCAAGGCGCGCGACGTTCACCAGATGCAGGGCGCCCCCGCCCACGCCTGACCTGCCGAGGCAGGACAATCAAGGAGGCCCGCGCTTTGCGGGCCTTTTTGTGTTTTGGGCGCGCCGGGCGCCGCCATCGCCATCCCGGAAGGTCCGAAGGGACTATCCGGGATTCAGTGCAGGCGTGGTACTTCGGCGCATTCTGGGTCCCGGACATTTGCTACGCAAATTCCGGGATGACGAACCCGGTTCGCTGCGGGTGTTGGATAGGCCGGGCTTTATCCACGGAGCCCGTAGGGTGGGTTGACGCCCAATGGGCGGATACCCACCGCATACGGCAGATGGTGGGTATCGCTACGCTCAACCCACCCTACGACTTGCTACGCAAATTCCGGGATGACGAGCGGACAGCTGCACGAACTAGGGCTTCGTCTTCACATCCCTGCCCGTGGTGACTTTCTTGCCATAGCTGGGGGCGCCGGCGGAGGCGCCGCTGATGGCGGAGCTGCCGCGAACCGTGCGATCCGTGAGCGGAGGGATGGCCATGGCCTTGGGGTTTGGCTCGTTTTCGTCGAAGAGGGAGGCGAGCTGCTCGGTCATCGCGCCGCCGAGCTGTTCGGCGTCCACGATGGTCACCGCGCGCTTGTAATAGCGCGTCACATCATGACCGATGCCGATGGCGATGAGCTCGACCGGCGAGCGGTTTTCGATTTCCTCGATCACCTGGCGCAGATGGCGTTCCAGATAATTGCCGACGTTCACGTTGAGCGTGGAATCGTCCACCGGGGCGCCGTCTGAAATCACCATCAGGATCTTGCGCTGCTCGGGCCGGCCCAGCAGGCGATCATGCGCCCAGAGGAGCGCTTCGCCGTCGATATTCTCCTTGAGCAGACCTTCGCGCATCATCAGGCCGAGATTGCGGCGCGCGCGGCGATAGGGCGCGTCGGCCTGCTTGTAGACGATGTGGCGAATATCATTCAGGCGGCCGGGCGCCTGCGGCTTGCCCGCCTTCATCCAGTCTTCCCGTGCGAGACCGCCCTTCCAGGCTTTCGTGGTGAAGCCGAGGATTTCGGTTTTCACCTGGCAACGCTCCAGCGTGCGGGCGAGAATATCCGCACACAGAGCCGCCACCATGATCGGGCGCCCGCGCATGGAACCGGAATTGTCCAGCAGCAGCGTGACGACCGTGTCGCGGAACTTCGTGTCGTCTTCCTGCTTGAAGGAGAGCGGCGAGGTCGGGTCGGTGATCACGCGCGTGAGGCGGGCGGTATCCAGAACGCCCTCCTCCAGATCGAACGACCAGGTGCGGTTCTGCTGCGCCATCAGGCGGCGCTGCAGCTTGTTGGCGAGCTTGGCGACGGCGCCCTGCAGGCCTTGCAGCTGGTGGTCGAGATAGGCGCGCAGGCGGGAAAGCTCCTCGGCGTCGCAAAGGTCTGGCGCATTGGCCACCTCGTCATGCGCGCGCGTGAAGACCTGGTAGTTGAACCGGTCCTTCTCGTCGCCGGGCTGGAAATTCGGCCGCAGGGGCTTGGTGCCTTCCTCGGTCTCGTCGGGGGTATCGTCCGCCTCCAGATCGACATCCTGGTCGACCGAGACGTTTGCCTCCTCCCCTTCCAGCTCCTCGCTGTCGCCGGCCTCCATCTGTTCGGAGGAAGCGCCCATCTGCTCTTCCGATGAGGTGTCATCCTCGCCGGACTGGTTTTGCTGGTCGTCCTG